>NZ_JACSWC010000414.1 GCF_016888165.1 Halomicronema sp. CCY15110 | reverse complement strand
TGGATCCAGATGACGAAATCAATAAATCCGCCTCTCTAGTTGTCGTCAGCCGACAGGCTCATTGTCGTCTAATACACCCCTTTACGATGCCGTCATCGTGGACGAAGCCCAGGACTTGCCACCGAATACGCTGCGCTTCTTGGTAAAGCTTTGCCAAGCACCCAATCGACTTTTTATCACCGCCGATGCCAATCAGTCCATCTATGGCAGCAGCTTTCGTTGGGGCGATGTGCATTCCGACCTTCAGTTTGTAGGACGTACCGGCATTCTCCGAGTCAATCATCGAACGACTCGTGAAATTAACGAAGCGGCTCACGATTATCTGCAAATCAGTGTGCTCGATGATGAAGCCAGTGAGCGGCAATACATTAACTTTGGTCCACCCCCAGCGGTTCGCGCGGTTGTCGATAAAACAGCAGAGAGCCAACTCCTGGCTCAGTTTTGTCGCATGGCCGCACGGGAGTTTCGCTTGGGTATCGATGCCTGTGCCATACTCACGCCCAGTGAACGATCCGGAAAAGCTCTGGCGGGACAGCTGAGCTATCTAGGATTAGAGGCTACTTACATGAGTAGCAAAGAGCTGGACTTAGGCAAAACGGGCATTAAAGTGCTGACGCTCAAGGCTGCAAAAGGATTAGAGTTTCCCATCGTGGCGATCGCGGGCTTTATCGGTAGCCGGTTTCCCTATATGCCTAAAGGCACTCCCGAAGATGCGATTCAAGAAATTCTCAACCGCGAACGCCGCACCCTCTTTGTCGGCATGACTCGGGCGATGCGGGCGTTACTGGTCGTCGTCCCGAAAAAGAAACCTTCCGACCTGTTACAAGGCTTTGATGAAACCCTCTGGAATCTAGGTAAAACAACCGCATGAAGGTTATCAAGCTCCCCTCTGTCCTGCCCGGCAACTTAGATATCAAGGCGGTCAATCAACAGTTGCGCGATCGCACCGCCCAGCTGGATTGGAGTGCCGTTTCTGCCGCGCCAGAATCAGCTTTATCAGTTTTGCTAGAAGGTCTCGATATCTCTGATGATGCCGATGTTTTAGGCATTGACGGCACCCTTGCCGATACGCTGGTGGATCAACTATTGGCATTCTCTCGACACCAACCTCAGCGACACCCTCCAGCGAAAAAATCGCAAAAGAATACTGCTAAGTCTAATCCGCAGCCTGCAGTTTGGGTGCCGACCGCTCCAGAAACGCCTTTAGAGAATCCTGTCGATGAAACGTCTCACTACGAATCAACGTCGGACGAAACACCTCAAGCCAAAACCAAGACGGAAAAGTACCACGTCTTCCAAAAAGCAACGCCTGCTGATATTCGTCGCCAACTCGAAGAATCCATTCTTAGGGAGCTACATGGCCCAGTCTATGGTGAGGATGAGGAAGTTAATGAAGCTCATGTCACCGATCGCTACTTAGTCGGAGTACTCGCGCCAATTAAGCGCAATTCTAATGTTGAAGCGGAAGCTGAATCAGTGATCGAAGATCGTCCCGAGCTACAGGACAGCATTGCTCTGGCTGGTAAGGACAATGCTGAAGAGGGCAACGCCGAGACGAATGTGCCTACAACTGACAGCATGTTTCCCTCGTCAATGGGCCTGACCTTCTGCGTTAGCGCCCAAGCTACAGCCCTGGAAATTCAGGCTGCGTGGGGTTGCTACATAAAGCAGGATAGCGTGACACCTCACGAAGATGGCAGGCCGAGGCGAGTCTGGAAACGGTATCCCTTCAAAGGCGGCGTCACTCTGAATTTGGAAGCAAACCACAAGATTGATGAGATTCCCGTGCCTGATCAGGCTCCTTCAGTCTGTTTACGAGGGCAGATTCGACAGCTTCCGGACGGCGATTGGATGGTCAGTGTCTTTTTGGTCAACGGTCAACACGAACCTGGCCAAAACAAAGACACCGCCTGGTTGTTCCAGCCCGAGCTATCGGTGCGTTCCGCCAATGCCGATGCTCCCGACATCTTCATCCGCAAGCCTCTAGAGCAACACACGGCGGCCCTAGACCCAGTGATTAATGCTGAGAATCAGGCCATGGCAATGCTGTACCGTAACCAGGTTGAATTCGCTGTGGGCCATGGAGTTGGCGTCCATGCAGAACTAGTCTCCGACACCCCTACTCGGGCGATTTGTCTCTCTACCAGCATCATTCCCAACTACGAAGTCCCAGCCACCAAGCCACCTACCGAGGAGGAGATTCCTGCTCTTAAGGGGCTGGTATTGGATATGAAACGGCTCTCCGAAGCTTCTGACTCTGAGCTTCAGGTCATGTTGCCGCCCTTAACCACGGCCTACCAGCTTTGGATTGAGGAGCAGTCAGCGAAAATTACTGATCCAAGTGAAGGGTTAGCTGAGTATCCAGAGATAGCGGCGGGGGCGATCGCCAACTGCCGTCAAGTTTTAGCCCGCATTGAAGCCGGACTGGCCATCCTGAGAGATAATCCCCAGGCTGCCAAAGCCTTCCGGTTTATGAACCAGGCCATGTGGCAGCAACGGATTCACTCAGCTTATTCAGAACGACGGCGACGCGGCGAAACTCTGACCCTGGAGACTGTTGATGTCCCGCCAGGCCGCAGTTGGTACCCCTTTCAGCTCGCTTTTATCCTGCTGAACTTGCCCAGCACCACTGACCTCAACCACCCAGATCGCTCCCATCCCACCGATGCGATCGCCGACCTGCTCTGGTTTCCGACGGGTGGGGGTAAGACCGAGGCATATCTGGGCCTTACTGCCTACACTATTGGGCTGCGTCGCCTCCAGGGTGTGGTGGAAGGCCGGGACGGCCTGCACGGGGTAGCCGTGCTCATGCGCTATACCCTTAGATTGCTGACGCTGCAGCAATTCCAGCGAGCCACAGCGCTGATTTGTGCCTGTGAAACCATTCGCCGAAGCGATGAAGCCACCTGGGGCAGCGATCCCTTCCGCATTGGGCTATGGGTGGGGATGCGTAACACTCCCAACAAAACGGCCGACAGCGAAGAAGCGATCAAACAGCATCGAGAATCGAGAATGCGAGGCAGCGGGACACCCCACCAACTCACCAACTGCCCCTGGTGCGGCTCCAAAATTGACCCCGGTCGTAACATCCACGTAGAGCGGTACGAAAAAGGAAGGGGCCGAACCTTCATTAAATGTGGCGATTCGCTGGGCCGCTGCGATTTTTCCAAAGGAGAGGGATTGCCAGTGGTAGTGGTGGACGAAGAAATCTACCGACGGCTCCCCACCCTGCTCATTGCCACCGTGGATAAGTTCGCCCAAATGCCCTGGAAAGGAGAAGTCCAAATGCTATTCGGGCAGGTAAATGGCTACTGCGAGCGCCACGGATTTAGATCGCCCGACCTGGAAGACAAGGATAACCACAGGAAGGTAGGAGTCCACCCAGCGGCTAAAACCATTCCCCACCGTAAACTCAGGCCCCCAGACCTGATTATTCAAGACGAATTGCACCTGATTAGTGGCCCTCTAGGAACCCTGGTAGGGCTCTATGAGACGGCAGTGGATCAGCTCTGTACCTGGGAAGTGAACGGCCAGTCTGTGCGCCCCAAGGTGATTGCATCAACCGCAACGATTCGACAGGCCAAAACTCAGGTGAATAGCCTATTCCTGCGAAATCTCAGTATCTTTCCGCCCCAAGGTTTAGACATTCAAGACAATTTCTTTTCCCGGCAGCGGGATACAGCAGATACCCCTGGGCGGCTTTATTTAGGTATCTGTGCCCCCGGTCGCCGTCTGAAAGCGACGATGATTCGGGTTTACCTGGCGGTACTGTCCTCAGCCCAGAGTCTTTATGAACTCTACGGTAAAGACGCTGATCCCTGGATGACCCTAGTGGGATACTTCAACTCCCTGAGAGAATTAGGCGGCACCCGGCGATTGGTAGACGACGACATCCGCACCCGCCTGGCCCGCATGGATGATCGGGGACTATCGAAGCGATATTTACGGGCGATTGACGAACTCACTTCCCGTAAAGACTCCACCGAAATTCCGGCCATTCTGGATCGCCTGGAAACTCCCTTTGACCCAGACATAGAGGCTGAAATTCAGGCTAAACGAAAGGCCGGAGAAAAAGTAGACCGTCCAGATCCGTTAGATGTCATTCTGGCCACCAATATGATCTCCGTCGGCGTTGATGTCCGGCGGTTAGGGGTGATGGTAGCTTGCGGACAGCCCAAAAATACAGCTGAGTACATTCAGGCTACCTCTCGAGTAGGCCGGACATTCCCTGGCTTGGTGATCACCGTCTACAACTGGGCGCGTCCTCGGGATCTCTCCCATTACGAGCGCTTCGAGCATTACCACGCCACTTTTTATCAGAATGTGGAAGCACTCTCCGTCACGCCCTTTGCCCCTGGTGCCACCTATCGGGGCTTGTTTGCTCTTTTAGCGGCATTGGTAAGGCTGCAGGGGGAAGAATTCAACGCTAACGATAAAGCTGACAAGGTGGAGCGCAACCATGCTTTCGTCCGGGAGGCGATCGAGGTGATCGTGCATCGAGCTAGTCTGGTCAGCGATACCCAAACCGCTCAGAATATTCGCAATGAGCTGGAAGCCAAGCTGGATCACTGGCTTGCTAAAGCTCAAACCGTCGGCGGTTCACAGCTCAAATATCAGGTCAAACCCAAAGATGGTACGGCAGTTAACCTGCTGGTGCCTGCCGGTCGCGGCCCCTGGGGCTTTTCCACCTGCCTGAACTCTCTGCGGAATGTGGAGCCCACCATCAACCTTATCCTGACTGACCAGGCTCCCGATGATGATTTTCGTTCCCCCGAGCCCTACATTGAGAACCCATGACTGCATCTCCCTACAAACACCGGGTGGGTGAACTCCGCCCCAGCCAAATTTTGTTTACCTATGGCATTGGCGCGATCGCCGATTTGCCCAATCTCTCTGCGATGGTGATGGGCTTGGAAGGCTGGGATAAGACTCGTACTACTGAATTAAACGAAGAACGCCTGCTGGCTGCCGTTCGCCAGGAGCTGGGCAGCCAGATCAAAGACTTACGGTCTCCTCCGATTCCTCCCGATGCCGATGGCCCGATTGACCCTTTTGATGAAGTCGCTCGCATTGGCGTTCCTGTGGCTCCCTTTCCTACCTGGATGGTCTGCCCTCGGTGCCGTCTCTTGGCTCCCCTGCAATCAGGGCTATTTGAGCTAAAAACCAACCCCTATCGCCCTAATGAAGCCCGGTATGTTCATAAGAACTGCCCTAGAGCTAAAAAGTCACCAACCGTTATCCCCTCACGTTTTCTAGTCGCCTGTGAGCACGGCCACCTGGATGATTTCCCCTGGCATTATTTCGTCCATCGCGGTCCCTCTGACTGCAAAGGATCATTGAGATTTGAAGAATACGGCGTGACCGGCGCTGCCACCGACATCATGGTGCGCTGTGATGGCTGCGATGCCAAAGCGCGTCGGCTCTCCGAAGCCTTTGGCGAATCGGGCAAACAGAACATGCCCTGCTGTCGTGGTCGTCATCCCCATATTCAAAATTTTGACGAAGACTGCTCCCAACAAATGCGGGGCATGCTGCTGGGAGCCTCCAATAGCTGGTTTGGCATTACCTTATCTGCTCTTTCGATTCCCGTAGCATCAAACCAGTTAGCCCAGCTCGTGCAACAAAATTGGGATGTTCTTGGCAAATCTCCAAACCTTGAAATGCTTCAGTTTCTTCTATCCACAATGCAAGGTAGGGGAGAGTTTCAGGAGTTTGTCAAATATTCTATTGAGGATGTCTGGAAAACCATCGAGTCTATCCAGCAAGGATATGAAGAACTCGATGCTCAAGATTTAAAAACCCCAGAGTGGGAAGTATTTTCCCTCTCGGTGTCGACTCAAAACACAACCGAGTTTCAACTGCGCCCGGTTGCCCCACCATTGGGCTATGAATCCTACTTTGACAAAGTGGTCTTGGTTGAGCGACTGCGAGAGGTCCGTGCCCTAGTAGGGTTCACTCGTATTCAGTCTCCCGGTGACTTTGATGATACAGGGGCGATCCCAGCCGAGTATCGTGCTCCGATAAGCCGCAATGCTCCTCTTTGGGCACCAGCTTCCGAAGTCAAAGGGGAAGGTATCTTTCTCCAGTTTGAAGAGTCCGTGCTGCGTAACTGGGAAAACCAAACCCTGGTCTACCAGCGGGGGCAGCGCACCCGAGAGGCTCAAAAACAATGGCTACGTGCTCGCAACCTCGACCCCAGCAAAATCCCGTTTCCTGGAATGCGCTACCTGCTGATGCATTCCTTTGCCCATGCCCTCATGCGGCAACTCGCTATTGAGTGTGGCTATAACGCCGCCAGCCTGCGAGAACGTATTTATTCCAAACAACCCAATGAGGTAAACGGCCCCCAGGCAGGTGTCTTGATCTATACCGCTGCTCCCGATAGCGAGGGAACTCTAGGAGGTCTGGTTAGCTTGGGAGAACCGAAAACCCTTGGTTACCACATTGCCCAGGCCCTGATTGGCATGCGTCTATGTGCTTCAGATCCCCTATGTGCTGACCATAAGCCAAATCTGGGTGCTCCCTCTCTCCACTGGGCAGCCTGTCATGCCTGTCTCTTTAGTCCCGAAACTTCTTGTGAGCGGGGAAATAAGTATTTAGACCGCTCGCTGTTAGTGACAACATTTGCCGATAAAGACCTAGCCTTTTTCCGGGAGTAAGCTTTGTCTCCGTCTTTGCTGACCGAAATCCACCGCATCGTCAGCTTGCTGCCATCTGAGGTTCTTGGGAGTCTCACCCAACAGCTGGCCCAGGCTAATGCTCCCTGCAGTGAGGCTTTGGTCAGTCAATTACTCCAATCTGTTACAAATCCTCGGTTTCGAAGACTTCTCCAGGATTTGCTAGTCACTTGGCGAGATGACCCAACCTTGCTCTGGAGCAGCACAGAATTGGCTGCCGCTTTAACCAGCTCCGCCTATACCGTTCAAGCAACTCGGCAAGAGCTAGCTGTGGAGCTGGTTTGGACAGGGCCAAGTTGCTCAAATCTTGCCATTAGGCGAACGGATCAGGTTCTCTTACAGCTCATTCGAGAATGCCAGCAGGAAATCACCCTGATCAGTTTTGCAATTTACAAGATCCCTGAAATTGTTGAGGAGTTGATCCTTGCTTTGGATCGAGGCATCAAACTTCGTATCGTGGCGGAAACGCCAGATTCGGGAGAAGGCAAAATTGCGTTTGGTTTGCAGTCCACTTTCACTGATTCAATTCTTAAGCAGGCAGAAGTCCTAATCTGGCCCAGAGATAAGCGCCCCGTTGATGGGGCCGGAAAGTATGGCTCTCTGCATATTAAGGGCGCGATCGCCGATCAGGAAAAGTTATTTGTCACTAGTACCGCATGGCGGAAATGCATATATCCTTAAGGAGTGAGTTTTAGAGGCTGACGTCGAATGCCTGGTCCCGC
>NZ_JACSWC010000413.1 GCF_016888165.1 Halomicronema sp. CCY15110 | reverse complement strand
GGCGGGACCAGGCATTCGACGTCAGCCTCTAAAACTCACTCCTTAAGGGTATATGCATTTCCGCTATGCGGTACTAGGACAAGGTCGCCTGGATCAGTGGTCATCAGAATGCAGCGTTGAATTACTTTTTCCGAAGTTTGGACAACGTAAAGTCGTTCTGTTGTTTTACCAGAAGTGTCAGTCCAAACATTAGTAAGGCGTTTAACTGGAAAATCTTGATGATATCTTTTGAACCAAGGTTTTCCTCCTCTTACCTCTATCCGCTCCTCTTGTGCAAGCTTCTCTAAACCTTCGGGTTTGGTTTTCCAATGTTTACCCGCTCCTGCATAGTAGGTTTTGTCTCCAAAAGTGAAAGGTTTCTTTTCAGCACTGGCTCCGGCAGCGGATAGATCCTTAAGCTCATAAACTCTTGCTCCAGAAGGCAAAAGCTTTGTATTAAATCTTTCCTCAGATGTTAGAGGTCGATCCACTCCATCAACAGTGACTCCCCATGACCCACCAGTTGCATCGGAGAGATACTCATCAAGTGGCTTATCAATAAATAGCTGTCTATATTTAATTTTCTCCTTATCCTTTGAATACCAAAGTACGTAGTACAAGTTGTTATCTATCAACTTTCTTGGTGTTGTTGTCTTAAAGACCGATAGCTGAGATATGTAGTTCTCCTCACCAAGTACTTCATCCATTAATTTGCGAGCATGATGGACATTCTCCTCCCCGATCTGAACAAAAATGCTGCCACTGTCTGTCAACAACTCCCTCGCCAACAGCAAGCGATCCCTGAGATACGTCAAATAACTGTGTAGCCCCAGCTCCCACGTATCCCGATATGCCTGCACCATCTCTGGCTCACGGGTCATATCATCATCATCGTTGTGCTTCACATCTCGCTTTCGCACAAACGGCTGAAAATTGCTGCCAAACTTCACCCCATAGGGCGGGTCCATGTAAATCATCTGCACCTGACCGCCCAACCCCTCATACTCCAGCAGGGAGTTCATCACCTGTAGCGAATCACCCAGGATCATGCGGTTCACCCACTGATCCCGATGCTCATAGGCTTTCAGCGCCTGATCCACAATCGAGTTCTGCGGGTCAGCAAAGAGGTCAAACAAATTGAGCTGATCGCCCCCCTTCTTATGCCCCTTCAGCGTTTCAATAATCGCCTTCGTCGATAACCGCTCATGCACAAACAGCGGCAGCGTCGGCACTTCAAACGACAACCGCTCCGCCTTGCCCGCCCAATTCAAAAACGGCTGGCTCATCGCCTTCAGCTTCGCCGCTGCCGCCTTCGCATTCTCCAGCGACTCCGCCGCCATAATCTCCGCAATCAACGCCTCCGCCTGCTCACGGGTGGGGTTCTCGTCCCACTCCAGCGCGGGGGACAGCGATGAGTCATAGCGATAAGTCTGTGGCTGCTTCCGCTTCTTCTTAGGAAAATTGGGCTGAGTCCCCACATCCGGGCGTAAGGGGCTGTCGGCCTCTGGATAGCTGTAGTTCTGCGCTTCTTTAGGGGCTTTGGGTTTGCGCGATCGGGGCATTAGCTCTCTTCTCCAAAAATGTCTTGCAGGGTCTCTTCGTAGGTGTCGGCAGTGGTGTGGAGCCAATCCGTCAGTCGCGCCCACTGGCTTTTGTCAGGGGTCTTGGCCTTATAAGCACTGACGAAATAATGGCCTCTGTCCGGTGGGCCGGCCTCGGCTCCGGTGATAGCCTGCAAGCGGTCAAGGTGGGGAGCCAGTTGCTCATAGACCTCCACACTGGGAACGCCTCGTAGCCCTCGGATAAAGACTCCGACTTCGCGCTGAGCCAGGTAGACCGTCACCACCAACCCGATGTCATTGAGCACCCGCCAACGGGAGCTGGCTGCATCGGCCTGTCCCCTCGCCTGCTCATCGGGGAAACGGTTGACGTAATCCGTCCAAAACTCCTTGCGGAACTGTCCCAGGTTCGACATCTGGCGAGTCTCTTGGGCGATCGCCTGGAGCTGGCGTTCCCAATGATTCGGGCGCACCATCACCTCAAACACAGGCGCGATGGGCGAATCGCCAATCCTCACCGCCTTGACCTTGACCGCAAAAAAAGCAAACGGCTCGACCGTGTGGTCATTCAGCCACTTGAGGGCAGACAGATGCGGTTCCCGAAAGTCCTTGGCGACCCACACCACGGTATGGGCATCCAGCCCCGCCAGGTAGGTCATGATCTGGCCTAAGTGGGTGTGGTCAGTGCCCTCTAGCTGATTCTCAATCAGCACCAGACTGTCATCCAGCGGATTCCGCGCCAGAATGTCCGCCGCAAAGGTTTCGACGGGCACTTCTTGCCCCTCTAGCTCCAGAGGAATGCCGATTTTGGCCGTCAGGGCATCGAGATTGGCCGCAAGCCAGGGCGTAAAGCTGTGGGCTTCATGGTTCCACGCTTCTCGCAAATCCACTTCGGTCAAAGCGCCCAGGGTAGGAATGGTCATCTTTGTTCGCCTAAAACAAATCGTGTTCTGTAGCCGCAACCGCCAAGGGTTCCTCATCTACCCGCTCGGCACAATAGTCTGTGCCGATATCGCAGAATTGGCATTCCCGATAACTAGGCACTTTGCGGCATGGGTCCCCTCCTTTGACGGCCTCCATCACCTCCTGAAAGACACCAATGAAGTCACTGTTGACGGCATCTGGCTCAATCTCAATCTGGGGATAGTCTTTGTAGAACAAGCTGCCGTGAATGGTCTTGCCCGCTAGTTCCGGCTTCACCAGCGTGAGCACCAACATATAAATCAAAACCTGCATTTGGTCGGAGTTGCGAGGCTTTCCAGTTTTGCAGTCTTCAACTAAAACATAATCGCCCCGCACAGCGACAATATCGGGCTTGCCACTTAGGGTGGTGATGCCGTCTCGCCCCGTGAGATAGAACTGATTTTCATCCTCGATACGGACGCCACAGCCTTCGGACTCCAGTTCATTGGCCCGGCGGTGAACCAACTGGCTATGCTCTGCTGTCCATTGGGTCAGGTCAAAGTCACTGGGCAGCTTGTCATATTTGTGATGAGCCTTGAACCAGGAAGACCAACGGCAGTTGTCTTCGCCGGACATCAGCTTAGTTAGCCAAGTTACCCATACAAAGGGGGTATCTCTTTCTATAGCAGTCATACGAATTGCCTGGAAAATCGTGGTTCTTGGTGCGATCAGTCAGGGAACCACACAAGCCTTCGGAATCAGGTTGCTCTATTCACGGGATAAATGAGCAGCACTGGGTAAAAGATTCTCTATCTGTTTGGTAGAAGCTCTTGCCACTGTTTCCCTCAGAACGGTAGCGCAGTCTCCCGATATTGAGGTGCGATCGTTCAAAAGAAGTGTCCGTATACCCGAGGTTGCTTTTCCTCAGATTCCAGCGATCAAAGAAGGTTTTACTAATCAGGGGTTTAGAGAAAAATAAACTTATCAAAGACCGTTTATGGAATATGGAGGCTTGTATCTATGAACTAGAGATTCGGCAGCACGCTTCAAATCTCTAGTTATCAACATGCCCGGTTCCGGCTGGTTAATAACTCCTGGTCAGGGATAAACACTTTGGATAGGGAACGACTACCTGACCTATAAGGTTGGAACGCTCTAAGAAACGCTGCCTGAACACTTCGCAACCGTTAAACAGAGCCTTGGGATAGTAGCAGCTCCCTTATTTGTCGTTGCTCTTCAGGGCTCAGTTGCTTGAAATCCTCCCATAGTGCCTCGACCGTCACAGGTCGTCCAGTTGCCGATCGCGACAGCGGTTTACCCTGAGCTAAATCGAGCACCACTTTCTGAGCTAATTGTGTTCGCTGTTGTGGACAGCGCCGGTCATAGACCCGACGCTGCATTTCTTCAGAATGATGCATCGCCTCAGCCAAACTACCCATGACGGCATCTGAAGCTCCATTGAGCTTGAGATGGGTAATCAACATATGCCGGAGCATGTGCGGGGTTACAGCCTTCCCAGTCAACCGTCTTGCCGCCTGCTGCAAAACACTGCCAAAGCTGCCGGAATTGGGATAAGGCTTCCCATTCTTTTGCGTGAAGACAAGTTTGTGCTGCGGTTTGAATACGTCTCGCCAACGATTCAACCAGTCCTCTAAGTGTGGCACTAGTTCCGCCGGTACCTCTTGCCATTGAGTTCCATAGGTCTCTCCGGTTTTATAATCATCTGGCTCCAAATGAAGCCACCAAGTTCCCTGTTCATCAGGAGTGAACTGTCCCTGTTTGAGGTGCCCCTTACATAAGGTTCTTCCCACTTCCAGCTCTCGATAGGTACGTTGCCGATCAGGAGCGAGATAGGCAAAAAACGCGGCGATTAAATACCGCTGCACACTGGCCGCGATCGAACTATCACTACGTCGCGACCCATGCCGATAGTGAGTTTGGCACTCTTGCTTAAGCTGTTGTACTAACTGCAAAAACTCCGGCCACTCTAACCACTTCTTCGATTCATCAATGCTGCCAGCCGTTTTAACCACTGAACGTGTCCCCTTTTTGCAGGCTGCTCTCAGGGCCTGAATGACGGGAATATCTTGATAATCACGGGCTTTCAGAGAATCAGTTTCGCCGTGGTGTAGGAACTTGGCGACAGCAATCAACACACAATAAACATTGGCCTCTACTGTTCTAGAGACTTGTCGCTCTTGCCTCAGCCAGCCAATATAACGATAGACCCACTCCATCGTTTCATCAGCGGCCTCTCTAGCATCTACCTCAACCAGTTTTAGTTCTGCATAGGTCTTAGCCTGTCGGTATTTAGTCTTAACCGGAAAAACGGTAAGCAATTCTGGACAAGCCTCATTTTGCGGTGGTACTGGGTCATGCTTAAGGCGATACCCCCACATTCGGAGCAGTGCTTGCCTCCATAGATTGGCAGTGCTTGGGCGAATCGCCTTGAGCTGCTGCCCAGCCCATTTGCCCTCCGCCCGATGAAATGCCAAGAATTCATCGATGAAGGTCTGCATTTCCGGTGTTACTTGCCCAGGCATCACGCCATAGTTGGGCTGCCGTCGCCTTTGGGTAACCCGCTTTGCTTGGTGGAAGTCAAGCTCGTGCCGCAATTCCATCAGCTTTTGAATCAACGGTACATGTTGAAGAGCCTGGATTGACTGCATGGGTTGGGAAGACTTGGTTGAGTATTAAATGTCAAGTACATAGGCGTGTCGCGACAACTACATAGGCGGATGAGTCGTCGGCAAAGCGCGATCGG
>NZ_JACSWC010000412.1 GCF_016888165.1 Halomicronema sp. CCY15110 | reverse complement strand
GCCCTTTAAATGGAACTATTCGGGCAAGCCTTTGACCTCATAATGGCTATGGTTATTTATGCCGTCGAGTACTAGTGCAAATCTGACAGAATATGCCCTTTCCCTCAATATGGAGCTAGGTGTGCTCATCAAAAATGTAGAACTTGCAAAGCAGATTACCAGCCAGCTAGATAACCTGGTGATTGAGCAGATATTAGTGCCACTTACCTAGCAAGACATAATTTCTTCTTGAGAGTTTCAACAAAGTTGAGATTTGATAATGAGGCTTTTGAAGTCCTATCATCCATCTACAAACATTCGAATGACCGTGGATGTTTTGCCGATCTTGCTTCAGAAAAGCTTATTCATTGATGCGTGTGCATTATCTCAGAATTGGACGTCTACAGACACGCATCTAAATCTGCAAAAAGCTTCACCAGGCCAGTGTTTTCTGTGATTATGGCAATGGTAATTCACCCTCTTTTTCTAAGGCAAGAGGCTGGATGAGTAAGGTCAGCCCCCGCCGTCCCAAAATCTTTACAGGTTGATCAGGCTCTACGGTTATTGAAGTTGTCACACCGTACAGACAAGCAGGCCAGGAGGTCGCTTGGTACTGCACACGTCCCCGTTGAGTAGGGGTGATGGTTTTGACTACTACACCCACATCGGGTCGGGTTAAGAGTTCAGCAGCAGGTGGGGTGCGGTTGCTCATGGCGATGATTGGTTGACTAAACATGGACACAGCCTAGATTTGGGGTTCCCTTGCAAAGCAAGCCACCCGGTCAAACCTGTCATCTTCCCGAAATTGCTAGGGTGGGGCGGGTTTGGGGTATACGCTATCCCCAAGGGAAACCCCAAACTTTATGCGCGATCGCGGGTGTCAGTCACTATGCCCCGAGCAACTACAGGCCCGAAAGTCAAAGAACGCACGTTGCAGGTCTTGGCAAGCTTATTGAGCTATGCCAACCATGAGCTGGAACTGGCATCAGACATTCCCGGCTTACACTGTCGCTGGCAAGACTCACCGCCGCCCACTCTGATTGTGCAGACCACACTGCGATCGCTGTTGGAACTCAATCAGCGAACCTTTCCTGACAAACCGCTAAAGAAGCCTCAAGTGCGCGAGGCCTTGAATCGCTTGGAAGATTTTCTGGCGGTACTGGAAGACTATCGAGTGCATCAGCGTGGTTCTGAAGAATGGCATTTTGCCTTACATCTAGCCTCGCAGGAAACGGACAGAGCGATCGCGACGGCGGCAACTCAATGGGAAAGCCTCAAAACGCCCCAAGCTACTACCCCGACATCAAATTCTGCCGCGGCAGAATCACCTCCACTACCAGGACTGCGTCGAGGGGCTCCGTTTCAGGTGCCGCCGCTGCCTCACTACTTTGTCGATCGGCCTGAGCCTCTGAATGCGGTGAAGACTTATCTGCTGGAGAATGCGCCCCACCGTCCCGGTACGTTGGTGGTGAGTGCCATCCAGGGGTTAGGCGGTATCGGTAAATCGGTGCTGGCATCAGCGATCGCTTACGATCCGACAGTACAATCACGATTTGCTGATGGGGTCTTGTGGAGCACCTTAGGGCAGCAGCCTGATATTTTGGCCTGCCTCAGCGGGTGGATTCAAGAACTGGGCGACCACAGCTACAAACCGACAACACCTTCATCCGCATCGGCCCACTTACGCACACTCTTGCACGATCGCCGCATGTTGCTGGTGGTAGATGATGTGTGGGACCCCGGCCACGCCGAACCGTTTCGGGTAGGCGGGTCTGACTGCTGCATTTTGGTCACCACGCGAGAAGCCCGTATCCCTGGGGCGCTACGCTATGACCTGGATGTGATGACTCCAGAGCAATCCCTCGCCCTGCTGAAACAGTCCATCCAAGAAGAGTTATCCGATGCGGCCATTCAAGAAGCCCTAGCGCTGGCAAAAGCGGTGGCCTATTTGCCCCTGGCGTTGGAACTGGCGGCAGCTCAAATTGAAGATGGAGCTACCTGGGCAGAGCTCTTAGACGCTTTAGCGCAAGAGATTGCTGACCTAGATGTACTGGATATTCAAGGGTACGGATTCCAGAGCCAAACCAGCAAGCAGCGCAATTTGAGCTTGCTGGCCTCTTTTAACCTGAGTTTGAAACGACTGCCCCCCGAACAGCTCAACCAGTTCGCTTGGTTAGGGGTCTTGCCAGAGGATGTCACTATTCCCGAAACTATGGCCGCTACCTTGTGGGATATGCAGCCCGCTCAGGCCAGAACGCTACTCCGATTTCTTAAGGGGCGAGCGTTGCTGCTCTCTAGCGGACGGCAAGCGGATCAGCGGGTGGGCTATCGCCTCCATGACCTGATGCACGATGTAGCGCGACACTTACTCACAGGCAACCCGCAGCCTGATCAGCCAGGAATGCTGCCGGGGTTAGGCATGACTTTGCAGGAAGCCCATCAGCAATTGATGAACCGCTATCGTTCTAAGTTGCAAGAAGGCCAATGGCACACCGCACCCAATGATGGCTACATTCACACTCACCTCACCTGGCATCTAGAGCAAGCTGGACTGATTGAAGAAATCCATCAGCTATTAAAGGAAGAAAACGCGGATGGCAAGAACGCTTGGTACGTTGCTTGTCGCACACTTGATCAAGTGGCGGGCTTTGCAAATGACGTTGCTAGAGCATGGCGACTAGCTGAAACCCAATTTAAGAACCATCCCTCTAAATCGTTAGGACTTCAATGTCGCTACGCACTGATCAAAGGTTCGCTAAATACGCTAGCAGGTAATTTTCCGTCAGAATTGATTGCCGCTTTGGTAGCAGAAGGCGTCTGGCAACCAGCCCAAGGGCTAGCGCATCTTCAACAGGCTCCTGCGCCACGCCGTCAGTTAAGAAGCTTTCAAGCACTACTACCTCATTTGCCTGACACTCTGCTTAATGAAGCTCGTGAAGTGGCTCGATGGATTCCAGATAGAGTTTGTCGCTCGATAGCTTTGATTGAGCTATCGACCCGACTGCCCGAATTGAGATCGGATGCGTTGGAACTGGCTGAGGCGATCGGTGAGGATTACCAAAGAGTTTTAGCGCTCGGCACTATTGCCCAATACCGACCTCATCTCTGGCCATCCGTTCTAGCAACTATTCAAATAGCAAAGCTCGAAAAAGATAAAGGGCCGCTCTTACGAGAAGTAAGCTCTTTTCTCCCAGACAATTTACTTTCTCAAGCCTTTGAAATGGCCTCTCAGGTTCAGGATCCATACTCAAGGGCAATTGGGATGGCAGCACTCTCCCAAAGAATGCCACAAACGGCTGCAGCTACTGTGGGTAGCAACTTAGACCAGGTTCGAAAGATTCCAGAAACCTATGGTCGAGCATGGGCATTGGCCGCGTTAGCCGCCTTAGACCCTAGCCTGTGGGCGGAAACGATTACTCAGGTTCAATCTATTGAACACGAACATGCTAAGGCTAGGCTGATTGCAAATCTAGCTCCCTATATACCCACAAGTTTATTGCTAGACGTCATCAACATTGGCTATGCGATTCAGCATGAATCTCGACGGTGTATTGCTCTCGGTGCGTTAACAATCCGGCATTCCGCTTTATGGTCTGACGTCTTGGCAGATACACAAATCATTCGTGATGCCGAAATGGCGATAAAAGGCTTGTGTGCCTTATCCGATCTGGTTGAATCGCTTCGACCATTGGCGGTTGAAATGGCTCAAGAAATTGAGCATATCTATGAAAGGGCGATCGCCCTGTGCTCAATCGCTGTTTCAAATCCTGACTATTGGCCGAAGGCTTACACCACTACTCTCAAAATTGACGATGTAGCTGATCGGGCCACAGCTTTAGAAGGGATCGCGACGAAGATGCCGGAACTATGGCCCTATGCCCAACGGACAGTGCAAGCAATTCAACATGCTCATCACACGGTTCAGCATCTGCAGCGTCTGGTGCTCAAGATGCCAGAGCTTTGGCCTGATACTGTGCAAGCAACGCGAGAGCTTTGGTATGAAACACAGCAGGCACTGACGATTTATCGCTTGAGTTTGTCAATACCTAGTGAATTTGTCGCAGATTTTGTCAACATCGCTGAGGCAATTCGGGATGACTACGATCGCCTGTTAGCCTTTAGTGCATTATCGAGCCATCAACCCGAATTGCTAGAGCCGACATGGCATCTGCTGAAGTCCCTCAACTTTTCGGGTGAGCAAGAAGATTATCGTGCTCGTGCCCTTGCAGCATTCGCAGTAGCGCAACCAGATATCTGGACAGACGCGATCAGAACACTTGCAGAGATTCAAGACGAGCGTAGGAGAAGTATCGCTATCTATGAGATTGCACCATTAGTGCCCCAAGAACTATTAGCTCCAATCCTGGACATCAGTTTTACGATTTCGATTGAGTTCTACAGGGCTGAAGCCTTTCTAGAACTTCTTCCTCGTTTAGACCTAAGTGTTTTAGGGCCTTCTGTCACATGCTCAATTCTGCAAACCTTGTCATACCTGACGAGGGACAAGATTTTAGAACTGATGCCTTCACTCAGTGACGCTATTTTCGCGCTGGGGGGCGAGGAGGCGATTATGGAAACAACCTATGCACTTCGGGATGTGGGGCGGCAGTGGTGAGAATACTTCAGCAGCTTTTACATGATTACCATCAAAGCATCCAGAAATTCTTGATTGGGGCTGTAGGAACGGACCTCGTACTGGCTTTCCGGATCGTAGAAATCACCAAGAGCTTTCTGGGTTGATTCATCGATCGCTGCCGGACGCACAAAGCGATCGCCCACCACAGCCTTCAGCCGCTCCCAGTCGTTGTAGAAATACTCTTGCAGCAGAGGCATAATCTGCCGATACCAGGCAAAGTGCAACGCCTCAACGGTTTCAATTCCCATCAGATAGCTGTGGCCGATTTGATAGTCTCGGCCCAATAAAGCGGTGATCCGGCGATTCAGTTGGTCAAGCAGCGCCGACAGGTCAACACCATCGACAGATTTGAGCAGGGAAGGATCGGGCATCTGCTCTACAAAGGTGAAGCGTCGCCGCAACGCAATATCTAGCAGAGCAATGGAGCGATCAGCGGTGTTCATCGTGCCCAAAATCAGCAGGTTTTCCGGCACCCCAAAGGTTTCCTTGGAGTAGGGCAGTTGAACCGTAATCTCGTGTTCTTCATCCAAACGCTTATCGTCCTCAATCAGCGTGATCAGCTCGCCAAAGACCTTGGCGATGTTCGCTCGGTTAATTTCATCAATGACCAGGAGATACTTATGGTCAGGGTCATTCTGGGCGCGGTGACAGAGTTCCTTAAAGATGCCGTTTTCCACTCGATACAGCACTTGACCGTCATCAGTTGTCACCGGCTTCAAGCCTTCCACAAACTCTTCATAGGCAAACGATTGGTGGAAGGTCACAAACCGCAGGTAATCCGAGATGTCCGGCTGTGACTCCTCGGGATGTTCCAATTCATCCAAAACGTTGGCTAACTTGACCTCAACGTAGCCTTCGCCTTCCTCCGTCAGTCTGCTCCAATATCTGCCGTAGCTCTGCGATCAATTCTTTGTGTGCCCCTTTTGCGGTCAGATCTCTCAGCAAATTCACCGTTACCGCTCGAATTTCTCCTGAGCTGCCCTCGAGCGAGAAGCAAGAGCGGATGGGTGCTGCCATGCCAGCCGTTTGGGGATAGACCAGCGTAACTTGAGGAGCCTGAAACCGATTGAGGTAGGCATACATCTGGTAGAAGTCCGCTTCTGAAATTCCCAGCTTGCGATCGCTCGGATTGAGCCGCTTGTACTTAAAATCCAGCAATCGGGGATAGTAGTCGCGATCGCGCAACACCAGATCTGGTTTCAACCTGAAGACTCGACGGTTCTGAACCTGAGCCAAATGGCAAACTGCTTGGCGGCCCTGGGGTAGCAATTGGCAATCGCTGAGCGCTGCGGGCAAAATCTCGCGGCGATGGCGTTGCAAAAATCCTGTCAGAAAGCCTTCAAACAGTTGATTCATATCGAAGAGAAACGCGAAAGCTGTCTGATCATGGGCGGATAGCTCTAAACCCAGATTTTGTAAGAACAGCATCGCTAGATTGAGTAGCGGTTCGTACTGCTGATTCAGCCGCGTGAGCTTGACCGTCTGGGCATCTTGGAGGGCGATCGCGGGCAGCAGCGTCACCTCATCCATCCAGTAGCGCAAATCGGATAGTAGCTGCCTGTTGTTGCCATCTCTGGTCAGTTTCCACAGCAGCTCGACGACATAGCGAAAAATCCGATTGAGCGGATTATCAGTGGTAAATTCATCGTACGTTACGGCAAATCGGTGCTTTTGCTCCGGTCGCCGCATCTGTGCCGGGATGCGCCATTTACCCTTCAAGACTGGTAGCACCGCATCGACCGCTTGATAGTTACGAGGGGCTCCCCTGAGCCATTGCCGCTTGAGATGGGTCGCAAAGAAATAAATCAGGATTTCAAACCAATCTTGGGCCTGCTGCATAGCCGCCAGGTCATTTTCCTTAATGCTGAGATGCCCTGCATAGTCCAGCATCCACAGGAGGTTGCGGCTAGCCTCTGCAATACTGACATCACGTTCCTCTGACTGATATATCTTGGGCAAAATCTGTAGGGTGCGGTTGCCTAGCCGGACAATTCCCACAAACTGCCTGGCCTGAAAGCAGACTTGGCCTTGGCGGATGATGGGTTTGAGAAGCTCCTGCCCAGCAGTTTGAGATAACCGATTCAGAAGGCGAACATCTCTATCAGTCAGGTTATCGGTCACCTCATACTCAAAAAGTGTCAGAATCTGCCTTGTCTTAGTCCCAGCTTGCATCACGACCTTCCTGTCACCCTCATTCATAAAATTCAGGGCTGCTGCTGTGTTCAGTCTTCCCAAACAGAAAAAACAAGCCCAGGGATGCCCTGAGCTTGTCTCCAAGGTGTTGTCTTTTAGTCTGCTGGCCCACTCCGTTTAGTCAAGATTCTCATGACCTCGCCAGGGTTCACCGTGGGCAACGGCTGTGACCATTCCTCAGGACGGGCATATCCCAGTCGATACAGCGTCAAGACACAGGAATGAACCACTTGAGGACTGCCGATCGCCAACACCCGCAAAATATCCGGTGATGGTTTGTCTCTCAAGTCAATCAACGGCTGAGCTTCCGTCTTAGGCACCATATAGGCAACATCATGCTCAACCCATGCTTCAGACTGCTTTGTTTCTGTCATCATTGGTTAGACTCCATAGCGAGTTGCCCAGCCCTTGAGTTTTCCAGGCTACAGGGTTGGGTTTTGACATTTCATCGCCTGACGACAGGATTGTCGTCAGGCGACTACTATCATTTCATGAAAGCAGTTATGCCGTAAAGGTATCCATCCCATAGCGGTGATACTGTCATGGCATGGGGATTGTCAACACCATTGCCGAATTTGCTCAAGCTCAGGGTTGCAAGAATGCTTATGAGTTTTGGAAGATCACAGGGTTGTCTCAGCCGACTGCATATCGGCTCTACAATCACCCTGATGCATTTCCGTCCAAAGAAACTCAGGATGCCATCTGTAAGGCCTTCGATGCACAACCTGGCGATTTCATCAGGTACGTTTCTGATGAGGAAACTGATTGAGTTCCGTTTGAGTTGTTTTTATGTAGAACAGGGGCATCTTTAGAGCAGTTGAGTGGAGATTGTGATGGGTGAATGGTCTGAATACTTCGAGGATTTTCCTGAAGAAAACCCAGCAAATTATATCGGAGAGCAATTCAACCCAGAGGGTGCTAGGCGCTTGAGAGCACAAAAAACTGAGCTACAGGCCAAGCTGCAAAAGGAACAAGCTGCTCTAGATGCTGAGATTCAAGCAGTCATTGATAAAGCCAAAAGAAACAATCAACGCAAGTCTCGATAGGCTATCGGGGGAGAAACCTCAACGTAAAGGAATGATGAAGTTAGAGTTTTTGACTATTGACTGACTATGAAAAAGAATAGTCAAAACTGAAAGCCTTCCCGGGAAAGGTTTTCAGGGACCCAGGATTTCCTTCACACGGAAGAGGTCACTGGTTCGAACCCAGTATCGCCCATATTTTTGATATTGAGTAACGCTTTACTTGTCATCGATTACACATTCGTGTCGTTGATGACGCTTTGATGCCGCCGACAACAATTTCCTGTCATCTGCACAGCAAGTTAGCCGTTAAGCAATCGTTCACACAATACTGTCGTCCAAAGTTGGGCTTTTGATGTGTGAAGGAAGCGTGCCTTTCAATCCACGTGACGGCGTTGTTGGATCTCATGGAATGCCAGCAACACGACCCCCAGCAGTAGCGGCAAAAAGTAATAGATTCCTCGGTATACCAGCAGTGCGCCCAATAGCTGATCCGACGGGATAGGCGGTGAGATCAGCAAAATCAATACCGTTTCAAACACCCCCAAACCACCAGGTACATTGCTGATAATCCCGGCAATCTGGGCCAGCAGGTAGCTACCGAAAAAGATGAAGTAGTTCAGATCAGGGTGGGCGGGCAGCAGCACATACAGCACCGCTGCCGCTAAAGCCCAATCGCCAGAGGTCACAACAATCTGCGCCAGGGATAGGGGCAAGGGCAGGTGGGGCAGCACCCAGCCCTTGATTTTGAGCGATCGCTGACTGACGCTGCTCAAAATCAAATACGCCATAGTGAGTACCAAAAACAGCCCCCCCAGCGGCTGCACCGTATCGAAGGGCAAATGCAGGATTCCTGGAACGGATAGCGGTTCCAGGGCAAACACAATCCCGCCCACAGCAAACAGGCCAATCCAAAAGCTGAGGTTGCAAAAGGCGATAATTTGGCCGATTTTGCCGGGGGTCAGGCCCCACTTAGCATAGAAGCGATAGCGAATGGCGCTGCCGCTGAGCAAAGCCAAGCCCACACTGTTGCTAATGGCATAGCTAATCACCGCAACCAGCGCGGTTTGACCATAGGGCAAGGGATGGCGAACAAACCTCGCCGCCAGCGCATCATAGCCGGTCAGGAAACCGTAGTTAAGCACCATCAGAACGACCGATAGCGCCAAAGCCCAGGGGGGAATCGCGGCGATACCGTTGAGAATAGACTGGGGTGGATACTTGCGGACTTCGCTGGTAATCGCCCAAATCGACAGGGCAAACAGCCCAATACTGAGCAAAATCGGGACCACGTGAGAGAGACGCTTCAGGACGCTGGTCAGTGCCGTGCTGAGGAACTGGGCACCAAAATAGTCTTGCAGGCGATCGCCGGAATCAGCCCGCACTAGCGCCACCACTACGTCCGGCAAATCCGCCAGCCGCGAGTAGACAAAGTAGCGCGACTCCCAGTGAGGATGAAACTTGTCCTTGTAAGCCCGTAAGCCCTGCACGTTGTAGAACTGATTCAGGTGGTCATAAAGGTAGTGAACGCCCTTCTCTAACCGAGGCGCTGCTGGGGTGTCTCCCACCCCTGAGAAAATCACCAGCCCCAGGTTGAAGCCGTCATAGTGCTGTTCCTTGCAGTGCTGCAACAGCGAGGTCAATAGAAAATCCATCGCCCCCCGCTCCACATCCGGCAAATGGCGCATCAGGTCAATGGTGGCTTCGTTGCGCTGGTATTCCGGCACCAGATTGGCAAAGGCGATGGGGATGCCGTGGATATCTTCGACGACGGCAATCTCGCAATCTCGCAGGTAGTCGTGGTCAAACCAGCCGAGGGAAAACTTCTTTTCGGCTCCCTCCATATGCGCCAGCCAGGCATCGCTAATCACCCGCAACTCGGCCAGCAGGTCATCGCTGATGGGGGGCGCGTCGTACTGCAACCGGTAGCCTTGCTTGGTGAACTTGTTCATGGCGGTGCGCAGGTTGCGCCCGGCTTTGCCTTCTAAGGTGAACTGATGTAAATCAACCGTCGCTTCTTCGCCGATTTTGAGGGTGCGAAACCCGAGAGACTGGTAGACCTCTAGGCCATCGGGCAGAGTTTGGTAAAAGGCAGGATGCCAGTCGTTGCGATCGCAAAACTCCCGAAACCCGAGGATAGCTTCGGCGCGATCGCTCTCAGGCCCAATCGGGTCGCCTAAGGCCACCGCGCCGCGCCCCTTGGGCACATAGGCAATCACCGACTGTCCCGACAGACTGAAGTAATAGGACTTATCGTCGAGTAGGGCAAATCGCGCCAGCGATGAGCCGCCATGAGCTTCGACAATACTTTGGGCACGCTGCCGTTCTGACTCACTAGCAGCACCGCGAAAAATCACCGGACGAAACAGCATCCAGGCAGCATAAAGCAGCGTGACGGTGCTAATCATATAAAGCGAATCGGCAAAGTAGTGACCAAAGCGGGTCGTTGGTTGCAGCCCCCAGTTATCAAAGGTAAAAAACATGGCCAGAGTTTGACCGATCGCCTCCGGTAGGCTGAAGGGGGTCGCATAGTGCGTATCTAGCAGCCAAAAGCCTAAGGTGCCGTAGGCCAGGATGAAGAGCATGGCCCCTAGCAAGGCCCGCAATCCCCGAATGATCGAGGGGCGATCGGATTGGGCCGTGAAGATGGGCCGCAGCCACAGCAGTTGCAGCAGCAGCACCAGAGACAATAAACCCTCTTCGTAGTCCAAGCCTTTCACCAAATGGCTCAAGATCGAAACCACCAGTAGCCCCACGGTTAACCACCAGGCCAATCGTTTGCGACGCAGCAACTGAGCCGAGAGCATGAGCAGAAAAAACCCGCTCAAAGCAGCAAATAAATGGGCTTCGGCTCTGACTTCAAACGGCATAAATTGCCGCAGCCAATCGACCCGCTGCGGCAAGCTCGGGGTTACCGCTGACCATAGGTTGACCAATCCCACTAATGCGGTCAGGGCCACCGCTGACCCGATGCCGAAACGGGTCATTTCAGAGTTCGGCTGATTTCCAGGTTGGCCCAACACAGCGATGACCTAATCTTTATGGCGTTCCCCTTCAGTGCATGAAGCCGAACTGGGCCTTTATAAGGCAGTCTGGCTAACCCGTAATGTATTAGTTCTAGATAAGAATAGGAATTGATGGCTTACAGTTTAGCTCTCTGTCAACGGGTCATGACTCGGGTGCATGAAGGTCACTCGGTCAAAGCCCCCGCGACCCTCTTCTAAGTCAGTCCGGCGACCCTTTACCGGTCTTGCAACCGCCCCTCTCTAGAGCAGACCGTGCTCCCCCAACGCCGCCGTAAACTCGTCCCCGATGCCCTGCGACAACATATCCGGGACTATCCCGAGGCGCGCTTGCAAGACCGAGCCCAAGACTTTGGGGTGCATCCTAGGGCGATGGGCTTTGCCCTCCAACGACATTGCATCACCGTTTTTAAAGACAGTTCCGCTACCGTCAGCGCGACCATCGGCAACGACCAGTGTTCCTAGCCCGGGAGCGTCAGTGCCTTCAGCAATACGATCGCGATGCCATCATCGATACCCAGTTCTCAATTCTTAGTAAAACCGGTCAACTGCCCAACCGCCAAAATCAACCGGAACCGGCGATTGTTTTCCTCAAAGCTAGCGTGGAGGTGCGGGAGGCCATTCGGGGCGACATTCGCGGCCTGGAAACTGACCTCCAGCAGTCCTTCACCGACACCGTCGCCGCCGACTATCGCTTGCTGGCCGACCTGCTGCTGCAACAAGACCGCATCCTCGAAGCCCAGCGCGTCCTCGACCGGCTGAAAGTGCAAGAACTCGACGATTACCTGGACGACGTGCAGCGCAACGCCCAAACTTCTGGCAACCGGAGGAAGACGTGCTGGCCCTCTACGACGACGTGCTGCTCATCGGCACCGAACTCCAGCGACCCCCAGCGATCAAGCCCGCATTGAAGCCCTCGAAGCCCAGCAAAACCGCCTCTATATCAGCTTCATCGACTGGCTCGACCATCCCCAAATTCTGGCTGCTGTGGATCAACTGCGAGTCGATACCCGCAGCCGCACCCTTGATATTGACAATTTCACCCGAGATACCCGTGAGATTGTGGGGATGCTTGTCGGCGATCGCTCCCAAGCAAGGGCGAGAGTGCTCTGGCAATGCTTGCCGCCGGTCTATCGGCAGTGCGCTGTCTGCTACAGCGATTTTGGGGAGGCTGACCAGAGGGTGCTCCCCAGCTAACGACATCGGGCAGTCGGCCAAGACAGTAGTCAAACGAATCGGATCGAGCGCTGCAATTGCCCCCCACGGCCACGAGTATCAAGGTTAGTCCGCAAGACCCTGTCCTTTTCCAAGCAGCTAGAAAATCATATTGGGGCAATCGGGTATTGCCTCCATCACGACAACGCATCTCTACAGGTTTAGGACTCCCCGATCTTCGTCAGCTTCCACTCCATCCCTCTCCACTCTCTGAAGAGGACTTTCGCCACACACTCAAACTTTTGCCCTGTACTTAGATCCGAGCGTAAAAAAATGTAATGAAAACTCTCATCAAAACCCCTTACTGTAACGGTTATGACGTTAAATCTTCTTTTAGAACCTGTCACCCAATTTTTGTCTGAATACACACTGGATTATTTAGTATGAGCAGCAACCTAGCAAGTCAGCTTCGAGAAGGTACCAAAAAAGCCCATACCATGGCCGAAAATGTTGGCTTTGTCCGGTGCTTTTTGCGCGGCGTAGTGGAAAAGAACTCCTATCGCAAGCTCGTCGCTAACTTCTACTTTGCTTACACTGCCATGGAAGAGGAGTTAGAGCGCCACAAAGATCACCCCGTGGTGTCCAAGATCTACTTCCCTGAGCTGCATCGCAAGCAAAGTCTAGAAACCGATCTGCACTACTACTATGGTGCTAACTGGCGTGATCAGGTTAGCACTTCCCCAGCGGGGCAAAAGTATGTCGATCGCATCCGCGAAGTTTCCAACACCCAGCCCGAGTTGCTAATCGGTCATTCCTACACGCGTTATTTAGGTGACCTGTCTGGCGGCCAAATTCTCAAGGGCATCGCTCAGCGAGCCATGAACCTTGCCGAAGGCGAAGGCACCGCGTTTTACGAGTTTGACGAAATTGACGATGAAAAGGCGTTCAAAGTCACCTATCGTCAATCTCTGGATGAGATTGAGGTGAGCGAAGCCCTCGCTAATCAAATCGTGGAAGAAGCCAACGATGCCTTTGGTGTGAATATGGAAATGTTCCAAGAGCTAGAAGGCAACTTGGTGAAAGCGATCGGGCAAATGCTATTCAACACTTTGACCAGCCGCCGCCGTCGCGGTAGCACTGAGCTGGCCACCGCGGAATAGGTCGCAGCGGAAATTCCTGCGCCTGATGACTCTGATCAAAAGCCGACTGCCCAACGAGTAGTCGGCTTTTTAATGTCAGCCAACTTTACAAAACTTAGGGTCGGGCAAAAACACGGCTGACTATAGCCGACAAAGCTCAAGGGTTGCTGCGGTGAGTTTGATCGTTCCATTTTCCACGAGGCAACGTAATAATATCTTCCGTTCCCCCAGGGCTCACGGTTGACAGTCAGTGAACCGGTGTCTCCATCAGCATTGGTGTCCAGTATTCCTCAACCGTCAGTGCCCCTGTCAATAGTTGGTTGATTTGTGAGGCGCTAAAAATGGCATCATTTATCCACCCATGATTTCTTCATTTATAGTGGTTGCGTTCAATAATTTAGTCGAAACCATTCAGCGGGCCGTGAATACGCCGTTTCTCCGCGTGGGAAATGGTGTTTTGACACTCAGCGCGATCGCTGAGTTTATGCTGGCTATTCTCCTAACGATTATTTTCGCCGTCCTCTTTAAAAAAGTTCTGTCAGAATTTGTTTTACAGCGATTAGGGCTCAATCAAGGCGTACGAGAATCAGTCGCTACGATTACTAGCTACGGCCTCAGTGCTCTCTTCTGCTTGGTACTTTTGCAAACCTTGGGGGTTAATTTCACCTCGATTGCCGTTTTGGTCGGCAGTTTTGGCATCGGCATTGGCTTCGCCTTTCAAGATTTAGTCCGTAACTTCATTAGTGGCCTGTCCCTATTGATCGAGCACAAGCTCAAAGTCGGTGATTTTATTGAACTAGAAGATCTCAGTGGATATATTGTAGAGATTTCCCTGCGATCGACGGTGATTCGCACATATACCAAGCGGCATATTGTGATTCCTAATAGTGAACTTTCTGGCAATAAAGTCATTAATTGGACTTATCAGAACACCAAAGGCTGGGTCACAGTTTATGTCAGCGTTCCCCACGAAAGCGACGCCGTAGCAGTGCTTGAAACCCTGCTTGACTCTGCCTATTTAGAGGAGACTGTATCCTATGAATATGCTCCAGAAGCCTACTTCATCGGCTTCGGTGAGTATTCGTTAGATTTTGTACTCTGGGTCTGGGTAAACCGCGTTGATCTGAAGTATAAAACTGAAAGTTCTCTCAGATTTATTATTGAGCAAAATCTTCGACAGCATCAAATTCGCCTCGCTTCCCCTCGTTACGACATTTGGCATCGCAATCCGAATATCGTGCTTAGCTCTTCGGTCGAGAACTACTCACACCATACGAACTTACAAAATTCGCCAACGATATCCAGTGACATCTGGACGAAGCCGGTGGCAACTCGTGATTTACTCAAAGCGATTCCTTATTTCAGCGAATCCAGCTCAGTTGAATTGCGCAAGCTAGTAGAAGTTGGCCATCGTCGACGTTTAGAAGCAGGGGAAATTCTGTACAAAGAAGGGGAGCCGGGGGATGCATTTTATATTATTTTGTCTGGTTCTTTGAGTTATTATATGCAAGGATATGACCAACCCACTGTGTTAACGTCAGGGCAGTTCATTGGCGAGTTTTCACTCATGCTCGGTGTGCCTAGAACTGTCACAGTTGGGGCGGTTGAAGAAACGACTGTGTTTGCGATTAGTCCCGGTGGCTTTAAGCAAATATTGCAAAGTCAACCGAAACTGTACGACTGCATTGTGACTGAAATGAGCCGTCATGAGGTTGAGATTACTCAACAAAAGCGTCGTCTAAGGGAGTTGGGTTTAATCAATAGTGACTATGATAAAAACCCTGTGGTTTGGGTTAAGAAACAACTGGATAAGTTGTTCTTTCCGCACAATCCCTGAAGCTATTGCCGCCCCCTATTTGGGGGGCGATGTGATGTACTTTACCCGTCTTCCTGCTAACGGATAATGCCTCCGCTCACGACTCATCAAGTTAAAGTTGACGAACCACTAGCGGCTAAAGGCCACAATGGCCCCGTCGGCGATCGCATAAGCGGTGGTTTCAGCGGTCAGAGGGACGGTGTAGCCCCCGGTAAAGTCGCCAAATGACGGTAGGGTGAGGCGATTGAGGGCGGCTTCCCAATAAAAGCACGGTAGCCGCAGGCGATCGCCTTTGCCGCCAATCTGCACACAGGGATGGACGTGGCCACACACATTTAAGGCGTCATTGTCGGGTAACGGCTCGTGACTCAGTAGCAGATTGTCCAGATCAATTGGCTCGGTGTAGCAGGTCAGGGAAAACTGCGAGAGTTCGGCGGCGAGGGGGCGATCGTGGTTGCCGAGAATGAGGTGCGCCTCTAGCTGAGTGGTGGCTAAGAACTTCAGCCAGGCGTCAATCACGGCATCCACCATGCCCGCCCGAGCGTGAAATAAATCGCCGAGGATGAAGAGTTGCTCGGCTTGGGTGCGGCGCTGGGCTTGCTGGAGGCGCTGTAGAGTGGCTTGATTGACTTGACTGGGGATGGGAATGCCGAAATGTTGAAAGGTTTCTGATTTACCCAAATGCACATCGGAAACCAGTAGAGCGGCCTGTTGGGGCAGATAGACCGCTTTTTCAGGCAGCAGGGTCAGCGTTTGATTCTGAAGGACAACCGTTTCCATAAGATTGGTGACTTAACGTTTTTTACTGTGCCACAGCGTTTGCCTGTTTGGGGTGGGGTAAATCTCGTTAAAGTGATGGGTGCGCAATCGCTGCCCTTATGGATAATCCATGGCCCAAACCATTCCTGTTTTAAGTCTCCAGCAGTTTTTGCGGGGCACGTTGGCCCAGCAAAATGCTTTTGTCCGGCAGTTGGGTGAGGCTTTGGGAACGATCGGCTTTTTCGCGCTCATCAAACACGACATTCAGCCCGCGCTGATTCAAGACGCGTATGAGACCGCCGAGGCCGTGTTTACGCTGCCCACCAGCATTAAACAACAGTACGAAGATCGGGCGCTACAGGGTCAGCGCGGGTTCACGGCCTTTGGGCGCGAACATGCCAAGGATTCCCCTTACCCCGACCTCAAGGAATTTTGGCACATTGGGCCAGAACACACGCTCCCGGCTAACCTCTGGCCCGCCGAGGTGCCCGCCTTTGAGCCCGCAATGCAGGCATTATTTGCCCAACTCGATTGCTGTGCTCAGATCTTGCTCGAAGCTTGTGCGCTGTATCTCGATTTGCCCAGGGCAGCGCTGGCCCAAGCGACGGTAGATAGTCCAACCCTGTTGCGAGTGCTGCATTATCCGCCCGTGTCGCCGGATTCCCCCCCGGCGCAGATGCGAGCGGCCGCCCACGAAGACATTAACCTGATTACGTTGCTCTGCGAAGCGACGGCCCCCGGCTTGGAATTACAGCAGGCGGACGGGACTTGGCTGCCGATCGCCGCTATTCCGGGACAAATCATTGTCGATACGGGAGACATGCTGCAAAACCTGACCAATGGCCTATTCAAAAGCACAACTCACCGGGTGATGAACCCGAACAACGATCGCGATCGGCGCTTCTCGTTACCGTTTTTTGTCCACCCTCGCCCGGAAACTGACTTGTCGCCGCGTCCTGGTTGCGTCGCCCGCACGGGTGGGGTGTCGCGCTTTCCGCAGATCACAGCTGGCGAATACTTGCAACAGCGCCTGTACGAAATTGGCTTGACCTAAAGCACACATGAGGTGGCCGAGCTGCTGGGTGAAGGCTCTTGTGGTCTCTCGGTCAGGCCCAGCGATCGCCAAAAAATTGTTGACTGTGGCGGTATGGCAATGGCGGCGCGCGGCCCGTCTGGGGGGGCATGGCTCCTCAGCGGCGGATACATTTTCCCAGCGAACTGAAACCAGTCATAGATGTTTACTTTACAAACGGTGAAACGCCCGGACTGATGGAAAGATCGCTCTTAGAATGGGGGCGATTACTGGCGTTGGCTGAGCCCCCAAAGTCGAGCCCAGTAAGTTTTTGCCCGGCCCGTTACTGCCAAGCAGGTTTTCTCTGGGCTTTGACGCCTGGCGGTTTCAAGCCTCGTCAAGCATCTTTGCCCAGGCTGCTGGCGGGTCTATTCGTTGCCGTCAGGGTCAGGGGGGGGGGTAATTGAGTTGGTGGCTTTGCCTCCGCCCTTGCCAGCCGCCCGTTTAAGGTGGCGCTTACGCTCACCGGCCGACGGTTTATTCTTCAGCTTTGACTTAACGCGATGTCTTCTAATTCTGCTTCGACACTGACGGGTTACCAGTTCTTTCAAGGATTATGCCAGCCTGAAGATCCGGTAGCGGCGGTGATTGTGCCCATGACGCCCAGCGACGAGGTGCACCAAAAAACGGCAGCATTGCAGAAAATTTTGCACACGTTGACGGCGGCAGACAGCGGCTGGCCGACCGATCAGCCACAGACGCCCGAGGCGCTGCTACCCTACGTCACGGATGAGGCCGAAGAACTGCTAGAAGCGCTCCAAAGAGAGCCGCCGCTCGCGACGGCGGGGGAGGTTGCGGCCGAAGGACTCAGCGCTAGTGCTCCGCGTCTGTTGACTGAGTTGAGTGCCGATTGGTTGTGGGCGATCGCGGCTAGTGCCCCCATGGCCATGCAACTGCTCGAAGGTGTGGCCGCCAATATTCATGACTGGCCTCAGGTTTACGGTATTCGGCTAGTCCCCATGCTGGAAATTCAAAGCGCGGCGGTCACGTACACGCTCGATCTGACGACCCAGAGTTGGGGGTCGCTAGTCCCGGCGGTGGCCCCAGCAGCATCCATGCAGCTGCTCGATCTGCCCACGGCTCCCTGGGTAGCGGCGGCGACCTTGCAAACCCAAATCCGCGATCGCAGCATCGCCCTAGTGCCCGGCCTGTGTCCTTGGTTTGCCGGGGTGACCGTCCAACTCTGTCTGCCAGATACTGACTGGATGACCGCTCAAGCGCGACTCCTGTTACCCCTGATGCCCCTGACGATGCAGGTCACCGCCCCCGAGCCCACCCTGCTGGAAATGCCCCTGCCTGATGGGGCGGCGACGGGCTTGCCCACCGCGCGAGTTTGGCAAGCCGCCCCCCCTCCAGCCACGGTGGTGGAAACTCGCACCGCGGTTTTGGATGTGCCAGCCCCGGCTTACCCGTGGACGCTGGATTCGGAACTGGATTTTGTGGAACCGGAGGCTTTAACAACGGCGCTGCAAACCCTGCACCACCAGGAATTGAGCCAGCGCATTGTGGATGATACCCGGGCGCATCCTGACCTGACGCCACAGGCATTGTTAGAGACAGTGCTGACTGTGCGGTTGGAGTCTGCGATCGGGGGATTGACGCTGGGCCACGCGCCACTAGCCCTGTCCGACCTGTGTAACCAAGTTAAATGGCTATGGATTCAAGCCAGCCAGGAATATATGCCGCTGATGGGGGGGCTGTCAGCCCAGCAACTGCGGTCAGGCCGGCCTTGGCAGTCGGGCACTTTGATGAGTCAGGGCCAATTGGTGTTGCTATCGGACAGTCAGGCGATCGCGGCCCTGGATGTCGCGACCAGTGAATGGATCACCACCACGCCGACGTTGGCGGCGACCGATTTACTACACCTCTCAACGGTGCTGCCACCCCAGGGCACCATCTGGTCGGTCGAGCGGTTAACCACCATCATTAATCAAACGGTGGCGGCGCGATCGCCCCTCCTGGCTAGCCTCATGGCCCCTCAGCCCGTCCAACTGTGGTCGCCCCAAGACGATCTATTTCCCGACCTGAAGCCGCCTGCGCTGACCCTGCGCTGGCAGGTGATGCTGACCTTCTTGCCCTCATTCAGCTGAGCCTGCACCACCCGTCATCTCAAGCGCCAGCGATGCCCTAACAGAAACGTCAACTCCCGAGCGCATCGGGCTGAGCCAACAGCGGATTTTGTTCCACCCAGACGGACACTGAACCCCCGTTGCAGTGAAATTCGGCCCATCCGTACTCATTGGTATGAATCGGCCCTTTGATGTGGCCGGTAATGTCATAGAACGGCCGATTGGGCTTGCCGACTTCCATCCATTTGCTGCCCGCTGGCCCGTCACTGAGAATCACGGCCATCGCGTAGGGATGCTGCTCGGAGCCGAGTCGCGTCCAGCCGATCGTGTTGAAGTGATCGATGTAGTCGTATTGCGGGCCGTAGGCGAAGTTCACGCGGGCAAACAAGAGGCGATCGATGATCCACTGATGGGAATCCATCCAAATTTCGTACTCGTTGCCGTCGGGGGCGCGATCGCGATAATGCGCACCATAGTAGTCAGCGTAGAAAACGCAGGGATAGCCCTGCTCCCGCAGCAAAATGATGGCGTAGGCCAACGGCTTAAACCAAGATTCGACAATGGATTCCAGGGCTTGCAACGGTTGCGTGTCGTGATTTTCGACCAGAGTAACGGCGAATAAGGGCAACTCTTTCATCAAGCTGCCATCAAAGATCCGCCGCAGGTCGTAGTTGCCGCCCGCCTTGCTGGCTTTATGGAAGTTGTGGTGCAGCGGCGCGTCAAATAGATTGAGCCGTCCCCCGGCATTGCCGATGTACCAACTCAACGTGCCAAAGTCGTAAGTCCAATATTCGCCGACGCAAAACAGATCACGCCCGGTATGGGCTTCGAGATGATCCAGCCATTCGTTAAAGAAGTCACCATTGATGTGCTTGATGGCGTCGAGACGAAAGCCGTCCGCACCAATGTCATCCAGCATCCACTCACCCCAATACTTCAACTCGCCTTTGACTTCGGGGTGGTTCATATCCAGGTCGCTGCCCATCAGGTAGTCGTAGTTACCCCGCTCCAAATCGACCTTGGTTTCAAAGCTTTTGTCGGCCATTTTCCAAACCGCTTTGAAGTCGGGATCAGCGCTGTTGTAATCCACTGAGTCGAAGTGATACCAGTGCCACTTCATGGTGGAATATTGGTCGCCGCGGCCCCCGGTGCCGTTGGTGCCGCGAAAGTCGAAACCCGTCCATGCTTTGATCTGGCGCGGCCCGCCGAGGGGCTGATTGCGATTTTGGGGATCGTAGGGGATCGCGGCAAATTCTTCTTCGTAGTCGGCGGCCATTTTGTGGTTGAACACCACATCGGCATAAATCTGGATGCCGTTTTGGCGGCAGGTTTGCACCGCATTGACGTATTCATCTTTGGTGCCGTATTTGGTGCGAATCGTGTCGCGCTGGTCAAATTCGCCCAGGTCAAACAGGTCATAAATGCCGTAGCCCACGTCGTAGCTGCCACCGATGCCTTTGTAAGCGGGGGGCAGCCACAGGGCGGTAAAACCGGCGTTGGCCAGCATGGAAGCGTCTTGCTGGAGCTTCTGCCAGTGGGTGCCATCGGGCTCGATATACCAGTGAAACCACTGCATCAGGGTGCCGTTGAACTCAGCCGGGGCCTTTTTAGCGGCGATCGCGGCGGCATTGGTGGCGACCCAATCCTTCAGGGCATGCTCGGCAGCTTGCAGGGTTTCGCCCTGGAGGTCTTTGCCGATCGCGCGAAAGTTATCTTTAAGTTGCTGAAACGGAGTAGACATAAAGCTGACACCAGGGTGAAGGACAGAGGCATTCGAGGTCAGGGCGATAGTCATTCGCCATTATGAGCAGCGAGAAAATCCACTCACCCAGCCCGCCCATGATCACAGCAGGGCCGAAGCGGGGCACGGCAAAAATGGCTGCCATGTTGGTCAAATTTAATCGACAGCTGGATATTTGGGGCGATCGCGGCAAAATGTTCCAGAATTTTGCCGCGATCGCCCCGACATCAAATCAACGGCTGCACCCGCAACGTTTTGTTGCCTCAGCTACCAGAATCGCCCTGAAGTTCATGAAACGTTACAAGAGTTGTTGAATCTTTCCATAAATTCCGAAGAAAACCCTAAAGCTTTCAAGGAATTAAAATCACTCTTCCTAAAGTGATACCAATCCACCCCGGATACAACAGCGCTGTCAATCATGTTTGATGGTTTGCTGCCACCGGGTTAAAGGGTTCTGGATCGCACGTTTAATTTATATGTCAGCCAACATCCCTTTTGAGACAGCTCCACGATTACAACATTTATTTAGGGCCGATCAGCGAGTTGCCGCCCCGGTGCGGATTCGTCGGCTAATTTGGAAACTCGCGATCGCTACGTTGGCGCTGATGGCTGTGGGGAGTGCCACCCGCGTCATGAATGCGGGGCTGGCCTGTCCCGACTGGCCGCTCTGTTATGGCCAACTGGTGCCGAGCCAGCAAATGAACCTCCAGGTCTTTTTGGAATGGTTTCACCGTCTGGATGCCTCTTTGATTGGCCTGACCTCCCTCTGGCTAGCGGCACAGGCTTGGTGGTGTCGGCGCGATGTGCCGGCTTGGCTGCCCTGGGCCACGGTCGGCGCAGTGCTGTTGATCATGGTGCAGGGGGCGCTAGGCGGCCTGACCGTGACTGAGCTACTGCGATTTGATATCGTCACCGCTCATTTAGGCACGGCCCTCGCCTTTTTGTTAACGTTGCTAGTGATTGGGCTGGGCTTGACGCCTTATCAAGGGCTGGGCACTTCGGGCAGGTTGCCTTTCATCGGCGCGATCGCCACGGGACTGGTGTACATCCAATGCCTGCTGGGGGCGCTGGTCGGCTCGCGGTGGGCCGCCCATCAATGCCTCGGTGGCGCGCAATTGTGTCAAGTGATGGATAGTCACTTGATTGGCGTGGTTCCCCCCACTGTCGCGATTTTTGGCTTACTGCTAGTGTCTTGGCGCACTCCGGCGTTGCACCCCTGGTTGCGGCGACTCACGCTGCTGATTGGCACGTTGCTGGCAGGCCAGATTGTGCTGGGCATTGCCACCTTGCAGCTCCATCTACAAGTCGAACCGCTAACCATCACTCACCATACGGTCGGGGCGACCCTGACCGCCGCGTTGACGGCCTTTACCGTCTTGGCTTGGCGCGATCGCCAACCGACCCCGGCGGTCTTGGCTGAGGAGGCCTCGCGACTAGCTTCAACGGTTTAACCCGCTACTCACTGGAGGGGCAGCCACCAAGAGTCGGCGATCGTCCTAATTTCAATACTTGCTTTCTCATCTTTAAAGGATTCACTGCACATGCAGACTTCTCCCACTTGGCAGAGTTCCACGCCCCACCACGACAGCTTTTGGCAAGTTTGCCGCAGCTATTGGCAACTCACGAAGCCCAGAATCATCCCCCTTTTACTCATTGAAACTGCCGCCAGTATGCTGGTTGCGGCTCAGGGCACCGTTGATCCCCTGTTGCTCATCATGACCCTGCTGACGGGAGCCCTCGCCGCCGCCTCGGCGCAGTCGATTAATTGCATCTACGATCGCGATATCGACTTTGATATGGAGCGCACCCGACATCGCCCCATTCCGTCCGGTCGCATTCAGCTCCGCGACGCGCTGATTTTCGCGGTGGTGCTAGCCGCGATCGCCTTTGCCTTACAAACGCTGGTTGCCAACGTCCTCAGTGCCACGCTGGAAATGGTGGGCATTGCTTTATATGTTGGCGTTTATACCCACTGGCTCAAGCGCTCTTCGACCCAGAACATCGTGATTGGCGGCGCAGCAGGCGCAGTCCCTCCATTAGTGGGTTGGGCGGCTGTCACCGGCGAACTCAGCTTGGCTGCCTGGCTATTCTTTGCCATCGTCTTTATTTGGACCCCGCCGCACTTTTGGGCCTTGGCGCTCGTGATTCAAGATGACTATGCCAAGGTCGGGGTGCCGATGTTGCCGGTGGTCGCTGGAGATGAAGCCACCGCCAAACAGATTTGGGCCTACACGCTGGTGCTAGTGCCCATTACTTTATTGATGACGGTGCCGCTGCATGCCACGGGCTGGGTTTACGGCGCGATCGCCCTTTACCTCGGGTGGATCTTTCTCCGCAAGGCCTGGGGCTTATTGCAGGCTCCCAGCGATCGCGACCAAGCCAAATCCCTGTTCAAATACTCCATCCTTTACATGATGGCCCTGTCGGCTGCGATGGTGGTAGATAGCCTGCCCGTCACCCGCTCAGCGATCGCGGCGCTCAGCCACCAGGTCTACGAATTTGCCAGCGTCTTGATGCCGCTATTAACGGGCGTATAATCAAAAACCTATCGCCCTCATCGGGGAAGGTTCCCTCGGCATACTCTTGACCATTTCGGTTGAGCCGACAGGGAACCGTCCCCTTTTTGGTTTGTGGTATCGCGGTTACGTCAATCAAGGATATGTATAGAATCGGAGAAATTTTGGTCGCTAAGGTTCGCAGTGGTGGTGGCGCAGGACAAATATTCGCTCGCTCAACGGGATTTTAGGTTGCGATTTCCCATGAAAAAGTTTTTGCCCAGCTAAAGCGCGCGGGATCAGTGCGCAACAGAAACTCTACAATTGCCCGGCGCTGCTCCGGCGTCGCGCGTTTCATGGTTGCGCGCAATTCATATTCCTGTGACCTTGCAGGAGAGCCTAATTCCAAGGCCTGATCAAAGTATTTTTGACCTTGCTCGAATTCCTCGCGCTCATAGAAAATCGAGCCTAGAAGGTTATATGGATGGAAGCTGCTGGGAAGAAGTGTAATAGCTTTTTTACCGCAACGGATAGCTTCGTCCAGTCTGCCTGTGTCTTTCAGTGCTCCCCCACGGGTTGTCCAAAGTGCCGAAAGAGGCCGGGCCTCTGGAATCTGCATTTCGTCAAGTATAGAAGTAATTTCAATTGCCTTATCCGGAAGGCTCGCTTTCCTAAGCTCACTCGATGCTTTCACTAAGAGCCAAGGATCCTGATTCTTTCGATAATTGCGATAATGGTAAGTTGCCAGGACGTTGAAAAGCCCCTTCTCCTTCAGTAACGCGGTTTCGTTGTCAGTTAGGAGCTGCCCGTCGTCGATTTTTATCAATACAGGAGTAACTGTGGTGTGTCCTTCATCGTTAATGAGGCTTTTCAACGAGACATGATACTTATCTCCTAAAGGTTTGAGCGCTACTACCGCCAGGAGGTTGAAAAGCCCCTCCTCCTCTAGTAACGCAGTTTCGTTGTCAGTTAAGAGCTGCCCATCGTCGATTTTTGCCAGTACAGATGCAATTGCATTAGGTTCTTCATCGTTAATAAGGCTTCTCAACGGGACGTGATACTTATCTCCTAGAAGTTTGAGTTCCGCCAGCGCGTTCTTACGCTTTTCGGTTTCCAAGCGTAACTTGTCGAGCTTTGCTTTCCAACTATAAAGGCTGGCTTCTAACTCAACGGGTACATCAAGATGACAGATTTTATTAGACTTGAACATTGTGGCGTTAAAAGTACGTAGTTCTTGGTCGGCCGTAAATTTGACCTTAACCAGCGGGATGTAATTGTCACGCGGAACAACTTCGACGATTTTGCCGGCCCCGTACTCCGTATGATTGATTTTGCGCCCAACGAGCATAGTCCAGATTCCTGGCTCATGTTTCGCGAATAGGTAGAAATAGTAGAAGTATTCGCTGCTTAAAGGTTCCATCACAATCTAGTACCGCATAGCGGAAATGCATATACCCTTAAGGAGTGAGTTTTAGAGGCTGACGTCGAATGCCTGGTCCCGC
>NZ_JACSWC010000411.1 GCF_016888165.1 Halomicronema sp. CCY15110 | reverse complement strand
GACTACGTTGGGGAAGCGACGTGAGCGAGGGCAACGGTAGTTGCTGATAAGCGCGTCGGGCAATCTCTCGGAGGCCCAACTGTAGAAAACTCAAACCTCGCTGACCGTGCCAGTCGAGCTGCAGACGTTTGCCAGCCTTAACCAGCAGCACCCCGAGTACCACCGCAATCAGATGAGCGATATCGAGCAGCATCACCAGAGTCGTCAGCTGCTGAGCGTTGCGCCGCCGGGATTGCGGCAGGTGGAAGCCAGCTGACTTGTAATCCTTGAAATGGGGTTCAATGCCGCCAAAGCGTGCTCCATAGTGTGCAAAGGTTGTCAGCGACGAGGGCGCACTAGAGAGCACGGCCCACGG
>NZ_JACSWC010000410.1 GCF_016888165.1 Halomicronema sp. CCY15110 | reverse complement strand
GCGGGACCAGGCATTCGACGTCAGCCTCTAAAACTCACTCCTTAAGGGTATATGCATTTCCGCTATGCGGTACTAGAATATCCAGATCCTCTAAGCCCTCTGGTTGGAAAACCAGATCTGATCCTTCAGTGGATCCAAGGATCCGAGAGAGGGCATACAGAGTTTGGAGACGGTATCCGCGATAGGCCGGTGTTGCGTCTGACATCAATTGATTTATTCGTGCAAATTCAGGGCTGTTTTCTGTTTGCACACAATCTGCACACAAAAAACTGTCTCAAGAAGCTTCAGAGAGTTCTACCAAGTATAAGCAGACTATTCAGAATTGCCCTTGAAGCCTTGGCAGAAGGGATGTAATCCTTAATGGACGTAACTGGACTCGAACCAGTGACCCCCACGATGTCAACGTGGTGCTCTAACCAACTGAGCTATACGTCCTAGCAGACTCATAAAATATCACAGTTATGAAGATCGGTGCAATTGGGGAGTCAAAACATCAGCAATTCTCAGCATGGTTTTCGGGAGTAGCCGATAATGCGCAGACCGCACGGTAACCGCTCCCAATTATCATTACCGCCAGCAATCACTGTGGCCGCTGAGGCCGAGATCGCCGTCAGCCCCGGTTTGATTGCGCCCCCACCGCATTACAGTGACTGGATGCATCGGGTGAGGGGCTGCAACCGTTGCACGCTCAATACTCTGAGCTGCAACGATTGTCATGTCAGCATAAGAAGTGAGCTGGCTTGAATGGAGCCGGCTTAAGGAGCCGTATTTTCATCTTCCTCAGAGGGTTCGGTTCCAGAGGGGGAGGCAGGGGGCTCAGCGGAGGCTGCCGTCGAGAGGCCAAAGCTATCGGGAGAGTCCGCCGGAATGCCTTCCAGGGCGGCTAAGACTTCCGGCGGTAACCCATCCAACGCTGTCTCAACACCAGAGTCCGGTGCTGAGGCAGTGACGGCAGGCCGAGGCATGACTAGCGTCTCGTCCTCATCCTCGTCTGCGGCGGCGGCTGAGGGCCGGGCAGCAGCGGGACTGCTGGCGACTTCCTCGCGATCGGGGATATCTGACTGCCCGGACAGGATGGCTTCGACCTCGGGGGGCACGCTCACTGGGTTGGTCAGTGGCGCGTTGGGGTCGGCGTCCTCGGCCTCGGTGGGTAAGTCGCCAACGGCTTGCAAAATGTCTGCGGGGACGGCGGTTTCCAGAGTGTCGGGTAGGGGCTCGGTCGGACTGATGGCGGCGGTCGTCGGTGATGAGGGGGCCGATGGGGCCTGGATGACCGTCTCGGTCGTGGGTTGGTCGGCCGTGGGGAGATCGTCGATCGCGGCTAATAAGTCGGACGGTAACTCATCATCAAAACTAGGGGACTGCACCGAATCGGCGGCGCTGAGCCCGATGGGGCCGATGGGCATATCAGCGGGCAGATTTGCCTCAGCCGGTTGAGGCGTGGGACGTGGCGCGGGCGGCGGCGATGGTGGGGTGCTAATACCAGCGGTAAAACTCGGTGACTCTTTGGCATTCGCCGCATTGATCGAGGGGGCTGGGATGCTCTCCAAGACCGATGTGGCCGCGTTACTCACCGCTGGGGTGCCCAGGTCGAGGGGGATATCGTCGTTCTGGCCGCCAAGGGATGCGGCTTGCTGGAAACATTGGCGAGCTTCGGCATCGCGCCCCATTTGCTGAAGGGCTTGGCCTTTGCCTTGCCAAGCGGCGGCGAGGTGGGGATTTAACTCGATCGCTTTATCAAAGCAAAACAGTGACTCGTCCAGTTGGCCCATCGGGATGAAGACATTGCCCTTGCCAATCCAGGCGGCGGCATCGTCGGGATCCATCTCTAAGGAGCGATTAAGGCTTTTGAGGGCGTCATCCGCGCGACCCAGGTTGGCTAAGGTGGCCCCGCGTCGGGCTAAGCCCCGGGCAATGACGGCGCTGGCTCCTACTAAAGTCGTCCCGGCAGCAGCGGCCTTGAGACGTTCCATATCGGCTAGCTCGATCGCTTTATTGAAGCGGTCAAGCGCCAGTTGATACCGTCCCGCCTTGCCAAAACTGACGCCCTCTTGCAGCGTTTGTTTGGCTTGGGCGAGGGAGCCGTCAATGGGTTCTGCCGTTAGGTCGGAGGCAAATCCGGCCAGGGGAGCGGCTGGGGCCGGGGAAACCGCTGCAGCGGGTCTGGGTGCAGCGGGCGTCGCAAAGTTGTCTGCTGAAAAATCGTCTGCTGAAAAATCGTCCGCCGCCAAGCTTTCTACCGCATCAGCAGTGTCGGCACTGGGGAGCAACTCGGGCGTTTCCTCGTCGTCATCGCTAATGTCGTCGGTCTCTTGCTGAAAGCTGCGCAGCAGCCCGAGCAGCAAAATCGCCAAGAGCGCTAGGGGAATAATCCACAGCACCTGGGGCGGTAAGCCTTGCAGTTGTTCCCATAAATTTTGCAGCGACGGGGGCAGATTCCCCGCGATCGCACTCTCATCCCCATCAGCCCCGTCGGGATCAGAGCCGGAGATAATCACCCCGGTACTATCGCGTAGCTGAGGCGTCTCGCCCGCACTCACGACAAGTTGCTGACCATCCGGGGTGAGGGCCAGGGCCTCGACCGGAGCACCTACGTCCGTCAACGGCTCGCCCACGGGCACGCCATCGCCAGAGAGATATTGCAGCGCCCCAGTTTCATCACCGACGACAATACTGTTGCCTTCCGCGTTGACCGCGATCGCGGTGACGGGGCCAGAGACGGTAAGTGGCTCGCCAATGTTGGTGCCATCGGCCGCCCATTGCCGCACGGTGCCATCCGCTCCCCCGGAGAAGAAGCGGCCATCGGGCAACACGGCGAGCGAGCGCACGGGGCCTTGATGTCCGGTAATCGGTTCGCCCCGCTGGGTGCCATCGGCCACATTCCACAGGCGAATGGTGCCGTCGTCGCTGGCCGTAATCAGGGTGCTACCGTCCGTACTCAGGGCCGTATCGCGCACCGCTCCGGCGTGACCCGTAACGGGTGCACCCACGGGATTGCCCGTAGCATCCCACCGCTGCCAGGTGCCCGTTTGGGTCGCACTAATCACGCCACCGTCAGGCTGTGCCGTGAGGCTCGTGATGACCTCATTGCCAGCATTGCTAGGGTCGCCAATGGGGGTGCCATCGGCATTCCACCAGCGCAGGGTGGCGTCGGCTCCGCCGCTGATCAACCGTTGCCCATCGGCACTAAAGGCCAGCGCCGTCACGGGGCCAGCATGGGCGGGGATGGGCTCGCCCACAGCGGTCCCGTTGGTTTGCCGCAGGATGAGGTTGCCGTCGCGATCGCCCACCACAAAGCCTTGACCATCGGGGCGCATCGCTGAAACGTAGTCGGGCAAGTCTGCAACGGCGACATCTGCCGCTTCTGCCGCTTTGGCCTCAGCGACCGCCGCTTGGCCTTCGGCATCGGTGGCCAGGGCCAAAAAGGCGGATGCCGAGGGCGAGAGGGACTGGCTGCTCAGATAAACATAGTTGCGCGGTTGCGAATAAGGATAGTCCCCACTGTCGGGGGTGGTGCCGTACATCGGTAATACCCGGACATTTTCCTGGTCGAGCACCTGGCTGGCGATCGCATAACTGATGCCGTTATCGCCCAATTCCGCGACGACTGCGGCGGTGCTGTCATTCTCGACCTGGATCGCTTTTTCCCCAGCGGTCATGTCACCGCCAAACACCTCGTATTCGCCCAGGGACGCCCGAGTATCGCTAGTTTCGGGTCGATCAATAAAGCGAATGGGCAGGTCTGGCCCGCCTAATTGCTGCCAATTGGTGACCGTGCCCCAAAAAATGTTGACAAAGTCTGTAGCCTCTAACTCTCCCGAAAAGGGATTGTCCGCGCCGACAATAATCGCAATTTTTTCCCGACTGACGGAAACCGGCACTAACCCCTGGGCTTGTTGTTCGGCTGTCAACGGGCGACCGATCGCAATGAGTTCCACCTCGCCCGCTTGCAGGTTTTTTAGTGCCCCCTCGGCGGGTTGTTCGACCACGGTGACAGTGGCGTTGGGATATTTTGCTTCAAAGGCTTGCACCAGCGATTTTGTGATGGTGGCCATGCTGGCGGTGCCCTCGATGGTCAGGCTCGCGTCAGCGGGTAAGCCATCGGCAGGCACTTGAAACTTGGCGTCAGCACCGACAGCCGTCTCGCTGGCCGCTGGCGTTGGGGCCGCCTCGGCATCGGAATTGTCCATGGCATCAGGATTATCCACCCCTTGCGCCAGTTTTGCCGCCTGCGCTCCCGTTAGGGTCGGCGTGATGAAGCCTGCCGCCACTAACAAAACTACGAATAATGAACGATTTTGCACCATTCCCAAACTCCTCACCGATGAGCCGCCGATTCAACCTGGGACTGCCTTAGCCTGACATTCCACACTGGATTTTTGATAAGGATACTAAGGATATGAGATTTCGAGTGCCCAACGTTGCAATCTGTCGTAGTGCAGGGCTGGTATTTGCGATCGCCCTAAGATAGGTTAAGCCCAGAGAACGGTTGCTCAAGCCCTGCCGCGCCCATGAGGTCGATGTTGATAACCAAACCCCACAATCGCATGGTAGCGCTCCGGTTAATCCTGAGCGGCGGGCTGAGTCTGGCGATGGGGGCGATCGCCGCTGCCCCAAGTTGGGCCAACGCCGCCGCGATCGAGCCCTTTTTACGTCCGCCCATGGTGTGCCCCCAAAACGTGGAAACCTTGACCACTGGGCTGCTGCGCGACTTGCCCAGTTATGCCAATCGCGTCGCTCGGCGCACCCTGGGCACCACCCCCGACGACACCCAGTTTGGCACGATGCTGCTGGCGGGCCGCGCCGAATTTGAGCCCTTACCGTTGGAAACCTTGGCGTTTGAACCCGTCGCTGACGACGCTACGCAACAAGTCTTTTTCACCACCTTGGAGCGCCGCTATCTCGACGACGAGACGATCCGGCAGGAACAGTATCACTGGTTGTTTTTAGTGCCCACGGCAGAGGGCTGGCGGCTAACGCTGATGTTTTCCCGCTTGGCGGCAGCGGATCAGCCCAGCCGACCGCCTACGCCGCCGCAAGAGAGCAGCGACGGCATTATGGGTCAAGCTGTGCGCTTATGGCTGCGGGACTGTCGCGCGGGCACGCTATTCCCCATTGAGGCCGACACGCCAATCCCTGGGGCAGCGGACAGGCCAGCATCGACGGGGCGATAAAGGGTGTCGCGCTGTTGATGGGGCCGATTGATCGACGCGATCGCCCCTTGCAAGTCGTTCACCGTCATACAGGTGCCGCCTTTGGCCCCCGCCATGGTGGTAATGTGCTCTTCCATCAGGGTGCCGCCAATGTCGTTGCAGCCCCACTGCAGAGCGTCAATTGCGCCAGACAGCCCCAGCTTGACCCAGCTCGGCTGATGATTGGGAATCCAGTTGCCCAGATAAATGCGCGACACCGCCGTCAGATGCAACACGTCGCGCAGCACGGGCTGGTCGCGTCCCACCCGTCGTCGCAGGGGTTTGGGGGCCGCCTCGCCGACAAAGGGCAGCAAGATGAATTCGGTGATGCGGGCGGGCTTGGCTTGGGCGATCGCCTGCTGCTGGAGCTGCCGCAGTTGCTCAAAATGGGTGATTTGCTGGGCGGGTGTTTCGATGTGCCCACACAACATCGTGCTGGTGGTCGATAGGCCCAATTGATGAGCCAACCCGACAATTTCAAGCCAGGTCTCGCTGTCAATTTTTTCCGGGCACAATACCCGCCGCACCGCATCATCCAGCACCTCCGCCGCTGTACCCGGCAGCGATCCCACACCAGCCGCTTGCAGCGCTGTAATCACCTCGGCATAGCTCCGGCCATCTTCGCGGGCGATGAACTGGATCTCTTGGGGCGAAAAGGCATGGAGGTGCAACTGCGGCCACGGATCTTTAATGTTGCGAATGAGTTGAATGTAATATTGCAGGCTACTGCCGTTGACTTTGGCGGCGGGATTTAAGCCCCCCTGCATACAAATCTCCGTCGCGCCCTGGGTTACCGCATCGGCGGCTTTTTCGGCCATGGCTCCCCAGTCCACCCAAAAGGCTCCGTCTTCGCCATCGTCGCGACGAAAGGCGCAAAAACTACAGTGCTGTTCGCAAATGTTGGTGAAGTTGAGGTTGCGATTCACCACATAGGTCACGGTGTCGCCCGCTTGCCGTTGTCGCAAGGTATCGGCCGTCGCCTGAATGGCCGCGATCGCCACCGGGTCAGCCGTGCATAACAAAGCCAGGCCCTCATCGGGAGTCACATCGCCGCCGTCTAAGGCTCGGTTAAGAATGGGGGCTAGGGGATGGGACATGGCAGTTCTCAAAACTCAGCAGCAGGGGGCAACTCTCCCATTGTGAAGGAGAACCCCGTCGGTTAACCATCCCGGTGCTCAATGCGAGGGCTGGACTGGCCCGATCCGGACGGGTGATTCGGCGTTGGATCGGGCATCGCCGCCGGGTGGGGGACAAGATTATGGCTGCCCTCATGAATCTCTATGAGATCTCGATCCGACGAGCGATCGCCCTGCCTTTACAATGACAACAGGTTAGCCGACTATTTTTGAACTGTAAGAGCTCATGTTGAAATCAACCACTCGTCATGTTTTGATTTATGCCGCTGAAGTCGTTGACGAAGAGTTAGTACCCAGCGACTCGGTGCTGACTTTGGATATTGACCCCGACAATGAGTTCCTCTGGAGCGATGAAGCCCTGAAAAAAGTCAACGCGGAGTTCGATCGCTTGGTCGCCGCTGCCGGTAACTGCGAACTCACGGACTACAACCTGCGTCGCATTGGCTCTGACCTCGAACACTTCGTTAAAGAGCAGCTACAGGCGGGTGAAATTAGCTATAACCTGAAAACCCGCGCGCTGAACTACAGCATGGGGCTGCCCCGCGTGGTGAGCGAAACCGAAGGGTAAACCGGGAGTTTTCCTCAGCCAGCTGGAGAGGGTGTGGCATAATTTCGTAGCTTGAGTGGGGCATGGGGCTCTGCTCGGCCTGACCGATGAGCGAGGCGATCGCCCCCTATGCCGAATTCGCAGTTGCCACCGATACAGCGCTATCTCTGGGCACAGGGCACCGTGGCCGCACCCTTGCCAGCGGGCAGCTATTTGGCGCAGCGCTATCAGGTCATTCGCTTTCCCCTCGTGCGCGATACGCAACCCCAGTTGCCGCCGCCTGCTTTAGCTGACGTTCCTGCGGCGGCCATGCCGTATTTAGTGTTGTCGCCTTATTTGACGGCGATGCCTCGGCCTGTCACCCAGGTGTCACAGGCTGAAGGCCAGCCGTTGTTGCTGCTTGACGAGGTGCCACTGCGGGGACAGCTCCACGCCGACGCCCCTCCTGACTTATTACCCGCGCTGACTGAATCATGGCCCCAAGCTTCTGCCATCGAGCAGTTGTCGTGGCTCTGGCAGTTGGCCCAACTTTGGCAACCGTGTCTGGATCAGCGAGTCGCCCATTGCCTGCTTGCTGCCGACCTCGTGCGGGTCGATGGTGAGGATGTGCGGCTGTTGATGGTGACTGTTGATCCGTCACCGCTCGATTTAAAGGATTTAGGCCAACACTGGCAGGGCTTAGTCAACCAGGCCGCGCCAACTATCCGCGACTATTTGACTCGGTTAACTCAGCAGTTGGTCGCGGGGCAGGGCCAAGTCGGGGGCCTGGTGAATTCCCTTGCGCAGGCGCTGCAACAGCAATCGGCCCAGCAGCCCTGCCAGGTGCAATGGGCGGTGCAGTCGGATCAGGGGCCAACCCGCAACCGCAATGAAGACGCCTGTTTTCCGGCCAGCGGCACCGCGCAAACTGTGCAGCTGATGACGGAGACCAGCCATCAACTCACCCCAGCGCCATTATTAGTGGTTTGCGATGGGATCGGCGGCCATGAAGGCGGCAACATTGCGTCCCAAACGGCGATCGCGGAAGTCACCCAAGCCCTCCAGCCGTTGCTAGTGCGTAATGGCGTGCCCCACGCCGACCTCGTGCTGACGCTGAAACAGGCTCTGTTGAGGGCGAATGAAGCGATCGCTCAGCGCAACGATGCCGATCACAAGCGCGAGCGGGGCCGCATGGGCACCACCATCGTCCTGGCGCTGGTGTACGACGGTTGTCTGTATGTCGCACATTTGGGCGATAGTCGGGCTTACCGGGTGCGATCGCACAATTGCCGCCAGCTCACCCTGGATGATGACATTGCCGTGCGCGATACGCGCCTGGGCCTGCGGCTCTATGCCGAAGCGTTACAGCATCCCGGTGCGGGGGCCTTGGTGCAAGCCCTGGGCATGGCCCCGACCCCGCATCTGCACCCCACCGTGCAGCTGTTTGCGATCGCTGCCGACAGTTTGATTGTGCTCTGTTCCGATGGCCTCAGTGATTACGACTTGGTCGATCAGCTCTGGGCGGCGGAACTACACCCCGTGTTGGTGGGCGATCGCGACGTGGGGCAGGCGACCCAACGGCTGGTCACCTTAGCCAATACCCACAATGGCCATGACAACGTCACCGTGGGGCTGTTGCGGGTGAGTCCTCAAGTCGGAGGGGCGGTGGCCCCCGTGCCGGTGCAACTGGTGGAGGGGCTCCGGCAAGCCGCCCCCGATGTCACTGCGCCCCTGGTCACGGCTCGCCCCCCGGCAGCGGCTCCCACGACCCTGCGCCCCGTCCCCCCCCCTCCAGCCCAGCCGAAAAACCGATGGCCGCTAATCATTGTCAGTGTGCTTGTGGCCGCTGGGGTCGGCATTATCGCTGCCCTCGGGTGGCAATGGTGGCAACGCCGAGCCCCGGCCCCCTTGGAGGACTCAGCGCCCCCTAGCGGCTCTACCCTTTCGCCATCCGCTGAGCCACCCACCGGGTCGACCGCGATCGCTGACCTGGCTGTGGGCGATTATCTGCAAATCAAAACTTTGTCGGACCCCACCGCTGCGGCCACCTTGATGACGACCCCGGCCCCTCCCGCCGCCGATGCCCCCAGTGCAGTCGATCCGCCCAAACGGCTGCTGATTGCCCAGACGGTGGTGCGGGTGCGGAGTCGTCAACAAACGCCTGCTGGCGAGTTATGGGTGCGTCTGCAAGTCTGTTCTACCCCGACGGCAAACCCGACCGTAGGCTCCGAAGCGCCGTTACCACCGGCCCTAGAGGGGGGTCGCCCCGCTCTCCTCTGGCCGATCGCGATGCCAGGAGATGAGGGCTGGGTTCTGCAAGGCGATGTCGCCACCTTTGCGGCCCCCTTACTTGACACATCTAGCCCTCAGCAGGGATTGTGTACTGACTAACGATCCGGGCTACGCTGGTCGGCCCTCGCCAGTGATGCTTGATCAGGGCATGCCGATCTACCGCTTTTCGCGTCTGTTTTCTCCCTCATGATTTTCGATGTCAGAGCCTATCCGTCTGCGTATTGCCATCGAGCGTCTGGCGAATGCCACCACCCCCCACTACGCAATTTGGGTGGTCGAAGCCCCTTACCCTGGTGGCTACGTCCACCACGATCGCCCCTGGTCTGACGAGCTCAACCAACTGTGGCAAAGCTGGCTCGAACTCTTCTCGCTGCGGGGCTTGCCGCCGGTGCCCCATGTCCCCGCATCCTATGTGCCGCAAATGGTCACGCCCGAGCTGCTCAAGTCCCCCGATGGCAAGGCGCAAGGCTACTCGGGTCGCTTGATGCAAACCCTCGGCGTCAAACTGTGGCAGTGGCTGTTTGACGGTGCGATTAAAGGCAGCCTTGACCAAAGTTTGGGCATTGCCATGGGGCAGGGCAATCCCCTATCGCTGTGTCTCGACATTCGTGACCCTGACCTGATCGGCCTACCGTGGGAAATCATGCAGCCCCAGCCCGGCCGCCAAGCCATGTCGTTAAACGAATATGTCCGCTTTAGCCGCACTACAAGCGATGTCGATCCCCTGGCGGCGATTCGGCTGGATCAGCACCTCAAAGTGTTGCTGGTGCTGGGAGAACCGGATGTGCCCGGCGATCGCGAAGCCGCCGACACTCTCCAGCTCGAAGCCGAAGCCCAACTACTCAAGCGGGTTTTAACCGGGGAGAGTACGTCTGGTCTGAGTGTCCGCACCGGTGCGCCTTGCCAGGTTGACGTGCTGGTGCGACCGCGAGCCAGCGAACTGATCAAGGCGATCGATCGCGGCGAATACAATGTCTTTTTCTACGCCGGTCACGGTGTGCCCGCTCCCGATGGCGGCCTGATCTACCTACAAGCTGAATCGACCCTGAATGGTACCGAACTGGCCCAACTGCTGCTGCTCAATCAAGTGAAGTTGGCCGTGTTTAACACCTGCTGGGGGGCGCGGCCCGATCAGCAAGACCAGCGACCGATTCCCCGCAGCAGTTTGGCGGAAGTGTTGTTGCACCACGGGGTGCCGGCGGTCATTGCCATGCGTGACGCCATTGCCGATGAAGAAGCCCTGAGCTTTATCCAGGTCTTTGCCCAGGCGCTGACGGAGCGCAATCCGGTTGATCGGGCCGTGGCGATCGCCCGCCAGCAACTGCTCACCCTGTACAAATTCAATCAGCCCGCCTGGACGTTGCCGGTATTGTATCGGCACCCCGATTTTGATAGTCAGGTACTCGCCGACCAAGAGATGGACATTACCCGCCTCCCTGGCGATGCCTGCCCCAACAATCCCATGGCGGTCATTCGCGCCGTTGATGATCCCCATTTAGCCTGGTATCTCTACGGCGGGATGCTCCGTATTGGTCGCCGTCCCGAAAACGACCTCGTCATCCCCGAGCCGTGGGTATCGGGTCACCATGCCGAAATCTTTTGTCGCCAGACGAACAACTCCAGTGCCATGCAGTCGGTGGCTTACTATTTGCGTGACGACTCGCGCTACGGCACGTTTTGTGAACAACAGGGCACCTGGCAACAGCTCCACCGCACTGAAGTCTGTCTGCAATCGGGCGATCGCTTGCGCTTCGGCAGTCCCCAAGGGCGGCTGATGGAATTTGTGGTCGAAGATTAAGCAAGGTCCAGACTAAATCGTCCCGCATGCCAGCGATCAACTAAGTGAAGCAGCCCCCAATCATGCCGGCCAGCAAGATGAAACCGAGCCATACATTTTGGCGAAAGATCTTGCCGTACAAAGACGGCGGTGGGTTGTAAAAACCCAGCAAGTAGCCCTCACGCGACCAGACCGCGATCGCCCCCACCCACGTCAGCCAAAAGGGCCAGCCCAACGACATCACCAGGCCGACGGCCGCGAGGAGTACCGCCGTGGCGACGAAAAAGAGCGTGACGACGAGGGGTGTCCGCTGGCCAAAAAAGATGGCGCTGGAGTTGATGCCCAGTTGCTGATCAAACTGCCGATCGGGAATCGCGTACACCGTATCGAACCCCAGCGTCCAAAAAATCACCGCCGCCCACAGTAGCCAGGTCGCCAGTTCCAACGTGCCCGTCACCGCCGCCCAGGGAATCAGCACCGCAAAGCCCCACGCGATCGCCAGCACCAACTGCGGCACCGGAAACACCCGCTTCGCCAGAGGATACAGCACAATCACGGGCACTGCCGCCACACAAAGCGCAAAGCTCAACGGATTGAGGTAAACCGTGAGGCCATAGGCACAGAGAAACATGATGACCGCGAGGGCGAGGGCGACCCAAACCGACAACGCCTTGGCGGCCAGCGGTCGGGCTTTGGTGCGCTGCACCTGAGGATCAATGTCGCGATCCCACAGGTCGTTGACTACACAGCCAGCGGCACTGGTCACCAAACTCCCGACGATGATCACCCCCAGTAGCCCCACCGGCGGCAGGCCGCGAGCCGCCAGAAACAACGACCACAAGGCTGGCACCATTAAGATCAGTCGCCCGGTAGGCTTATCCCAACGCATCAGCCGCAGGACAGCTTTCCAGGTCGGTTCAGGGCGGGGCAGATCGCGCGTTTCCATAGTCATAGCAACAGGTTTCCACTCTTCAGCATAGCCCTGTTAGGGAATCTCATTCCAAGGGAAAATATTGGTTTTCACCAAAATTAGGCTGACTAATAGTACGACGCTGGCAGCGATCCCCCCTCTCATACAATTGGTATCGAGCCCCATCCCCACCCCATCCGCAAACCTGACAAGCCATCCTGGAAAGCAACTCTGACAGATCTTGAGCAACCTTAAGGCCATGAAATCTTCATAAACGCTGTAGTCATTTCACGAGACATCTCGAATATTTATGGTTAAAATGACCATAAGTTGTTCAGAGTTCGCTATGCCACTCTCACCTTTGCAGGCCCTGCCCGAAGACTACAGCTTGCTGACGGATCTCTATCAGCTCACCATGAGTGCCTGCTACGTGGGCGAGGGCCTAGACCAGCGCCGCGCCAGCTTTGAGCTATTTACCCGCCGGTTGCCGCCTAACTTTGGCTATCTCATCGCGATGGGGCTGACTCAGGCGATCGAGTATCTCGAAGCGTTCACTTTCAGCGATCGCCATCTCGCCCAGCTGCAAGCGACGGGGATTTTTGCCCATGCCCCGACGGCCTTTTGGGAAACCCTCCGCCACGCTCGATTCACCGGGGACGTGTGGGCGGTACCCGAGGGCACGGCGGTGTTTGCCAACGAACCCCTGCTGCGCATCGAAGCCCCGCTGTGGCAGGCCCAGGTAGTGGAAACTTATCTCCTGAATACGCTCAATTATCAAACGCTCATTGCGACACGGGCGGCTCGCTTACGCGATGTCGCTGGCCCCGAAGCCAAACTGCTGGAATTTGGCACGCGGCGGGCCTTTAGTCCCCAAGGGGCGCTGTGGGCGGCGCGGGCCGCGATCGCGGGCGGCCTAGATAGTACATCCAATGTCTTGGCCGCGCTGCAACTGGGGCAAAAGCCGGCAGGAACCATGGCCCACGCGCTGGTGATGGCGATCGCCGCCCTCGAAGGCAGTGAGACCGATGCGTTTGACGCCTTCCATCGCTACTTTCCCGGTGCGCCGTTGCTGATCGATACCTTTGACACGGTGGCCGCCGCCCGGCATCTGGCCGAACATCGGCAGCAGGGACAAGCGGCTCTGGCGGGCATTCGACTAGATTCTGGCGATCTCGCCCTGCTGTCTCAGCAGGTGCGCGAGCTGCTGCCCGATGTGCCCATTTTTGCCAGTGGCGACATTGACGAATACGAAATTGTCCGGCTGAAACAGGCCGGAGCCGTGATTGATGGCTATGGCTTGGGTACGCGACTGGTCACGGGCAGTCCAGTTAACGGCGTTTACAAACTGGTCGAGATTGATGGCATGCCGGTGATGAAAGAGTCGTCGAGCAAGGTTACCTATCCGGGCCGCAAACAAATTTTCCGACAATCTGAGGGCGATCGCGCTGTGCAAGACTACCTTGCCCTTGCGACTGAATCTCCCGACTCCGGAGCCCAGCCCCTGCTGCAACCCGTGATGCAAAATGGCCGGCTGATTGCCCCCTTGGCTGACCTCCCAGCGATCGCCCAGCGCACGGCCCAGTCGGTCGCTGCCCTGTCGCCAGCGGTACGGCAAGTTCAAGACCCGAACCCTTACACTGTGGAAATTACGCCCGCGCTGGAGCAATTGACTCAGGCCACCCGCCACCGAACCCAATCAACGGTGGGCAGCGGGGGCCAGTCATGACCGACCAATGGGGCACCTCATGCCCCACCCGAATAACAATTTTTGTGTTTCATCCTCTGCCTGTCGCTGTTTTACCTGCCTGCCCATGATGGAAAAGCCCATGCGAATTGCCCTATTTGGAATGAGTGCCGACCCGCCCCATCGGGGCCACGGCAGAGTGTTGCGATGGCTCGCTCAGCATTTTGATCATGTGGCCGTGTGGGCCGCTGACAATCCGTTTAAGCAGCACCAGTGCCCGCTGCGCGATCGCCAAGCCATGCTCGATCTGATGATTCACGACTTGCCGGTGCCCCCCGGTCGCATCGCCCTCTATGCAGCGCTCAGCCATCGGCGCAGTGTGGTCAGTGCCCAGCAAGCCCGCGAGATGTGGCCCCACGCCGAACTCACCCTGATTGTGGGAGCCGACTTGGTCGAGCAGCTGCCCCGCTGGTACCAAGCTGCTGAGTTGTTTCAACTCGTCAACATTTTGGTCATGCCGCGCCCCGGCTACCAACCCTCCGACCACGCTTTAGCTGCGATTCGTCAACAGGGGGGACAGGTGGCGATCGCGGAAACCCTCAAAACCTTTGAGGTGTCGTCGTCTTACTACCGCCAAACCGAAGACGCCCAAGCCTTACCCGCCGCCGTTCGCGCTTATATTAACCAACGAAATTTGTATCCATGCACGGAAAGCTCCCAAGAAAAACAGGCCATCTCTTGAACGCCGAACCCCTAGCCGACTTTAAGGTCGGCGTGGACAACGTGATTTTCTCCGTGGATACGGAGCAAAATCGGCTGCTCGTGCTGTTGGTCATGCGCCACGACGCCCCCTATGACGGCTGTTGGAGCCTGCCCGGCACCCTGGTGCGCCAGGGCGAATCGCTGGAGGACGCCGCCTACCGCGTGCTGTCCGAAAAGATTCGGGTCGAAAATCTGTATCTGGAACAGCTCTATACCTTTGGCGGGCCAGAGCGCGATCCCCGTGAAGCAGAGGAAGCCTATGGCGTGCGTTACCTCTCAGTGAGCCACTTTGCCCTGGTGCGGTTCGCCGAAGCCGAACTCATTGCCGATGGCGTCAGCGGCATTGCCTGGTATCCCCTGGCGCAAGTGCCCACCCTCGCCTTCGACCATGCTGAGGTGCTCGCCTATGGCTACCAGCGCCTCAAAAACAAGCTGGAATATAGCCCGATCGCCTTCGACGTATTGCCCGACATCTTCACCCTGGGCGACCTGTATCAGCTCTATGTCACAGTCTTGGGCGAGGGCTTTTCGGACTATTCCAACTTTCGGGCGCGGCTGCTGAAGCTGGGCTTTTTAGAAGACACGGGCAACAAAACTTCCCGTGGTGCCGGTCGCCCCGCCAGCCTCTATCAGTTTGATGCCGACGCTTTTGACCTGTTGAAAGATAAGCCCATGGTCTTTATCTAAATGTGGGCTCATCAAGAAGGATGACAGATACTCGTGTCCCCCAAATCGGTGCGGCGCTCTCCCCCTCGTACCCCCCGTGCATTACTCAGTTCGTGATCCCAGCTGTTAAGCCATTCACTATGTATCGGTAACTTCTATGAAAATTGCGATCGCTCAACTCAACCCCACCATTGGCGACCTCACCCACAATGCCGAACAGATTGTCGCCGCTGTGAAACACGCTGCGGCTGGCGGTGCCCGCCTGGTGTTGACGCCAGAATTGTCGCTGTGTGGCTATCCGCCCCGTGACTTATTGTTGCGTCCCGGCTTTATTGCAGCCATGCGTCAGCAGCTCGAAAGTCTAGCCGCCCAGCTACCTCCCGAAGTGGCGGTGCTGGTGGGCTGTGCGGAGCCCAATGCCGGGGCCAGCGATCGCGGGGAAAAGCCGCTTTACAACAGCATCGCCCATTTAGAGCAGGGTCAGGTCCAGCAAGTTTTCCACAAACAACTGCTGCCCACCTACGACGTATTTGATGAAGACCGCTACTTTGAGCCCGGACAAGCGGCCAACCACTTTCACCTCGCCCTCGCCGCTGGACGCAGCGTTCACATTGGCGTCACCATCTGCGAAGACTTGTGGAACGACGAGCAGTTCTGGGGGCAACGCAAGTATCCGCACAATCCCATCGCGCAATTAAAAGACATCGGCGTGGATCTAGTGGTCAACCTGTCGGCCTCTCCCTTCACGGCGCAAAAGCAGCAAATTCGGGAAGCCATGTTGGCCCATAGCGCCCAGCGGTTTGATGTGCCGATTGTGTATGCCAACCAGATTGGCGCGAATGACGACCTGATTTTTGACGGCAGCAGTGTGGCGGTCAATCGTCAGGGTGAGTTAGTGACTCGGGCCTGCGCCTTCCAGGCGGATTTGCAATGGCTCACCTACGATCCCCAAGCCGCGGATTTGCAGGGGGGGACGATCGCGGGCGCGATCGCGGACATCAACGAAGAAATTTGGTCAGCCCTCGTGCTGGGCGTCAGGGACTACGCCCGCAAGTGTGGCTTTAGCAAGGCGGTCATTGGTCTCAGTGGCGGGGTCGATTCGGCGCTAGTGGCCGCGATCGCCGCTGCTGCCCTTGGCCCCGATAACGTGCTCGGCGTGCTCATGCCCTCCCCCTATAGCTCTGGCCATTCCATCAGCGATGCCGAGCAACTGGTGCAAAACCTCGGCATCCACAGCGAAACCCTGGCGATTGGCCCGCTGATGTCTGGCTACGACGAGACCCTAGCAAACCTGTTTGCCGACAAGGAGTTTGGCGTTGCCGAAGAAAATATTCAGTCTCGCATTCGCGGCAACTTGCTGATGGCGATCGCCAACAAATTCGGGCACCTGCTGCTCTCCACGGGCAACAAGTCCGAAATGGCGGTCGGTTACTGCACCCTTTACGGCGACATGAACGGTGGCCTGGCGGTGATTGCCGACGTGCCCAAAACTCGCGTTTACCACATCTGTGAATGGCTCAATCAGCACCCGGCAGCCTTAGTCAAGGCCGCTAATGCCAGCCAAGTAGATCCCATCATTCCGGGCAATATCTTGACCAAAGCCCCCAGCGCCGAACTCAAGCCGGGCCAGGTGGATCAGGATTCCCTGCCCAGCTATGAAGTGCTGGACGACATCTTGGAACGGCTGGTGCAGCGCCACCAAGCCATTGACGACATTGCGGCGGCAGGGCATGACATCGACATTGTTCAAAAGGTCGTGCGCCTGATGAGTCGCGCCGAGTTCAAACGTCGTCAGGCTCCCCCTGTGCTGAAAGTGACCGATCGCGCCTTTGGCTCCGAGTGGCGCATGCCGATCGCCAGCCGCTGGACGGGCAACCTCGCCCCCCAACTCGCGATCGCCCTGGCCTCGACTGCCGCCCCTTGATCGACCGGCACCGCTAACGTATCGCCCCCGGCGAACGGCTCGATGGCAGGGTTGCTTCATCGTGGCTGAAGGAAATCCTGAATCGCCAATCTGGTGTTGCGGGCGAACGATCGTTCGCCGCTACCGATAATGTTCAAACACCTTGGCAGCATTCTCTTTCCTAGTATGAAACCCGCCTTCTGCGGACGAGAAGGCGGGCGGGATAAGCGATCGCCCAGCCGGGAGGTGTCCATGCAATTAGTTTGAAAACTGATCGCAAAAGGACAGCTCCCTTGGTGGACCGCCGCCTCGTCACATCACTCGACCAAAACGCCTGAAACGTTTATATAGCTAGATTATTACGATCACAAAGGAGCTAAAACACACAAGAGCTGGCGAGAATAGTATGTTTGCAGCCACTGATCTATTGACATCTAGTTTCAATAAGCTAGAATGAAATCAACTTGGAGGCTTAACCGTTAAGCGTTCCTGTTCTCCTCTCAACAACAGTCTAGGTGCTTCAACTGAGGCACCTATTTTTATGGTTGCTCATCCTCCCAGGGAATACGGACTTTCTTTTACAAAAGCGATCGCTGCTGAGCTTTTTTGCCAAAATCCGGGAATAGTGAATATGTGGATTTGGTAAAGATTATCTAGAAACTATGAGCAGCATTTAGGCGGGGCTGTATTTCTCCGTACTTTTGCTGAGTTACTCCAGCCTCACGCTGATGCGATCGCGATGCCCCAGATTGAGAGCCCGCTATCAGCCAATCAGTCAGACTCATTACGTGGTGTACCCGCATCAATGGCAGTCTTTGGAATCTAAATAAGTTGATGCAGTTGCCGCTGAGGTCGCCCTCACAACTCACGACGCTTCCTTTCAGGGCCTTAGTTGGCTCGGTGGCAGGCTGTCCTCAGCTAATTATTGTCTCAGTTCCCTGTTGGCCATGACTCAAGAGTTATTCACCCCTGATCCTGTCTCTCCCAGTCGAAAAGTGACCGATACACTTCCTGCGATCCCCACGATCTTAGACACCATCGCTGACCCCATCTTTTTGACGGATGCCGAGGGCCAGTGGCTGTATGTGAACCAGGCTTGCTGCGATTTGTTCGGGCTGCCGTCATCGACTTTGCTCGGGCCACCTGACCCAGATTGGCTCACCCATGTGGGGCTCGATATCTTGCAGGGGTCACAGGGCAAGGCCGCCGCCACCCGCGCCATGCAAGAACGGGAAATCGCCCTCCGGGACAGCGAGAGTGAAACGCGCATTCTGGCGGTCAAAATCAGTGTGATGGCCACCGATGCGGCTATCTTCCTGGTTCATACACTGCGAGACATCACCCATCGGGTCGAATCCGAACAGCGTCTCCAGCGAGAGTCGCGCCGCGAGCGACTGTTGGGGGCGATCGCCAAACACCTGCTGCAATCCATGCGGCCTGCCACCCTGCTGGAACGCAGTATGGAAGAGGTGCGGCGCTTTTTAGAAGCCGATCGCGTGCTGTTTTACAGTTTGCGACCGGATAACGTCGGTGTCATCGCCGAAGCCGTCGTGCCGGATCAATGCTCGCTCAAAGAAATTCTGCTGGAGTTCACTTGCTTTGACCCCGCCGAGTTGGCGCAATACCAACAGGGCGAGGTGCAGGTGGTGGAGGATGTGGAGGCCGCCCTGTTGCCAGAGGCGTTTAAGAAACACCTACAGGCCTTTGATGTGCAGTCTTATGTGGCGATTCCCGTCATTCAAGCGGGGAGCCTGCTGGGGCTGATTTACGTCCATGATTGCTGTCACCCACGACCGTGGCTCCCTTGGGAAATTGCCTCGCTGAAGGATGTGGCCACTCAGGTGGGGCGAGCCCTCGCTCAAGCCGACCTGTATACCGAAGTGCGCAAACTCAATACCGAGTTAGAAACTCAGGTGGAGCAGCGCACCCGCCAATTTCAGCAAGCGTTGGACTTTGAAGCGACGCTCAAGCGCATTGCCGATCGCGTGCGGGACAGTTTGGATGAATCCCAAATTTTGCAAACAGCGGTCGAAGAGTTGACCGGCGTTTTAGGCGCGAAGGGCTCCAACACCGCCTTGTACGACCTCGAACAAGGCACCTCGACGATTTATTACGAATATAACGAGTCGCTGCCCCCGTACCAAGGCCGGGTCGCGCAGATGGAAGCCTTTCCCGAGGTGTATCATCAACTGCTCGACGGTCAATATTTCCAGTTTTGCTCCAAAGAGCCAAACCCCGTGCGGGGACATGTCGCCATGTTTGCCTGTCCCATTCGGGACGATCGCGGCGTGCTGGGCGACCTCTGGCTAATCAATGAAAAAGACTACGGGTTTGCCGATCAAGAGATTCGACTCGTGCAGCAGGTGGCCAACCAGTGTGCGATCGCTATTCGGCAGGCTCGGCTCTATCAAGCGTCCCAAGCCCAAGTGAAAGAATTAGAGCGGCTGAACCAACTGAAAGATGACTTTCTCAGCACGGTGTCTCACGAGTTGCGCACCCCCGTCACCAGTATGCGCGTGGCCCTGCAACTCTTGGGGGCCACCTTGAACCAGGAGCTAAACCTGAATCAAGAGTTGCAGAAACCGAAAGACAGCCAGCACCGCGTCGCGCGTTACTACACTGTGCTGAAAGAAGAGTGCGAGCGCGAAATTAGCCTGATTAACGACCTGCTAGATTTGCAGCGCCTCGACGGGGGCAATCATCCCATGACGCCGCAGCAGATTAATTTGGCGAGTTGGCTCACGGGCATTACCAACAGCTTTTATGAACGGGCGCAAAGCCGGCAACAAGCGGTTGAGATTGATTTGCCAGCCACCTTGCCGTCGGTGGTGAGTGACCAAGCCAGCCTCGAGCGCGTCTTTGCGGAACTGCTCAACAATGCTTGTAAATACACGCCGCCGGGCGAGACGATTGCGGTCACAGCGATCGCGAATCGGGCTGACCAGCTTCTCGTCACGGTGGCCAATAGCGGGGTTCAAATCCCGGCGGGGGAACTACCGCGCATCTTTGACAAGTTCTACCGGGTGCCCAGTGCTGACCCTTGGAAGCAGGGCGGCACTGGGCTGGGGCTAGCACTGGTGCAAAAGCTCCTGATGCATATCGGCGGTGATATTCAGGTGACGAGCGATCGCACCGGCACCGCCTTCAAAATCACCCTGCCGTTAGACATGACTCTCGCCGTTTGAAATCAGGCCCGGTTAACCGCAGTCCCCCGCCCGGCACCTAGACACCGGGGGCGACTACAGGCGATCGCCGGGGCGTAACTGCTCGGGAAACTCCAGGGGTAACTGCCCACTGCGAATGTGCAAGTCGCGTTGAGGAAAGGGAATTTCGATATGGTGTTGGCGCAGCGCCGCCTCGATCGAGAAATAAAGATCGCTCTTAATTACTAGCTGCTTTGGGGGATCTGCAATCCAAACGAGTAATTCAAAGTCGAGAGAACTGTCGCCAAAGCCTTTGAAAAATACTAGCGGCGGCGGCTTGGAGAGCACTTGGGGATGCTGATAACTCGCTTCAATCAGCACTTGTTTGACGTCTTTGGGATCGGAGCTGTAAGACACCCCCACGGGGACTCGAATGCGGGAGACGGGATTGCGGTGGCTCCAGTTAATGACTTCTTGCTCTAAAAAGCGGGAATTGGGCACGATAATCGACACCTGATCTAACGTTTTGATTTCGGTGCTGCGGGCTCCGATATGTTCCACCGTGCCTTGAAATTCACCAAACGCGACGAAATCGCCCACCTGAATCGGGCGCTCAAAGACCAAAATAAAGCCGCTGCCAAAGTCTTTCACGATATTTTGGAGGCCGATCCCAATCCCCACCCCTAGGGCACTGGCAATCAACGCCAGGGAGCTGAGATCGACCCCCCAGATTTGCAGCAGCACCACGGTGCTGACAAAAATCATGCTGTATTTGGCTAAGACCGCGATCGCGGCCTGTAATCCCCGATCGATCCCCGTTAGGCGCAATACCCGCGATCGCAAGAAGTTAGCAAAGATGCCCGACACCACTACCAAGCCGAGCAGGATGCCAATCAGCACAAACAGGCTGAAGATGGAGATCTCGGTCTGTCCCAGGCGGAGATTGGGAGCCAGCAGACCTTCGAGGACTTGCCGCTGAAAAAAATAGCTCCAGCGGCGGGTGAGCGGAAACAGGGTGGTGATGTAAGTAATCACGCCCAGCCAGAGGCCAAACCGGATCAAGCTGAGAATTAACGACAGCAGTAGATTGAACCCGGCGGGCGGGGATTGTTCGCCATCATCCCGAGACGTGACCCAATTTTCCAACAGCGGGCGCAGCGATCGCCGCCATAGGTAACCAATCAGGCGATGTGCCAACAAGGTCAGGACAATTAGCCCCAAGGAATAGAAGAGACGACGCTGCAAGACCGCATTACTGCGTTCTGCTTGGGCGGTTTCGAGTTCCTGATCCAGTTGTAAGGCCCAGGTGGTGGCGAGCTCATCAGGAGAATTGACATCATTTAAGTCCGCATCATTTTGCGTCACCGTCATGAGGTAGCGCTCATCTACCAAAATCACCGGCGCTTTATTACGGGTTTCGGTACTGACATTGAGCCCCTCATCATTCTCAATCAGGTCTTCCAGTTCCCCGCTGATGGTGTCGGCCCGCTCATCGGCATTGATCTGATTGGTGGCGGCCACATCAAATAACGGGCGACCATCTAACACCACCGGGGCACTATTCAGCACCAAGGGTTGGGCCATGACGCCGCCGATGACGCTACTACCCAACATCAGCGCCAGCACCAAGGTGCAGAGCCGCCGCCAGATTGGCGATTTCACCAGCCCGCGCCACGGTTGCCGATGTGACCGTCTACGTTCCCCCATTGCGATCGCGTCACCTCCTAGACTGCTCACCCCGATCGGTCTCTATCAATCAACATCGTCATCATCCTGACCAGCAAGGTACCTGCGGGAAAATCGCAGTCCACCACAGATTGCCAGGGCAACGGCCCATGACGCTGATGTGCCGCTCTCAACCATGTAAAGGGGCGAATTGGCGAGGCAAGGTTCCCGGTCGGCTCAACCGATACAGTCGGCATCAGTTCGCGGGCACTGTCCCCCGCCAAGTTTATGGTCAGGGCCACCGGTTGCGAATGAAGCTTTGGCACTGATCTAGTCATCCGTGTCTAAGCTTAGTTCTGTCCTGCACAACCAGCAGTTTAGAAAATTTGCCACTGCCGCCGATACAGCCTAGCCCATCAAGACGGGCGGTTGAGCCCAACAGCAGGGTTAGAGCAGGCTGCTAATTTTTTCTGCGATCGCGGGCTGAGCCAGCACGCCTTCGGTGCGATCGATCAGATTGCCATCTTTGAAAAAGAGCAGCGTGGGCACCCCCATAATGTGGTACTGGCTGGCGAGTGTTTCACACTCATCAATGTTGATTTTGGCGAGCTTGGCCTGACCGTCAAACTCTTCAGCCAAGCCGTCGATAATAGGATTCATTAACTTGCAAGGTCCGCACCACGCCGCCCAAAAATCGACCACGACGGGAACATTACTCTGCAAGACTTCCGTCTCAAAATTGGCATCGGTCAGAGTGACATATTTGGTTGCTGCGGCCACGGTGGTGAATCTCCTAACGAGGGCGGATGTTGGCTCAGCGTCACGACCAAACGGCTGCGCTAAGTCAACAACGGGTTGCGTCCTTTCCTAAGATAATCGATAGGTTCGACGATGCCCTAACAATGCGTCGCGTGATTGGTCACTGGTTCACTGGAGTTCCCACCATCCACTGATGATTCGGCAGCTTTGTGGGGCGATCGGGCATCGGTGCAACCTACGCCATTGGGAGCATCAACCGGGTTGCAGTCATGGGGGTGAAGGTGCGCATAAAGTCTTCAGCCGCCGCCCTATCCATCGGTGGACTGATTCCATACCCTTGAATGCCACCGCACCCGAGCCGCTGTAGCCACGATCGCGGCCTCACCGTTTCGCCCCCTGCGGCCACCTCCGTCATCGCCAAAGAATTGGCAATTTGAATGATGGCCTATCTCTTATGAACCAGGGGGTTTAGGCTGGTTGTCGCCGAATAAGGTCGTCCTCACCTCAGAGGATGCTTTCTGGATGCCGCAGGCGATCGCACTTAATATGCAAAAACTCGTCCCCCTGACAGAAGCCCTCAGCCAGCGCCATAGACATGCCTTTGACTCGAAAAGAGCCGTTGAGATTACGGCGGCGCGTATCCAGCTCAGCGATTTGATAGTCGTCTTGATAAATCACGCCATTAAGGGCGTCTAACACGGGTTTGACAATCCGCTCATTATCGAGATCTGGGTCTGGTTGCCCCACGGGCTGATCGTAAAAATGAGTGATCTGGAGGGACAGTTTCTCGGCCAGCGGTGGGCGATCGCCCCAACAGTCCTGCGCCGTAATCATCACCTGGGTCCGCCAAGCTTTCAGCGCTTTTTTATCCTTGGCGCGGTGGGGTACCGGTGTCCCGATAATGACGAAATCGAAAGGCAGCACAGTCTCAATTCCGGATGGCGATCGCCAATGCAGGCAACGTTAACGACACACCTAAGGGGTGACTGTTACAGCTGCTTTGACCTCGCAGGCAAGTCAATGCCAAGTCCTGTTGAAGCATAGGCGAAACGCGCGGGGTGATGAGACTCAAGGCGATCGCGGCCACTTAGGCAGGTACTTTGCTCTCGGCCTGGGTCAACACCTCGACCCCGGTTTCGGTGACGGCGATGGTGTGCTCAAACTGGGCGGAAAGTTTGCGATCGGCGGTGACGGCAGTCCAGCCATCGGCCAGCACCTCGACTTCATAGGTGCCGACGTTGATCATTGGTTCAATGGTGAAGACCATACCTTTGCGCAGTTTTTTGCCTTTACCCGCCGTGCCGTAATGGGGAATTTGCGGTGCCGTGTGGAAAATGCGGTGAACGCCGTGGCCAACAAAATCTCGGACGACGGAAAACCCTTCTGCTTCGGCATATTCCTGAATGGCCGCGCCGATGTCACCGATGCGCGCCCCGGGTTTCACTGCCCGAATGCCGCGCCACATCGACTCTTCCGTCACTTCCACTAGCTTTTTCGCAAGCGGGGAGGGGGTGCCGACCAAGAAGGTGCGAGAGGTGTCGCCGTGGTAGCCATCCACAATCGGGGTGACGTCAATATTCATGATGTCACCATCGCGCAGCACCTGGTCAGCACTGGGAATGCCGTGACACACCACTTCGTTAATGCTAGTGCAGATGGAGCGGGGAAACGGATCAACTGCACCGGGATAGCCGAGGGGGGCGCTTTTGGCACCGTGCTCTTGCGTCCAGGCTTCGGCGGCGTCGTTCAGTTCTTGGGTGCTCACCCCTGGTTTTACCATCGGCTCCAGGTAGTCCAGCAGCTGCGCCGCCAGCCGACCGGCCTGACGCATTTTTTCAATTTCCCGACGCGATAGCAGCGTAATGACCTCTTGCTGTTCCACAGTGATTACTTTGGGTGTTTGGACAACGACATTGTCTTCTACTGTAACGTTGCCCGGTCAAATTGGGCAGGGTGGCGGATCTTGACAACCGGGCGGAATTCGCTACCCTTCTGGTGTTGAGCTGGATTGAGTCGCGATCGCGTTTATGGCTCTTTGGTTGCTGTGTTGTATTTTGCTCTTCATCACGTCTCGGGGGGTTGACTGGCTGAGTCAGCAAAGCTGGTTGGCGACCCCAGAGCTCTCGCTGCCGTGGATGGTTTTAGGGGGGTTGGGGCTGGCGCTCGCTTCTAACTATTCCGTCTGGCAATCGCTCACCGGCCAAGAGACGCCACCCTCGGCGATCGACGACCGCTATGCACCCCCAGCGAGTATCCCCCCACCTACCGTGACGGATGCCCCTGCCGCCGCTCCGCCCTTGCCCCCGAGCTCGGCCAAACGGTCTGCCTCCATTTCCTTTGAGGTGACGACGACCAAAGCCCGCCCCTCAGAGCCGCAAGTGTGAGCTTCACAGTCCAGCTCGCTAACGACTAGAGCGACTATGGGCAGGGGTTTCTTGGCCAGTGTCAAACCAGAGAGGAATCTGATCAGCGGGGATGGGGGGAGCAAATAAATATCCCTGACCGTATTGACACCCTAGATCCATGAGCAGCAGGCGCTGAGCGTTGTTTTCGATGCCTTCGGCAATGACATCTTTGTTGAGGATATGACACAGACTTAGGATCGCCCGCACGATTTCCAGCTTGTTGGGGTCGCCGTCCATACCAGCGACAAAGGAATGGTCAATTTTGACGCCATCAATGGGCAGACGGTGCAGATAGCTGAGGGACGAGTACCCCGTGCCAAAGTCATCCAACCAAATCTGCATGCCCGAGGCTTGGAACCGCCGAAACAACTCTGTGGCGCGATCGATGTTTTTAATAAACACGCTCTCAGTGACTTCGAGTCGGATATTCTGACGCACTGCCCCAAGCGCCTCTAGCGCATTTTCTAATTCGATCAGGGAGGCGTTTTGGTTGATTTGCTGACTCGACAGGTTAATGCTGATTTTGAGCGGCTGCGCCTGGGCAGGCTGCAACGGGTGCCACGTTTGCAGTTGGCGACTGGCGGTTTGCAGCACCCACTGATCGATCGGAGCGATTAGCCCCAATTCTTCGGCTAGGGGAATGAACTCATCGGGGGGCACCATGCTACCGTCAGGTTTTTGCCAGCGAATCAGGGCTTCTGTCGAAACCAGCTGGCGCGTGGCCAAATTCACGATGGGTTGATAGTAGACCTGAAAGGCGACTTGGGCGATCGCCCGTCTGAGTTCTCCCTCCCGGTGGATACGGTGTTTGGCCTGCTGATGAATGGCCTGGTCAAACAGCTCACAACAGTTGCCACCACAGGCTTTGGCCTGATACATCGCAATATCGGCATCGCGTAATAAGTCAGACGCATTGGTGCTAACCGATGTGCTCAACACGATGCCGAGACTGCCAGTGACTTGCAGTTCGTGGTTCGTGAGGGGCAACGGCTGACTGATGGCGTGAAGGATGCGTTGAGCCGTCTTCACGGTCACTTTGGGGTCAGTCACATCTTCGAGCAGGATGGCAAACTCGTCGCCGCCGAGTCGTGCCACCGTATCTACCGATCGCAGTTGCTCCAGTAGGCGCGGGGCCACGGCGACCAGCAGTTCATCGCCCACGGTGTGGCCAAAGGTGTCGTTGATAAATTTGAAGCGATCAATGTCTAGCAGCATGACGGCAAAGCCAGAATCGGGCGATCGCTGGGTGCGTTCGATCGCTCGCTGCAAGCGATCGAACAACAACGCTCGATTGGGCAATTGGGTGAGGGAATCGTGCATGGCATTATGTTCTAACTGCGCCTGCAACTGATGCTGCTCGCTCATATCGCGAAACACCACTACAGCACCTGCGGTTTTGCCCTGGGCTTCCTGAATGGGGGCCGCACTGGGAATTACAGGGGTCGTTTCTCCGATGCGATTAGCGAGAAACATGTTGGTGTCGGCGTTGATTATCTTGCCCTGCTTTAGCGCCTGCATCACCGGGTTTTCGACTAATTCTTGCGAAAATTCATGCACCAGGCGCAACACCTCTTCTAGTGACTTGCCGATCGCCTCCGCCTCCGACCACCCCGTCAACCCTTCGGCCACCGGATTCAGAAACTTAATCAACCCTTCGGCATCCGTTGCGGCCACCCCTTCACTGATACTGTTAAGCACCCCTAACAGCCATTGCCGATTGCTTTTCAGCAGTTGATCAAACTGATGTTTGTAAAAGGCGATTTCCAAATTGGCTTTGAGTTCTCGGGGTTCAAAGGGCTTTAACACGTAGCCAAACGGCAAGGTTTCTCGGGCTCTGGTCAGGGTCGCTTCGTCGGCATAGGCCGTGAGATAAACGATGGGAATCTCTAACGCCTCGACAATCTGCTGCGCCGCCTCAATGCCGTCTATGCCCTGCCCCAGATGAATGTCCATCAGGACGATATCGGGCTGGAGCGCTGCCGCCTGTTGAATAGCCTCTTCCCCTGAGGTGGCGATCGCCTGCACGTCATATCCCAACTCGATCAAGGTCGCCTGCAAATCCATCGCAATCACGACTTCGTCTTCGACTACAAGAACGGTACAGCGTGGCATAGGTCACCCCTGTGGTTGTGGAAAGGAAAGCTTAAATTCGGTGCCGGCACAGGAGGGCACAATCTTGATTTCACCGCGTAGCTGCTTGGCCAAATTACTCACCAGTTTGAGGCCCAAAGAGGTGACCCGCTGAAGATCAAAGTCCTGGGGCAAACCAATGCCGTCGTCTTTAATCGTCAGAATAATTTGCTGAGAATCTGAATCATTCGACTCTATCGACAAGCAACCGGGTTGACTCTGGGGATATGCATATTTTAGTGAATTAGCGATTAGCTCGTTCAGGATTAAGCCGCAAGGAATTGCCGTTTCAATGTCTAGATGACAGGCGGCGATTTTAATATCAAGGGAAATTTTGCCCACTACAGGCCGGTAGGTTGCTAACAGGCTTTTGGCTAGGCTAGTCACGTATTCAGAGAGCTCGATATGGGCTAAATCACTCGATTGATAGAGTTTTTCATGGACGAGTGACATGGCAATAATCCGATTCTGACTTTCGCGAATCGCCGCTTTAGCATGGGCATCGCTGAGATTATTTGCCTGTAGGTTAAGTAGGCTAAATATAACTTGCAGGTTATTTTTGACGCGATGGTAAATTTCCTTCAGTAAGAGCTCTTTTTCTTCCAGCGAGGCTTGAATTTGAGCCTGAGCTTCGGCGGCCTTACGATCGCTAATATCCTGCTGTACAGCGACCAGTACAGGCCCATAGTCAGGGTGATCAAACACTGCGGCGGTTGCTTCACACCAAAAGGGGGTGCCATCTTTTTTGATGTTGTAAATCTCATAGGTGGCCTCCTTTTTCGCCAACACCGCTTCACGAATCGATAGCACTACGGCCTCTGGGGTCATCGCCGCATCGGGATGATTCACAATGGCCGCAGATTGCCCGTTGAGTTCGCCAGAGTCATAGCCAAACATGTGCTCAAATTTGGGGTTGGCGTAAACAATCACGCCGTTGTCGGCCCGGACTAAACAGACGCCCTCGGCCATGTTGCGGGTAATCACCGCTTGGAGCTGCAGGGCTTTTTCGGCCTGGATGCGATCGCTAATATCCCGCCCCTCAGGAATCAGGAGGACGACGTTGCCCGCGTCATCGAGCACTGGGCGCAGGGAAAAGTCGAGGGTAATCACTTGGCCTTGTGCGCCCTGCACTTCGACCTCATAGCGCATAAATTCGCCCTGGGCGGCTTGGGCGATCGCCCCCTGTAGTTTTTCCCGGGTTGCGGGTGAGATTTGCCACCAGATCATGTCCCAAAAAGGCTGCCCGCGCACGTCATCGAGCTCAATGCCGCCAAATTCGAGGGCAGTGCGGTTGGCCTCCAGCAGGATGCCCTGGGGAGTCAGCAGTCCGATGAATTGATACATCTGGTCAAAAATGCCGCGAAACTTGAGTTCGCTTTCTTTCAAAGCGGCGGCAATTTGATTGCGATCGTTGATTTCTTGTTGCAGGCTGTAGTTCAGATCACGCATTTCCGCCAGGCTGGGTAGCGCCAACGCCTGGCGTAGCGACGGCAAGAGCCAAATTGCCGTCGTGATCGAAATCCAGGCGGTAAACGCTTTGGCCGCGCCAGCCAGCCAATAGTCGGGATGCCAGAGCGTCCAGATGGCCAACAAATGCGTGATGCCGCAAGACACAATGAAGCCGCTGAACAGCCAAAAAATGCCGGGAAAGGGGAGATCATGCCGCTGCCGGATGAAATAAATCAGCAGCACGGGAATGGAAAAATAGGCGATCGCGATCAAGCCATCAGCGGCGACATGCAGCGCGACGAGCGGTGTCTGCCACAGATAACAGTGCCCATGGGGGATGTAACCCGCGCCGTCGAGTAAAAGTGCTAAAGTCATTAACTTTTTTTGCCCCCAATGATGGTTTTAAATTGCCCGAATCGTCCTGATATGTCTGCGTGGGGGCTGGAATGCTGGTAATTTCACAGACGGCCATGGGTTGACCGAGCGCTGCGGCTGCCAGGACTGGCTAAGCGTGATAGCCTTTTCCTCTAGTCGCGACTTCCAGCCCTTGCCTTAGTAAAGAAGAAGCCATGCTGTCGATTCGAAATTTGAGCAAAACCTATCGCGGTCGGCAAGCCCTGCAAAATCTGAGCCTGGATATTTTGCCGGGGGAAGTGTACGGCCTGTTGGGGCCAAACGGCGCAGGCAAAACCACCGCCATTAACCTGATTTGTGGATTGTTGCAGGCGGATGAAGGACAAGTGTTTGTCAACAATCAGCTCGCTGGTATGGCGACAAAACCCTGGATTGGGGTGATGCCCCAGGAAAATCTGCTCTATCGATCGCTGACCTGTGAGGAAAATCTACAATTTTTTGCCAAGGTGTATGGCTTGCCCCGGCGGCGGCGATCGCTCAGGGTTTCCGACTGCTTGGCGGCAGTGAGTTTGAGTGATCGCGCTAAGACCCCGGTGGAAAATCTCAGCGGCGGCATGCAGCGGCGGTTGAGCTTGGCGGTGGCGATCGTCCATTCTCCCAAGTTGCTGATTCTTGACGAACCCACCACCGGATTGGATATCGAAGCCCGCCATGAAGTGTGGAATCTGATTCGACAGCTGAGTCGCGAGCAGGGCATGACGATTTTACTTACCACCCATTTGCTGGATGAGGCGGAACGGCTGTGTCGGCGCATCGGCATTATCAAGCAGGGGCAGCTCTTGACTGAGGGCTCCCTGGCTGATTTGCGGCAGCGCATTCCCGCCTGCGAAATTATGACGGTGGAAACGAAAGAACCGGAAGTGGCGATCGCTCGCGCCCAGGAATTAGGCTTTACGCCCCGATGGTATGGCTCAGAATTGGCCTTTTGGGTGCCCGATGAGTTGGAACTGCGCGATTTGCTGGCCCGGTTTGAGGGAGTGCCCCTCGACGCGATTTCCCGCAGTCCTGTCAAACTGGAGCACATTTATTTAGAAGTGACCCAGGGTAACCTCCAGACTGAGGAAATGATTGAAGTCGAGTGAATGGGCTGGCATGCAGCTTTTCAGCGACATCAATGGATGAGGATAGAGCATGGAACAGGAGATTGTGCAGGGAGAAACGATCGCGGCGATCGCGACGGCGATTGTGCCGCAGCAGGGCAGTGTGGGCATTGTGCGGCTGTCGGGGGCGGCAGCGGGGGCGATCGCTCAAACCCTGTTTCACGCGCCAGGTCAGCAAACTTGGGAAAGTCACCGCATTTTGTACGGCTACGTCCGCGATCCCCGGACTCGGCAAACGGTGGATGAGGCGTTGCTATTACTGATGTGGTCGCCCCGGTCTTACACCCGCGAAGATGTGGTGGAGTTTCACTGTCATGGCGGCATCATGGCGGTGCAGCAAGTGTTGCAGCTGTGCTTGGCTCAGGGGGCACGGCTGGCTCAACCGGGGGAATTCACGCTCCGCGCGTTTTTGAATGGTCGCCTGGACTTGACCCAGGCCGAAAGTATCTCGGAACTGGTGGGAGCACAGTCGCCTCAGGCCGCGCAAACTGCCCTGGCGGGTGTGCAAGGCAAACTCACGCTCCCCATTCGCGAGCTGCGATCGGCCTGTCTGGATATTTTGGCCGAGGTCGAAGCCCGCATCGACTTTGAAGATGATCTGCCGCCGCTGGACGAAGCGGCAGTGGTCGCCCGTTTGGCCCAGGTGTTGCAGTCGGTGACGGCAATTTTAGACACGGCTCATCAGGGCGAGCTGTTGCGCGATGGTCTGAAGGTGGCGATCGTCGGGCGGCCTAATGTGGGCAAGTCGAGTCTGCTCAACGCCTGGAGCCGCAGCGATCGCGCCATCGTCACCGATCTCCCCGGCACCACCCGCGATGTGGTGGAGTCGCAACTGGTGGTCGGCGGCATTCCCATTCAAGTGCTCGACACGGCGGGTATTCGAGACTCGACCGATCAGGTAGAACAGATGGGCATCGAGCGATCGCGATCGGCGGCCCAATCTGCCGATTTAGTGATCTTTACCATCGACGCCCAGCAGGGCTGGACGCCCGCCGATGAGGCGCTTTACCAACTCATCCGTCAGCGTCCGATCATTTTGGTAATCAATAAAAAAGACTTACTCGAATCGACCACAGCCCTCGACTTGCCAGATCGAAATCTGCCCCACGTCTACACAGCTGCCGCCCTCAACCAGGGCATTACCGATTTGGAAAAGACCATTTTGCAATCAGTGCAGGGCGATCGCCTGCAAGCCAGCAATATTGACATCACCATCAACCAACGGCAAGCGGCTGCCCTCACCCGCGCCCGCACCGCCTTAGAACAAGTCCAAACGACAATCTCTGATCAACTGCCCCTCGACTTTTGGACGATCGATCTCCGCACTGCCGTTCACGCCCTGGGAGAAGTCACAGGCGAAGAAATCACCGAGTCCATGCTAGACGAAATTTTCAGCCGCTTTTGCATCGGCAAATGACGGGGATGTAGGGACCCACTCACCCACTCACCCACTCACCCACTCACCCACTCACCCACTCACCCACTCACCTCAACCAGGATGTGATGCTCTCGCCGCTCCCCTATCCCCCAATTTGCGACATAGTGCGGCTATAAGCTCCGGTAGTGCCAGACTCCCGCATTTTGAAATTGATCTCGGGTTTGGCGTCTACCAGTTCAGCCACTTGGGCGCGAATCTCCGCCAGGGGCACCCCGTTGCGCAACTGTTCCCGCAGGTTGATTTGCCCCGTCTCGTTCAGCAGGCAGGGCCGCAGCCAGCCATCCGCCGAGAGCCGCATCCGGTTGCAGCGATCGCAAAAACACTCCGACATTTGGCTAATAAAGCCCAGCGTCCCCTGCGCACCGGGAATCTGGAAGACATCCGCCGGGCCATTGCCGCGAACGGTGCCTTCAGCCAGTCCCCAGCGATCGCAAATCCGCTGGCGCAACTCCTCCGAGGGAATCCAGCCGCGATGCTGAAACAAATCACTATTGCCAATCGGCATGAATTCGATGAACCGAACGTGCCATTCTCGCTCCAGCGTGAGGGCGGCCAAATCCAGAACTTCGCCATCGTTGACGCCGGGGATCACCACCACATTCAGCTTCAGCGGCGCAAAGCCCACGCGATGAGCGGCCTGAATGCCAGCCCAAACGTCATGCCAGCGCGATTTCCCTCTCCCCCCAATAATGCTTTGAAAGGTGTCGGGATCCAGGGAATCGAGGCTGATATTGATGCGTCGCAAGCCCGCCTGCCAGAGCGCTTCGGCCTTTTGGGCTAGCAAAAAGGCGTTGGTGGTCATCGCCAAATCTTGGGTCTGGGGCAGATGCGCAATATCGTCCACAATCTCCACTACATCGGGGCGCAGCAAGGGTTCTCCCCCAGTAAGGCGAAAGCGCGTGAAGCCCACGGGCATAAATACGTGCTGAAGCAATGTACGCAACTCCGCACGGGTGAGCCAGTCTTGTTGCAGCGCATAGGTCAGGTCGGCCCCTTCGGGCATGCAGTACTGACATTGAAAGTTGCAGCGATCAATCAGACTGATGCGGAGATAGTCGATAGCGTTCATAAACAGGCAATCCGCTGGACAATACACGAGAGGCGCGCTGACTGAATGAGCGCGATCGCTCTACACTTTAGCAACATTTTTATTGTCAAAGTATGCAGCCCGATACGAATCCTTCGTTAGCCCCGCGTGCTGGGTACACGTTACCGGTCTTTGCCTGTGCCAGCGCGATCGCGGCCCTGAAAAAACTGTTAGTCCCTGAGACTGAGCTGGATGCGGTCGAAGTGAATTTGGTGAATCCCGATCGCACCGCGACCATTGCCGTGGAGCAAATGGCGATTTTGCCGGATGGTTCGGCCTTGGCAATTACCCGCAGTGACCCTGGTGACAACCTTGACCTGACGCGCCACACCCCCATTTGGGCCGTCGTGAGTTGGGGGCAGCCGGGCCAGTCTGACCGCATCCAAGTCGAGGGAGGTGAAGGGCTGGGACGCTTGACTCAGGAAAATGATCGCCCCGCCATTTATGCCTACGCGACCGCTGTATTGAAGGCCAATTTAGAACCGTTGCTGCCGCCCGATAAATCCTTAATGGTCACCATTATTTTGCCCGAGGGGCGATCGCTGGCCTTGCGCACCTCCAACGCGGCGTTTGGCGTGGTGGATGGGTTGTCGCTGTTGGGCACATCGGGCATTTCGGAGCCGCTGAGTGCGCCCGGCCAGTTGGAGGCCTTTCGCCAAGCGGTGCGCGAACAGGCCCAACAGTTCGACACCCTGGTGTTTTGTGTGGGGGAAAATGGCTTGCAGCGGGCGCTCACGTTGGGCATTCCTGCCGAGCGGCGGGTGAAAACGGGCAACTGGCTCGGGCCGCTGCTGGTAGAGGCGGCGCTATGTGGCATTCAGGGAATTTTGCTGTTGGGCTATCACGGCAAGCTGATCAAGCTGGCGGGGGGCATTTTTCACACCCATCACTATGTGGCCGATGGTCGCCAAGAAATTTTGAGCGCGATCGCCGCCGCCGAAGGACTCCCCACCGCCGAAGTGCGGCAATTGCTCGCCGCCGCCACTGTGGAAGCGGGCTTGACTCACCTGCGGCAGCTGGATCACCGCCACCAGCAGGATTGGGTGTCACGTATTTATCACACCTTAGTGGAACGCATTGATCAGCGAGCGATCGCGTATATTCAGGCCAACGCTGATCGCCAAATCGTCGTCGGCGCTGCCGTCTTTGACCGCCAGCGAGAAATTGTGGCCATGAGCGATCGCGCCGCCACACTCCTGCAAACTCTTTTGGTAAGCTGTTAGGAATAACTTTTTTGAAGCCAGTTACACACTTTACGGTTAAATCATTGAGCCCGGACGAGACTCGTGATCATTCGGTTCAAGTTTCAGATTTCAGAATTAGCGATATTTTTTTCCTTTAGCCCAGTTGTGATAGTGATTATCGGCGCTTGTGAGGTTCTTTCCCCTAAGTTGCCACCATTGTCGTTTTTAACCACAGGATTGCTGCCGTGACCTCCCAAACCCACACTCCCACCACCCCGACTGAGCCCAGCACTACCGCCCTGAATCGGCAAATGCTGGTGATTCTCGATTTCGGCTCCCAATATTCCGAACTGATTGCCCGCCGCATTCGCGAAACGGAAGTTTATTCCGAAGTGTTGTCCTATCGCACCACCGTGGAGCAGCTTAGACAGCTCAATCCCCAGGGCATTATTTTGTCCGGTGGCCCTAACTCTGTTTATGACGAAAGAGCACCTCACTGCGATCCCGAAATTTGGAACTTGGGCATCCCGGTGCTGGGGGTCTGTTATGGCATGCAGCTTATGGTGCAGCAGTTAGGCGGTCAGGTCGAGCGGGCGACGCGGGCCGAGTATGGTAAGGCTTCGCTGGCTATTGATGATCCGACGGACTTGCTCACGAACGTGGAAGATGGCTCGACCATGTGGATGAGTCACGGGGACTCTGTCACCCAAATGCCGAGTGGCTTTGAAGTGCTAGCCCACACTGAAAATACGCCCAGCGCCGCGATCGCCGATCACGAGCGCAAGTTTTACGGCGTGCAATTTCACCCAGAAGTCGTGCATTCCATCGGCGGGCAAGCGCTGATTCGCAATTTTGTGTATCACATTTGCGACTGCCAGCCCACGTGGACAACGGAAGCCTTTATCGAAGAAGCCGTGCGCGAAGTGCGCGCCAGAGTGGGCGATCGCCGGGTGCTGTTGGCCCTCTCCGGAGGCGTAGATTCTTCGACGCTGGCGTTTTTGCTGAATAAAGCCATCGGCGACAAGCTCACCTGCATGTTCATCGATCAGGGCTTTATGCGCAAAGGCGAACCCGAACGCCTGGTCAAGCTGTTTGAAGACGAATTCCACATTCACGTGAGCTACGTGAACGCCCGCGAGCGCTTCTTGGCGAAGGTCGAAGGCGTCACTGATCCGGAGGTCAAACGCAAGCGCATCGGCCACGAATTTATCCGGGTGTTTGAAGAAGAATCGCGCCGCCTTGGCCCCTTCGATTATTTGGCCCAGGGCACCCTCTACCCGGACGTGATTGAGTCAGCCGACACCAACGTTGATCCCAAATCAGGGGAACGGGTTGCGGTGAAAATTAAAAGTCACCACAACGTCGGCGGCTTGCCCAAAGATTTGCAGTTCAAGCTCGTCGAGCCATTGCGCAAACTGTTCAAAGATGAAGTGCGCAAGCTAGGGCGATCGCTGGGTTTGCCAGAAGAAATCGTGCGGCGTCATCCGTTCCCTGGGCCTGGTTTGGCGATTCGGATCTTGGGTGAGGTGACGGCTGAAAAACTCAATATTTTGCGGGATGCTGACTACATCGTGCGCGAAGAAATTCGAGTGCGGGGCATGTACCACGATTTTTGGCAGGCGTTTGCGGTGCTACTGCCCGTGCGCAGTGTCGGCGTTATGGGCGACCAGCGCACCTACGCGTATCCCATCGTGTTGCGCTGCGTCTCTAGCGAAGATGGCATGACTGCCGACTGGTCTCGTGCCCCTTACGAACTGCTAGAGGCGATCTCCAACCGCATCGTCAACGAAGTCAAAGGCGTCAATCGGGTCGTGTACGACATCACCTCCAAGCCCCCTGGCACGATCGAGTGGGAGTAGGGGATGAGCTTGAGCCCCTTTTGAGGCTCGTCCGCCAAGGGCTTGGTCAGAGCAGTCCGACGGTTTAGGAATACCCCAGTTAGCGGTTTCACCTCTGCCGACTGCGCAATTAGAAAGCCCCAGACCAAAACCTGGGGCTTTCGCATCGTTATGGAGCTCAAAAATTTAAGCTGCTGCTTTCTGCTTCAGCGCGCCCCCCGCAGCGATCGCACCGACAGCGAGCAAGCCCAACATCGATGCGGGTTCAGGGACATCAGCGACCCCTGCAGTTTCAGCCAAAGAGACCTTAGTTCGGAAAATGGTGTACATGTCAGCCCCCCGCTCAGCAGTCTGAAGCCAGTCGGCATCACTATCAATTCCGGCAATTGTATTCCAGGGCCGAATACCATTCTTCCCAACTGTGGTACCGTCTTGCCAACCGCCGGTGCTAATCGCTGTTCCGAGTTCATCGGCCTCAGGCACTGGGTTGCCAGCACGAGTAAACGGGTTATCTTCGTTGAAGATATATTCCCAGTCTTCTGCGGTCGACAGGAGTTTCTCACCACCGACCTCAAACTCGCCAATCCAGGCTTCAGCGACAGAAGCATCGTCCCAAGTTACTAAGTATAAGTAATCGTTGTTGTTTACCTCAAAGTCCCAGGTTTCGGGCAGAGACCAGTTATATCGACCTGGAGAGCCAGAACCGCCTGTTTCGTTACGCCCCACAAAGTTCAGGATGCTGCCATCTTCGTTGCCATAAAATAATCCATAAAAGTTATCTGCTGTGACAGTCGCTTTCACGCTAGCAGCTTCTGCTGATTGGGAACTTGCGATCACTAAACCACTTGCGATCGCGACGCCTAGAGTTACGCCGGTAAGGGATAATTTCATATCTTTAAACGCTGAATCAGTTACATTCCTATCTTTGCCTGTTCACCTCACCTTTGAGTAAGAGGTCAGCTGATTATTGACCCGAAGCTCACAACTCCCTTCTGATCAGTGAAGGAACTTTCAATAGAAGCAAGATTTTTGTCTAAATCGGTTAGTTTATAGCTAGAAATACTGCCGATTATTCATGCTCCTTAGACGACGCAAAGATTTTTTGTGCGTGGTTTCAGAGGAAATATGGACTATTTCTAATGGTTTTGCCACCTTCAAATAAGTGTAGACCGTTAAATTACGGAGCAAATCCTAGGGCTTCCCCGCATTTCTACGCCCTAATAGAATGGGCATTTTGGCAGCATTCTGTCGGTGCAGGTCAAAGCGATGTAACCGAAGTCCCGCACACCGTAAATTTGCAACCTATTTTGGGGATAGGGAAACTGAGGCGCAGGGGATCCCGCTCGAAGGGTAGGGCGATTTCTGGCTCAGAATCATAAGATTTAGACTCTCAGGCTGATTTCGAAGCACTTAGATGTGGTTCATACAGCGCCAATCTAACCGAGGAACCATGATTTAAACAACAAAAACGCTGGAGACTTTGCAGCATTCCAGCGTTGATGTCGTGAGCACCTTATTCTTGATTCAAGTACTTCAATCTTCCGACTTAAGCAACTGGTGTGGGGCGGATGCCGACGGCATGGCGATCGATGACCTGATCAATCAGACCATATTCCATCGCCTCGTGGGGAGACATGAAGAAATCACGCTCAGTATCAGAGGCAATTTTATCAAGGGGTTGCCCCGTATTTTCCGCCAGGGCCTTGTTCAACAGATCCTTAAGATAAAGAATCTCCTTGGCCTGAATCTCGATGTCGGTCGCCTGACCTTGAGCTCCCCCCAGCGGTTGGTGAATCATGATGCGGGAATTGGGCAGGCTCATGCGCTTGCCTTTTTTGCCCGCAGTCAGCAAAAATGCCCCCATACTGGCCGCTAGACCCACGCAGATGGTGCAGACATCGGGGCGAATGTGATTCATCGTGTCAAAAATCCCCAGGCCCGCTGACACCGAACCACCGGGAGAGTTGATGTAGAGATAGATATCTTTCTCGGGGTCTTCGGCCTCTAGGAACAGCATTTGCGCCACGATCAAGTTGGCCGAATCAGCGGTGACCTCTTGGCCCAAAAAGACGATGCGCTCTCGCAACAGACGAGAATAAATGTCAAAGGCGCGTTCACCACGGCCTGACTGTTCAATAACGGTTGGGATCATCGACGTCAATTCCATCTACTGCTTTCTATGATTCTACCGATTTGTCAGAGCGGTCGCGGGTTAGATTCCCTACCAACCGATGCAATTTTGAGCAATTGGCAATATTTTAAGGCTGACCGTCTGTGACGGTGTCATCGCTGCGGTTGAATTGGGTGAATTACATCACCGTCGTGATAGTCGAGATCGCCTGGTTGACGTGTTCCGCCACTTGAGATTGTGTCAAAAATTCGCCGTAGTCAGCCACTGTATCCATGCCAATCAGGCCCAACACCAATTCTGACGACAGCCACAGCGTCCCTTTTAACAGGGTCTTGCGCCATCTCGCCTGAGCGCTCGCTTTCAGCTTCTTTGCCATTGTTCTTAACCATTTACATATGTTAAGAACTGTAAACAGATGCGGGCCGCCGAGCAATCCGGTTTTCACCCCCAAGCGGTACGGCGATCGCGCTACTGAGTGCAATCGGTCGGCCAGGGCGAGGGTCAAAGAATTAGCTTCTAAAGCGCCAGAACCTTGCCTCGCAGATCTTTCGGCGCTTCGATGCCGTAGCGATGCAGCAGGGTCGGCAGAATATCGTACAGTTGTGCGCCTTCTAGGACTTGGCCGTTTTGGGGCGATCGCGGATCGTGAAAAATCATGAGGCCAAAGGGGGCGTGGTTGGCATCATCGGGGCCAGTGTCGTTTTCCACGGCGTAGAGTTCGCCCGTGCCGACACTACCGACCGATCGCCACGCTAAATCATCAAAATACACGATTAGGTCGGGCGCTCGTCCCCTCACCTTTTGATAAATCTGCTGCGGGCGAAACACCTTGACGTTTAAAGGGTCGCCGGTGGGGGTGGTGAGTTGGGATAGCTTGGCGGCTAGCTCATCCCGCAAGGCCTCATAGTCCGTCATCGTGACCGTCCCCTCAGGTTCCCGACCTTTGACGTTGAGAAAGATGCGAGCATAATATCCGCCTGCACCCCAGACCCGGGTTTGGCTCCAATCCACCGCCACCTCATTGAGAGGGACTGGCTCGGGTGGGGGCTCGTGGAGGGTGAGATAGCCGTTTTTTATTAACCATTCATTGATGCAGATACCGCCCATCAGGGGTTGTGCGCCATGGTCTGAGACAACCAGCACCGCCGTATCGTCATCACAGATTTGCAGCAATTCGCCAATGCGCTGATCAACGTGGACGTAATAGTCGTGGATGGCATTGGCAAAGGGCGAGTCTGGTTCGTACTGGGGATGGCGCGGATCCATCGGTTTCCAAAAGGCATGATGGATGCGATCGACTCCCATATCTACCAGCATGAGAAAGTCAGGCTGGTCTTGGACGATCAGCTTTTCGGCCAGGGTAAAGCGCTGGTCGCAGAGTTGAAACAGATTGTCGAGAATCCGTTGCTTATCATCGGAGCGAAAGTTGGGTACATCCATCATGAAGTCGGGCATCCAGGCGCGAATCTGGTCGCCGAGTTCGGGAGGATGGGTAAAGGGCACGTCAGTGCTGGGCGTTAAAAAGCAGGAGACGAGACTGCCATTTACCGGATACGGGGGAGAGGTACCAGGGACGCCTAACGCAGCAACGCGCCATCCGGCTTCACCGAGCCAGTCCCACAAGCGGGGAAATTTCACCGCCCGACCGTCAGAAATACCCATGCTGTGATAATCGCGATCGCGCCGATTGCGAAATCCGTAAATGCCGAGTTCACCAGGATCGCGCCCGGTCATCATGCAGCTCCATGCCGGCACGGTAATGGCGGGAATGCTACTTTCAAAGCGGCCGTAGCTGCCCTGGGTCATCAACTGTCTCAGGTTCGGCAAATCATCGCGCCAGCGATCGAATACCAACGAGGGTTCCATGCAGTCCAGTCCGATGATGAGAAGGCGGGGCGTTGGCATGAGTTTGGTTACTTGTTGAGGCTGTGTCTATTCTAAGGGGCTGCCATGATTTAGCGGTCAAATGCTTTTCCAGTCAAGGTTTCAGCCTCTACTTTGCCTGTTAAGGGCAGGTTCAGTCATGCCGGGCTTCGAGGGTCGCTGGACTGAATGAATGACGCAAACCATGGTTTCGGGGCGCTTCTTTCACCAGACGGTGTTTAGCGTTCATCAGCGATCGCGACGGGGAAAAGTCTGTTTACCTTGACCGCCGCCGAGCTGAAATATGGCTAATCGCAGATGGTTTCGTGCCTCTTCAGGCTGGAAACCAGGAGCTAAAATCCTTGGCCTATCGGCAACTGCGGCCTGTAATGACGCGAATCACTATCAATTGCCACATCTGAGATACACCCTTAATTTTCCAAAAAAAAGGACGTCCGTAGACGTCCATTCAAGCAGAGGTTTGAGGGTATGGAAACGAGTTAACTGTGTCCACCGGAAACAACTGCTAACAAGGTAGACATGTTGGCAGCCAACAAATACGCAAACGTTGCGCCGCCAATGCCACCAATTAAAAAGCCCCCGGCAAATTCGCTCCAGCCCTCATCGGTACTGAGCGCTTCGGGCGGTGTGAACGGTGCGGTCGTTTTAGCCACAGCGGGATTAACGCCAGCCCCCGAATAAATCGAGAGGCAAGCCGTCAAAATTACCACCAGGGCAGCAGCGCCCAAGAGCCCTGCCAAACCCGGAATCTCAGAATCCCGCAGGGGGCCTAACAGCGCAAACGGCCCATACAGCAAATAGCCATGGGCCATGCCTACCTCAAGCCCGCGCCGCTGAGGCGACAGCCCCTTACGGTAGGCGGGCAAATTACCAATAAATGCCTTGGTAAACCCAGAGGAATTTAATGGGGTTTCTAAGTTGCCAATTTGGGGATCTCCCATTGGCTGAATCATATCGGACATAATTTGAGTTCTCCTACTCTCGAAGATGAACGCAACACAGCAAGTAAGTCAAAATCCAAGCAATCTTGCCAACGACAAATTGCTTCAAGCCTAAAGGAAGCAGGGATGAATTTGAGTAAGCGCAGATCACCGAATAATCGGCGTTACGCTTACTCAAAACAGCCCTTTCCTAAGGATGAAGGAGTAAGTCGGGAAAGAAGCGATTGAATTCAATCAAAATACCCGCTGTGATGACCATCCAAACTGTCGCCAGCACGGGAGCCGTTGATAGATAGGTCAGCAAGTTTTTACTCATGAATGCTCTCCAACAAGTGTGAATGAACGAAGTGCCTAACGAGGAGACACGGTAATCTCATCATCCTTGGCAAACATCTCACCGCTGAGCATGTCTTTAGCCGCAGTGAGGGGCCAAGCAAACCCAGAGAGAGAGCATTTGACGGCCAAAGGCACGTCGATAATGATCTCTTTTTCCTCGGGGCTTTTTTCATCGCGCACTGCAATCAGATAAGCGCGACCAACCCAGCCAATCCAGCCGGCGATGTACAAGAACAGCAGACTCGGAATGATGAATTCGCCCAGATGAGCCAAGTCGCCATCCACAATCAAGTGGGGCAGGCCATCTTCGCCGCAGAGCAAACTAGAGTTGCCATAGAACTCGAAACGAGCCTTGGCAGAATCGGTGGTGGCATTAGCGGCACGCTGCTGGAAAGCAGCATTTTCGCCACAGGGGGTGAGGCCAGACACATTGTCACCTGCGATGCTCGCAGATGCCGGTAGGGCAAAGCCAAACCAGAGTGAAATTACTAGAGCCAGTGCAAACAACCGTCGCATACAGTGGTTTCCCTTTATTACGCAAAGGTCAAAGTTTTGAAGTCAAAACGTTAAGTTATTTGTAGGCATTTCGCCTAACAATTGGAGGTCATAATACCTTGCCCTCGATGCCCGGTAAAGCAAAGCTGGGGCGGGGTTTACATCTCTCAAAGTTTCACGCTGCGTTTTGTAAATGAAAACAGTCTTAGCCTTAGAAACAAGTTGTGATGAAACGGCGGCGGCGGTGGTGCGCGATCGCACCGTGCTCAGCAATATCGTCGCTTCACAAATCGACATTCACCGCCGCTATGGTGGGGTGGTGCCCGAAGTGGCCTCCCGTGCCCATGTCGAAAACCTTGGCGCTGTGGTTGAAGCCGCTCTGCAAGAGGCTGAGGTGACCTGGGGCGACATTGACGGTGTGGCCTCGACCTGTGCTCCGGGACTGGTGGGCGCGTTGATGGTGGGTGTTACCGCTGGCAAGACCCTCGCCATGCTGCATGACAAGCCCTTTTTAGGCATCCATCATTTAGAGGGGCACATCTACGCCTCTTACCTCAGTCAGCCCGAGTTGCAGCCGCCGTACCTCTGTTTGCTGGTCTCTGGCGGTCACACCAGCCTGATTCACGTCCAAGACTGCGGGCGATACGAAATGCTGGGTAAAACCCGTGATGATGCAGCGGGCGAAGCTTTTGATAAGGTGGCCCGCCTGCTGGAGTTGGGGTATCCCGGTGGTCCTGTGATCGACAAGTTGGCCGCCCTGGGCGATCGCACCGCCTTCAAACTGCCTGAGGGCAACATTTCCCTGCCGGGTGGGGGCATTCATCCCTACGACTCTAGTTTTAGCGGATTGAAGACTGCGGTATTGCGGTTGGTGCAGTCGCTCAAAGACGACGGCGTTGATCCCTTACCGATCAACGATTTGTGCGCGAGTTTTCAAGAGACGGTGGCGAAGGGCCTCACAAAGCGGACGATGCGCTGTGCGCAAGATTATGGCTTGACCACGATCGCGATCGGGGGTGGGGTGGCTGCTAACAGTGGTCTGCGTCAGCATCTCGCCGCAGCGGCGGCGGCAACCGGACTCACGGTGCTCTTTCCACCGCTGAAATACTGTACGGACAACGCGGCGATGATTGGTTGCGCTGCTGCCGATCATCTGGAGCGGGGGCATCAATCAGGCTTTCAACTGGGGACGCGATCGCGCATGGATTTGGCTGAGGTCATGACGCTATACGCCTAAAAAGCCCCGCCGGAGCACGACCAGCGGGGCGCAGTTGACCGGAGAGGAGACTACGTAGACAGCAACTCGCGAAACCGTCTCAATCTAGGTGCTCTAAGACGCAATTCCAGGGCGCGTCATCAATTAATTCCAGAAACCTGATGGGATCAGCATTACCGCGCCCGCACTCCGGCAATAAACTAGGGCCTGTCGTCCTTTTGCCGCAAGGCTTTGATGACTAAATGATGACAGGCCCTAGATATGCAGTTCCCCAGGATTTTGCTCATGGCGATCGCTGGCACGCCGTCCCCCCGGCGGTCATCACGGGTACTGGTGAGTTTTTGGGGCCTCGGTGTCATCCAGGGTGGGCCTGAGTAGTATTAAGCCACTGGCGCGGGCCGAGAAACGATCATCGGTGTTTTAACCATCGCCAAACATAGACATGCGGCCCGACTAAAGTGACCTGTGAGCGATCGCGATGAAACCTGGCAGCAAATACTATCCCCTTTATCAACGACTCTCCCAAGTTGAAGACAGTAGTTGCACCTTCACCCTGGCGGAGTTGGAAATTTGCATTGAGGGCAAACTACCCGCCACCGCTCGTCAAAAAAGCTCCTGGTGGGCCAACCGCAGCAAAGGCGGCAACCAGTCTCAAGCCTGGATTAAAGCGGGCTATCACGTTGACAAAGTGGATTTGGAGCAGCAGCAAGTCGTCTTCAAAAAGTTCCAGGCGGAGTACAAGATTCAGCGCGAAGACGGTGCGATTAAGTGGGAACAAGCAGCGATTCGAGCACTGCGCTTACATCTGAATCTGACCCAGTCGCAGTTTGCCGAGGCCATGGGCGTGCGCCGTCAGACCATTAGTGAATGGGAGAATGGCGTGTATGCGCCCGATCGCTCCACGATGAAACACCTGGGCCTCGTCGCGGAAACATCCGCCTTTAATCCCGCCGATTCTTACCGACCGCCCAGTGCCGAGTGAGCGGCACTTGCTCTCGCGTGTCGTTGCCGACCAAGTCCACACGTCTCAGCCCTCACCCCCCAAGCTCCGTGGGCAGTCTCCCCCTCGCCCATGGTTGAAAGAAGGGATTGGGGGACAGTAGAGCCATGCTCTTCTCACAGGATGGGAAAAGTGCTCGCAGCAGGCGGTTCAAGCCTTTCATGTACTTAGGAATCAGGCTTTAATCAGTTGCAACAGCCGCCTCGGCTGTTCACTGTCAGGCGGGTTGCAGAATTCTGCTGACAATAAAAGCCCGCTCTCACATTGTGGGAAACGGGCGAAGAACGTTTTTGATTTTGTCATTGGTGGATTAGTCGAGTAACGCATCGGTGAGATCTGCGCCCCGTAAGTTAGCCACCGATAAATCACAATCTCGCAAGTCAGCTCCCCTCAGATTGGCGTTTTGAAAATTGGCCCCTTCCAGGTTTGCCGATCGCAAATTGGCATCTTGTAAGTCTGCGCCGACGAACTGGGTGTCGGTGAGGTTGGCATCGCTCAGGTCAGCATCGCCCAATTGCGTATCGTTGAGCAGGACTCCGGTGAGATTAGCCGACTCGAAATTAGCTTCCCGTAGATCGGCTCCCGTGAGATCTACGGGCGCGGCATAGCCTAACCCCTCTGGGTTGGTCGATAGTGGTTGATTGGAGATGGAAATACGATATTTTTTGCCCAGGCTCTGGTTTTGTAAGTTAATACCCCGCAGGTCGCATTGCTGGCACGATCGCTCGACTTCAATGCGATAGATATCTTGGGTCCGCTGGTTACATCCCAACGCGATCACGCTAAGCCCAAGCGCCGCGATCGCAAGGCCTCGCTGACAAATATTCATGGCGCTCTGAGGTAATCTTCAAGCTGAATGTAGCTAAAGCGATCCTAACGTATGGGCGCGATCGCCGTTTTTGAGGCCCGGTGCAGCTCGCCCTTGCCCCTATCGTCAACATTCACACAATGCCACTCACAGCACAATGCCACTCACAGCCAGAGGCCGCGATGAAACACACCCGTCTCACCGATCTGACCGCTCAAGGCGTTTCTCACAATGCCGCCATTCGCAAAAAAGTCATGTTGCAACCGGGAGACTTGCCCCATCTCACACAATTTGCCCAGGCCCAGTTTCCACCGGGGACAGTGGCGGGTGCTCACCAACACCCAGATCTGCACGAAGTCTTTCTGGTTGAATCGGGCACTGGGGAAATCGTCATCGACGGTCAGCCCTATCGTCTTACACCTGGGGTTTGCGTCACCGTGGCTCCCGGCGAAATTCATGAAGTCAGCAATACCGGCTCCGAGCTGTTGACGCTAACTTACTTTGGCATCCGCGTTGAGTCGCCCTAGCGCGGATGCAAGTTACGAGAGAAAGATGACCGAGCGGTCTGACACTCTCACCAGTCGGTCGGCGAGGATGCCGCCAGCCGCAGTGGTCATGTCATCTACATTTCTTCCAGAGGCATTAAAAAGCACCCTGCAATGCGCCAGTCCTTGGACGGTTGCTGCTGCATTAGATAAGTCGCCTTCACGACTTCACCTGTTTGCGCCATCAGGTAAACGGTTTGCGCGGGCATTCCCTGCATTTCGTCCAGTTCCCCAAACAAGACACTGCGGGGACGATAGACGGCCTGATAAGAGCCCCGTACCATGCGCATAAAGTTACCGACGCTCTTGAACTGTTGCCGGATGGACGGGGCAGCGTATAAAAAGGCTTGAATGCCGTCGTCAGCTTTGAAGGCTTCGATCTGAGCAATAATAATTCGGCGAATGGCTTCTTTATCAGTGTTGGTGATTTCTTTAGACATCAAAGGTTCAGCTCCCTGACCGCACCATCGAGCATGATATGTAGGTTGTAAGATCCAGACTGTCGCGTAGATATCAGCCGCAGCGGATCTATGCTTTAGCATTAAGGTTTGCTTTCTCCAAACATGCCCATTATCGACGTCGACGCACTCAAAAAAGTCTACCCGATCGCGATCAAAGAGCCGGGATTCAAGGGCACCCTCAACCACTTCTTTCGTCGCCAATATCGCAACGTTGAAGCTGTGCGGCACGTCTCGTTTCAAATTGAACCCGGAGAAGTTGTCGGGTTTCTCGGCCCCAACGGTGCGGGCAAAACGACCACCCTGAAGATGCTCACCGGGCTGATTCATCCAACGAGCGGGGGGGTGAAGGTCGCGGGGCAGGTGCCGTTTCGGCGGGCTCCCGATTTTTTGCAGCAGATTACGTTGGTAATGGGGCAGAAGCAGCAGTTGTTGTGGGATTTGCCCGCAATGGATTCGCTACGGATTAATGGGGCGATTTATGGCTTGAGCGATCGCACGTTTCGCGATCGCGTGTCTGAACTGGCGACCATGCTCGACATTGCCGACAAACTCAAGCAGCCCGTCCGCAAACTCTCCCTGGGAGAACGGATGAAGGCAGAAATGCTGGCGGCACTGCTCCACCAGCCCAAAGTTCTATTTTTGGATGAGCCGACCCTGGGGCTAGATGTTAACGCTCAGGTGGCCGTACGGGAGTTTTTGAAGGAATACAACCGCCGCTACGAGGCCACGATTTTGCTCACCAGCCACTACATGGCGGACATCACGGCGTTGTGCGATCGCGTGTTGCTGATTTACCAAGGGGAGCTGATTTACGATGGCGGTCTCGACGGATTGCTCAATCGCTTTGCTCCCTACCGCGAGGTCAAAGTCGAGCTGGCTCAAGCTATGGATGCGGCTAAGCTCGCTCAATATGGCGAGGTCGAAACCTTGGCGGGCTGTAGCGCCAGTCTGATTGTGCAGCGGGCTGATTTGACCACTGCGGTGTCGCGGATATTGGCTGACCTGCCCGTGCAAGACTTGACTGTGACCGATCCCCCCATTGAGGAAGTAATTGGCCGAGTATTCCAAGCGGGGTCGGTGGCGTAATCAGGGCGTAATCAGCTGGGTCGAAAACTTTATTGGAGTGGTTTACATTTTGTTACAGACGCTGTAATGTTAGAGGCATACATAACTCCTCTGCCCTTCATGGGTAGGCTGCATCGCTTTCATCCAGCGGTGTGGTTGTAAACCTGCACTCATTTAATTAATGACTACGACTCTCCAACAACAACAGTCTGCTTCCCTCTGGGAACAGTTCTGTCAGTGGGTAACCAGCACCGAGAACCGCCTCTATGTGGGTTGGTTCGGCGTGTTGATGATCCCCACTCTCCTAGCTGCCACCGCTTGCTTCGTCATCGCCTTCATCGCCGCTCCTCCCGTTGATATCGACGGCATCCGTGAGCCCGTCGCTGGCTCCTTGATGTACGGCAACAACATCATCTCCGGTGCGGTGGTGCCTTCCTCTAACGCCATCGGCCTGCACTTCTACCCCATCTGGGAAGCCGCTTCCCTCGATGAGTGGTTGTACAACGGGGGTCCTTACCAGTTCGTTATCTTCCACTTCCTCATTGGCGTCTTCTGCTACATGGGTCGGGAATGGGAACTGTCCTACCGCCTCGGTATGCGTCCTTGGATCTGTGTTGCTTATTCTGCTCCCGTAGCAGCCGCAACCGCAGTGTTCTTGATCTACCCCTTGGGTCAAGGTTCCTTCTCTGACGGCATGCCCCTGGGGATCTCCGGTACCTTCAACTTCATGTTGGTGTTCCAGGCTGAGCACAACATCTTGATGCACCCCTTCCACATGATGGGTGTGGCAGCAGTGTTCGGTGGCTCCTTGTT
>NZ_JACSWC010000041.1 GCF_016888165.1 Halomicronema sp. CCY15110 | reverse complement strand
CATGGCAACTCTCAGGGGGCACAGTGATGGGTTGCCTCTAGCATGTCACAGACCCTTTTTTCTTGCGCTTACCCTGGCTTATAACCTTATATCTATTACATGCAGTTATTCGAGATTTGACAGAAGAGAGTCAACTCAAGCAAAAAGTTCAACAAAGGCTAAAGCAGGCTGAGGATGTGTACGATAAAGTTCCAGCAAGAAATCGAGTTTTATTTGCAGTTCGAGATGATGGAACCTTCTTTGAAAAATATGTATTACCAGAGGGATCTACTCTAAAGCATGAACACTTTGCGCAAATCACAAAGGATGAAGATCAAGCGATATCAGTCAGAATCATGTCTCAGGCCATTCTTGACATGCACGACTGGTGGAATCAACGCTTGAGTGAGGAAAAAGAATCACAGACTTACATTGCAAACTTTTTTACATATTTATCAAATCGTGTTCTTTTATTATTCTTGTCCACTCCTGACAACCTAGATGATGCTTATAACCTTTTCACAGTCTTGAATAGTAGAGGGATGCAGTTAAGCTCTGGCGACATCCTAAGAGCACAAAACCTGAGGGTTATTAATGATGAGTCACGGCGTTATGAGTTAGCTAAAAAATGGGACTCTTGCGTTGATGTTGTTCAAGAGCCTCTGAGTAATTTTGATGAGCTGCTTAAATATATAGTGTTGGCAAAAATCAGATTTACAAGTGACAAGACAAGAAACTTGAAAAGCGCATTTGACTACTTGATCGATAAAGATGAAATCGTTCCAGGTGAAGGTTTCTTCGATCTTATTTCTAGATACTCGCAACACTTTAATGCTGTCTCAAATCCTCAAAAACTAGGCATTGATCCTTCTGAGGTTACAGATTTTGAAAATATATACTTTATCCTTTCCGAAACCTTTGGGGGACAGTTCATTATGCCTCTGATACATTATCGAGAACGTTTTGGGAGCTATCGAATACTTGATTTTTTGATCAAGCTAGACAATCTTGCTTCAATGGCTTGGCTGATGGGTAGGCGCACTCTGCAGCAAAGGTTATTTATTTTGATCAGAGCGATGGATGATGCGATCACAGGTGATGGGAGCACGTCACAAAGAGCAGATAGATTTTTGGAGGATGAAAGACTGGATTATGGTTACAAATATTTCCGCTCTAAAACTGACATGAAGTTACTGGAATTCAGTCAACTCCTAAAGGAAGAACAGTGGGGAACTTACGGGGGATCGAAAGTCAATAAATCAAGATACCTATTGCTTAAGTTGGACTTCATTCACGGGAATGAACAAACACGACTAAGTTTCAATCGTGCCGCATCAACCTTGGAGCATATTTTACCCAGATCTGCTGTCAACAAGAATGAAGAAGACACCTATGAGATAGCTAACTGGGTGCATAGGCTAGGGAATCTAGTGTTACTTGACCGTAAAAAGAATAGCTCACTAAGTAACGCTGACTTTGAGACCAAGATTCAGCGCTATAAAGGAAATTATGAAACACGTCCATATACGAATCATGTGTTTATGACTCATGAACAGTGGACGTTAAATGAACTCAGGAATCAGCATGACTATGCGGTGAATATGTTGATTGAGTACTATCGATTAAATAGTCTCTCCGGATTACGTCGTATACGCTCAATGTGACCGCAACTTAGTTTTTGACGGTATCACCTAACTCGCGGCGAATATCCTGAAAATTTATTCTGGAAACTCTATCGATTTACCAAACGAACCCATAGAACCCCTATGAATTAGCTAGTCTTTGCCCTTGCAGCGTGTTGAACCGTTCCAACGCTTGTATTAGTTGGTTATATGGCTCTCATATCGCGCCAACAGCGCCACACTTTGAGGAATGGGGGAAGCGGTCAGGCGATCGCTCTCATCCCCTCAAACATCAGTCATGAATCATTGACCGCATCACGTTTCTCAGTCAGGGGCAAACTGCCTGAGCGTTTTCAGCAGCCTGCCTCGATCCTGCCACTTTCTCACCTTGCCAAAGGCATATACCTTGGCAATAAACGGAGCGGCATGACTCCGGGCAAACCGTTCCATTTTAGGAATCGCGTTCACAATATCCCGTTCCAGTTCTGCCCTGGTTGCATTTCCCATCACCAAAGCAAACATCTTGGCATTGCCCTGCGCCACCGAGATCGCTTCAGGAATGTTGACCCCAATCGCCATATCTCTCGTCAGCACTATCCAGCCCCACTGACTCACCTCAGCCAACCACTCCACATCCGGCGTTTGGGTAGAGAAATGATCAGACAGTAACTCCACCCTCACCCCAGCATTAATCAAGATTTCAGCGACGTGACGGCCTAGCAAGTTTTCATCCAAAAAGAAAACTGTGGTCTCTTCCCCACTCACGCCGCGAGTCCTTCATACTCCAGGGCAGTTTGGATGAGGGCGAGATCGCACCGATAATCTTCCGCTAACAAATCAACCGACTCACCCGCCTGGTAGCGATCGGCCAACACGCTAGTGGGAATGCGAGTTCCCACAATCACCGGACGGCCAAACGAGATATCCGGGTCAATCACAATCACTTTGGGGTCATCTTTAGCGCGATCGGGATGCACAAACGGGAACAGTCGGGACGCAATCCCCTGCTCATCCACCTCAATACGAGTCAGATAAATATCTAACGTTTCTCGAATCGCAATCTGTCCACCCTTAGAAGCATCTAGCAACCGTTCTAAATGTTCCACATAAATAGACTGACCATCCGTTTTTAAGAAGTCCTCTCTGACCAAGGGGTGAGGATATCCCAGTTCATCACTAATGAAGCTCAACGCAATGCGAATTTGGTCTAGCCTGACTTCATGCTCAACCCGAATTGCCCTGAGCACATGGGCTTCTACCAAGTTGGTAAATGACAACGCTTTGGCATCCGGCTTGGGTAACTCAATCAACGGTTCTGAAAAGCGCTTGCCCTGTTTTGTCTCATAGGTACGCCCCTTAACCCAAGAACGGATCGTGCCCTTGGGAATGTGCAGATACCTTTCAGCATCTTGGTAAGAGTAGGCAGGCAGATTGCGAGTATCTAGCCTTGCGATCGTGGACATTAGGTTTAACGGGAGAGCCAATAAACTGCCGAAAGTCTACTGCACCCTCTCAATATTGAGAGCATCTTGCAGCTGACAAGTTGAAAGCGGGTGGGGGGAATCGAACCCCCATCATTAGCTTGGAAGGCTAGGGTTTTACCACTAAACTACACCCGCATGAGAGTTTTCAGATTAGCATAAACCGCTTCTGAGGTGATCACTGGAGTTGGGGTTGGGTGGCAGAACCTCACCTAACCTCTCCTTGGTAAGGCTACTAAGTACACATAAATCCCTCCTGGGCTAGTGACCATCCCTGAA
>NZ_JACSWC010000409.1 GCF_016888165.1 Halomicronema sp. CCY15110 | reverse complement strand
CGAAGTCGAAACCGGATTGAACGGGTACTTTATTTAGTTTCAGATCCCCAATATTAGCGATGGCTAGGGCACAGGGTACAAGGTTTACGGTTCCAGGTGGAGTTCCTGCAAAAAGGTCGGGAAACTTCCGCCACCGAGTACTCGGCAGTTGCCTTTGCCTTTTGGTTTTTGCGATACGACAGGCCGCCGCTGACGTGGTTTACCCACGGGTAGGGCATCAAGCCACTAGCAGTTCTCACGATGGCCTCCACGGCATCAGCGATCGCGCTGTGGAGAACAGTAAAAACAACATTTTTTAATGACCCACAATTTAGATGCACGGGTACATTGGGAGTGGTGATTGGCGATGCGACTGCGATGGACACTTCGACGCCTCGAATTGCGCTATTGATTGACGCGGACAATGCGCCCGCTTCCAAAATTGAACTGGTGTTTGAGCGGATCGGCCGGTTGGGCACGATTCGAGTGCGCCGCGCCTATGGCAATTGGAAGAAAGACCACCTGCAAGGCTGGGCCAAAATTTTGCACAAACATGCGATCGTTCCTATTCAGCAATTTGACTATGTTACGGGTAAGAATGCGACGGATATTGCCCTCGCGATCGACGCCATGGATTTGCTGCAAACCATGCGACCCGAGATTTACGGCATCGTAGCGGGCGATAGTGACTACACGCCGCTGGTAGTGCGACTCATTGCCTCGGGGGCCAAGGTATTTGGGTTTGGGCGCGTCAAAACCGCATCCATCGCCTTTCAAGAAGCCTGTACCGAATTTATTCCCTTGGATGATGCACCTAAGGCGACGGTGCTCAGCCCATTGAATAGTAACGGCGGCAAACGCAACGCTACTTCGATGAGTGCCAGCGGGGCAGCGAGTGCGCCAGTCTCATTGACGGTGGTTGAGTCAATCCCGGCGATCGATGAGTTGCCGCTCAAAGTGTTTTCCGATGCCATCAAGCAAAATCAGCAAGTCTCAGGCTGGGCCGATGTAAAGTCAATCGGGGCATATCTGAGCCAGCGCAAAATCGTGAAAGCCGCCTACAACGTGAATCGCTGGGCCAGCTTTTACAAAAAATATCCCACCCTATTTGAAGTGCAAGAACTGGATGGCAAAACGATGGTGCGTTTGCTGCCTGAGCCGTCGAGCTAGCAGATTTTCATCTAACCAAGACGAATAGGGCCAGCGCCAGAAAAAAGTATTACTGATATATACAGGAATCCATCGTTAACCTGTTTCCGAAGATGCCCGTGGCTCCAGACTTTGACTGCGCCTTAGACTCAGCAAAAACGCAGGCTAATCAACCATTGCCTCCAGCGATCGCTGGCGGCAATGCCACAACAGTGGAGAGCACAGCTTCCTGAACGATTACTCATTGTGAACAGAACCGTATTGAAGTGCCTTAAAGATTGGCGCGAGATTTTCGTCGTAGAGTCAGATTGTTACTTCCATCGCGTGCAAATCGGGGCTGCTGTCGGCTTTAGCCCACATCGGTGGGCTCAAATATCGCTTCCCACCGCTGGGTTGAATGACCGCGATCGCCTACCCCTGGTGCTCGGCTCGCTGCGCCATCTGAAATGCCGCAAACGTTGCAGCTCCAGTTGAAATGCCGCTAAGCATGCCTTCTTCTTGGGCCAGCTGGCGGCCTAATTCATTGGCTTGGGCTTCAGTTACGGTCACGATTTCGTCCACTAAGTCCACCCGCAGCACATCGGGAATGCATCCCGCACCAATGCCCTGAATATCGTGAATGTTGGCGGCTTGACCGCCGAGGACAGCGCTCTTGGTCGGCTCTACCACCACAATTTTAAAAATCGATATTGCTCCTTAGCTTTATACCGTTTTACAAGATCGTTATTCTCATTCACCGGATGTTGATTCTGACACCCTGATTTTCATCACGCCTACGGGTAAACCCATTGATGATCACACATTCAGTCAGCGCATCTGGAAACGCATTTGCAACAAGATTGGCATCGAGCGGGTTCCCTATGCCGCCCGCCATTCCCTCAGTTCTCACTTACTGGACGATAAAGCCAGCATTCCCCAAGTTGCTGGAATATTGGGCAACCGCCCCGAAACCACGGTCCGTTATTACTCTCACATGCTCAACCGGCCCAAGATGCCTGAGTTTTAGCTGCACGAGTTCTGCACGTTATCGAGTGTCTAAACGTACCCAACGGCGACCTAGTACGACCATACTGAAAAAGCCGAACCCCTGACAGGATTCGGCTTTAACGTTTGAAACTCAATCGGAGCGACAGGATTTGAACCTGCGACCCCTACTACCCCAAAGTAGTGCGCTACCAAGCTGCGCTACGCCCCGTTTTGCAACTAACGTTGCCCATTTAAGTTAACACAAAACCCAACTATATTATCGACCGGAGGGGAAGAATGTTTACTACGTCAGGAGTTACGCATTGACAGCTGAATGAATGTATGAGTTGAAATTCAAAGGTGCTGCATGAACCATTCCGTTGCGTATTCTGACAAAACCTTCCACAGCTCACTGCGCGATCGCCCCACTGAACCGAGCCCTCACTGAGCAGGTGATCAGTTATTTTGAGCCCGGCTTTGAGTTCAAGATTGAAACGGCTGAACCCATGTCTGAGAGAGTTTCCTCTAAGCTTGCGGTGCGGCTTTACCAGACCTGTGTGATTACGCGAAATGAAGCCCGACGCAGCATCGGGATACCGGAGATAGGCCCGTCTGGCGATGTTTTACGTGGATAGTTCCAAAGAGCCATAACCGGCTGCTATTGTCGACTGCTGTCTGGGCATGCTGATAAGTAACTTCACCTAGTTATTTTTCCCATGTCTGGGCCGAGTCTGTCGCCCAACTTCATCTTCCTGAAACGCCATGAGCCCCAGCTGGTCAAATTAGGGACTCTGGCGGAGCGGTATTTTAAAGACGATCCCTGCACTTGCATAATTAAGCTGCGCCAGTTTACCGAGCTGTTGGCGCAACTGACCGCAGCCAAATCAGGGCTTTACCAGGATGATCGCGAATCGCAACTCGACCTCTTGCGCCGCTTGCGCGATCGCGGCATTGTGCGCGGCGAAGTCTATGACGTATTCGATGAAATCCGTCGGGAGGGTAATCGCGCGACCCACGACATGGTGGGCACCCACCGCACCGCTCTGGACATGCTGAAAATGGCCCGGACGTTGGGCATTTGGTTCCATCGTGCTGTCACCGATCGCAATTTTCGACCTGGCCCCTTCATTCCCCCACCTGATCCGGAGCAGGAATCGGAAACGCTGCGGCAGGAGATGGAGCGCTTGCGGACAGAGATGCAGCGCTATCAAGCAGAGGTGACGCAGTCCCAAACCGCTGTCGAAGCGGCCCAGGCGGCAGCGGTTGAGGAAGCGGAGCTGAGGCAGATCGCGGAAACTCTGTTAGAGGAGCAGGAAACCCAGTTTGCCGCCGTTCAAGCCCATCTCGAAGCACTGCAAGCAGCGGCGGCCCAGCAGCCCACTCAAGTCTTACAAGCAACTGTGGCGCAGGCCCAGGAAGCTGAACAACAGCTGGATCTGGATGAGACGGAAACGCGCCGCCTGATTGATGCCCAACTGCGGGCAGCGGGCTGGGAGGTGGACTCTCAAGAGCTGACCTATGCTAATGGGGTGCGACCGCAGAGGCATCGGCATCTGGCGATCGCGGAGTGGCCCACTGCCGATGGTCGCGCCGACTATGCCCTGTTTGTGGGCCTGCAAGCGGTAGCGGTGGTGGAAGCGAAGCGGCAGCGAAAAGATGTCTACGGAGCGATCGATCAGGCGAAGCGCTATAGCCGTGGCTATGTCGTCAAGGGGGATGAAACACTGCCCGGTGGCCCCTGGGGTGAGTACCAGGTGCCCTTTGTGTTTGCCACCAATGGCCGGCCCTATCTGAAGCAGTTGGAGACGAAAAGCGGCATCTGGTTTTGTGACCTGCGGCGACCAGAGAATCTGCGGCGGGCGATTGGGAGCTGGTACAGTCCCTCTGGACTGGTGGACTCGCTGGCGAATGACTTGGAGGAAGCGAGCGATCGCCTCGAAGCCGAATCCTTCAACTATGACTTTGAGCTGCGGGACTATCAGATTCGGGCGATTCAAGCGGTGGAGTCAGCCCTGGCCGAGGATCAGCGGGAAATTCTGCTGGCGATGGCGACGGGCACCGGGAAAACCAAAACTTGTATCGCCTTGGTCTATCGCCTGCTGAAGACGAAGCGGTTTCGGCGGATTCTGTTTTTGGTGGATCGCAGTGCCCTGGGCGAGCAGGCAGCCAATGCCTTTAAAGACACTCGCATGGAGAGCCTGCAAACCTTTGCCGACATCTTCGACATCAAGGAGCTAAAGGACACCGCTCCTGACCGGGATACCAAGGTTCACATTGGCACTGTGCAGAGCTTTGTGAAGCGACTGCTATATCCCAGCGATGACAGTGCCACCATCACGACGGATCAGTATGACTGCATCGTAGTGGACGAGTGCCACCGGGGCTATCTGCTCGATCGAGAGCTCAGCGACAGCGAACTCACCTTCCGGGACTTCAGCGATTATGTGTCGAAGTATCGGCAGGTGCTGGAGTACTTTGACGCGGTCAAGGTGGGGCTGACGGCAACTCCGGCCCTGCACACCACCGAGATTTTTGGCGATCCGGTGTTTACCTATAGCTATCGGGAAGCGGTGATCGATGGCTGGCTGATTGACCACGAGCCACCCCACCGCATCATCACCGCCCTCTCAGAAGACGGCATTACCTGGCAGCCCGGTGAGGCAGTGAGCTACTACGACCCGAAGACGGGACAGATCGACCTGGTACACGCGCCCGATGAAATTCAGATTGAGGTGGAGCAGTTCAACCGCCAGGTGATTACCGAGGAGTTTAATCGGGTGGTCTGTGAGGAGTTGGCAAACCACATTGATCCCAGCCTGCCAGGGAAGACGCTGATTTTTTGCGTGAATAACGACCACGCGATGATGGTTACCAATCTGTTGAAGCAGGCATTTCAAGACCAATACGAGGATATTGACGACGACAGCGTTGCGATTATCACAGGTGCAGCCGATAAGCCTCTAGAACAAATCCGGCGCTATAAAAACGAGGTTAATCCGAAGGTAGCCGTGACGGTAGACCTGCTGACCACAGGCATTGATGTACCGCCGATCTGCAATCTGGTGTTTATCCGGCGGGTGAAGTCGCGGATTCTCTATTCCCAGATGTTGGGCCGGGCGACCCGGCGCTGTGACGATATCGGCAAAGAGGTCTTCCAGATTTTTGATGCGGTGAATCTGTACGAAACCCTGGCAGCGGTGTCGGACATGAAGCCCGTGGTGGCGAATCCGCAGATCTCGTTTACCCAGTTGATAGACGAACTGGAGACGGTGACGGATCCCCAGGCGGTGACGGAAATTCTCGACCAGATTACAGCGAAGCTGCAGCGGAAGCGGCGACACCTGAGTGACACCAGCCGGGACACCCTGAAAGGATTGGCGGGAATGCCTGTGGATGAGGTGGTGCAGCATTTGCGGCAAAGCACTCCGGATGAAGCAGCAACCTGGCTGAAGCAGCGTAAGGAAATTGCCGAGATTTTGGATCGGCGGGAAGGGGGTAGTCAGCCGGTGCTGGTGTCGTACCATGCCGATGAGTTGCGGCGGGTGGAGCGGGGCTATGGCGTTTCGGAGGCGGGTGAGCCTTACGGGCGACCGGAGGATTATCTGGACAGCTTTAAGCGGTTCATCGAGACGAACCTGAACCAGATGCCCGCGCTGCTGGTGGTGACCCAACGACCGCGAGAGCTGACCCGCGCCCAGTTGAAAGCGTTGCGGGCGGCGCTGGATGCAGCGGGCTATTCGGAGGCGATGTTGCGATCGGCCTGGCGGGATGCCACGAATCAGGACGTCGCGGCGTCGATTATTGGCTACATTCGGCAGGCGGCGCTAGGAGATGCGCTGGTGCCCTATGAAGAGCGGGTGGATCGAGCGCTGAAGCAGATTTTGGCGAGTCAGCGGTGGACGGCACCCCAGCGGAAATGGCTGGAGCGGATTGGGCAGCAGTTGAAGCAGGAGACGGTGGTGGATAAAGCGGCGCTGGATCAGGGGCAGTTTAAGACCCAGGGCGGCTTTAAGCGGATCAATAAAGTGTTTGGCGGTCAGCTAGGGCAGGTATTGACCAATCTCAACGAGCAAATCTGGCAGACTATTAGCTAGCTCCTTAAATGGTGGGCACACTCTGTTTTGCCCATCCTACTGCCCCCCTCAATGCATTGGTAGGATGGGCAATGGGCTTGGCCCGTGCCCATCAACGAACCTCATGAACGATGGGCACACTCTGTTTTGCCCATCCTACTGACTCCAGCCTTTGTAGGATGGGTAAAGGGCTAGGCCCGTGCCCATCAACCCTATCTACCGATCAATCTATGGAATACCGTCGTCACTATCAACCAGGCGGCACCTACTTCTTCACAGTCGTTACCGAAAGTCGCCGTCCCCTCTTAATTGAACAGATAGAACGGCTCAGAGAAGCCTTTCGTCACTGTATTCAGCGCCATCCCTTTTCCATTGAGGGCATCGTTGTTTTGCCAGATCATTTGCATACTATCTGGCGGCTGCCGGAAGATGACGCTGATTATTCAACCCGTTGGATGGTCATTAAACGGAAATTTTCGGCTGGTCTGACTTCTGAGCATGTTAATCAATCGAAATGGTCAAAACGGGAAAAGGGAATTTGGCAGCGACGGTTTTGGGAGCATACGATCCGTGATCAGGATGATTGGCAGCGTTGTTTGGACTATATTTACTTCAATCCTGTGAAGCACGGCTATTGTGCTTCACCAGCAGACTGGCCGTTTAGCTCGTTCGATCGCGCGGTTCAGCAAGGGCAATATCCGGCTGATTGGGGGGCGCAAGTGTCGACTACTGTCAGAGACATGGATTGGGAGTAGGGTAGGGCGGATGGGCACGGGTAAAACCCTTTGCCCATCCTACGGGGCTGCGATCTCCTCCATCACTATCCATACCAGGTTGGGTGAAGGAGCTTAAGCTGACCTGACTTAAAATAGCCATAATGATAGCCATGATGGCGGGAGGCACTGCCATGTCTCAATATTCCATTGCCCAAGCAAAGGATCAGCTGACCCAAATCATTCGGGCGGCGGAGGTGGGTGACTCGGTGGAGATTACCCGACGGGGTGAGCCGGTGGCGGTGATTCTGTCGATCGCGGAGTACCAAAAACTGCAACCGCCGCGCCCCAACTTTGGTGAAGCGGTCAAAGAGTTTCGGGAATACACTGCCGCCGAGAGGATTGAGATTGACCCAGACGAGATTTTCGGTGACATTCGCGATCGCTCCCCGGGACGCGAGATCGACCTATCGTGATGGCTCAGTATTTGCTCGACACTAAGATCTTGTCGGAGGCCAGCAGCTTGAACGGCAACGCCCAAGTAATTGCCAAACTGAACGAAAACGCTCAGTTAGCAGCTACGGTAGCGGTCGTCATGCACGAACTCTTATACGGCTGTTATCGACTGCCTGTATCCAGACGACGCACCGCTTTAGAGCGTTATTTGACCGGACTCCTGTCTAGCTCCATGCCCGTTTTGGCCTACACCATCGAGGCGGCTGATTGGCATGCCCATGAACGGGCTCGCTTAAGCCAAGTGGGGCGAACATCGCCCTATGTGGACGGTCAGATTGCCGCGATCGCAGCCATCAACCAACTTGTTTTAGTCACTCGTAACGTCGCTGATTTTGCAGCGTTTCAGAATCTACCCCTCGAAAACTGGTTTGCCTAACCGCCCATGAACGTCACTTCCGACATTGTCCAAAAGCTGTGGAACCTGTGCCATGTCCTGCGGGATGACGGCATCAGCTATCTGCAATACGTCACCGAGCTGACCTACCTGCTGTTTCTCAAAATGATGCAGGAAACCGGAACCGAAGCCACCCAGCTACCGGCGGGGAAGCGGTGGGACGACCTCACCAGTCGCGACGGGCTAGAGCAGTTGAACTTTTATCGGGCCTTGCTGCTGGAATTGGGGCAAGATGCCTCGAAGCGGCGGGTGCAGGCGATTTTTGCCAATGCCCAGACTGCCATCAAGCAGCCCCGCATTCTCAACAAGCTGGTGACCAGCATCGACGAGCTGGACTGGTATTCGGCCAAGGAAGAGGGGCTGGGGGATCTGTATGAGGGGCTGCTGCAAAAGAACGCCGAAGAGAAAAAGTCTGGGGCGGGGCAGTACTTTACGCCGAGGGCGCTGATCGACTGCATGGTGGCGCTGATGCAGCCCCAGCCGGGAGAGCTGATTCAAGACCCGGCAGCGGGGACGGGGGGCTTTTTGATTGCCGCCGATCGCACCATCAAGCAGCGCACCGACGACCTGTTTGAGCTATCCGAATCAGCGCAAACTTTCCAGATTCACCAGGCGTTTTACGGCATGGAGCTGGTGCCAGATGCCCACCGCCTGTTGCTGATGAACCTGCTGCTCCACGGCATTGAGAGTGATTTCACTTTGGGTGATACCCTGTCACCGGCGGGCACCCGCCTACCCAAAGCCGATCTGGTGCTGACCAATCCGCCCTTTGGCACCAAAAAAGGCGGCGGCAGCCCCACGCGGGATGACTTCACCTACCCCACGTCGAACGAGCAACTGGCGTTTTTGCAGCACATTTACCGGGGGCTGAAGCCGGGGGGACGGGCGGCGGTGGTGCTGCCGGACAACGTGCTGTTTGAAGCGGGGCAGGGCCAGAGCATTCGGGCTGACCTGATGGAGAAATGCCACCTACACACCATTTTGCGGCTGCCCACGGGCATCTTTTACGCCCAGGGGGTGAAGACGAATGTGCTGTTTTTTCAGCGGGGCCGCACGGAGAAGGGCAACACCGAGAATGTGTGGGTTTACGACCTGCGGACGAACATGCCCAGCTTTGGCAAGCGCACCCCACTGACTTTTGCGCATTTTGCCGAGTTCATCACCTGCTACGGCGACGACCCCAATGGCACCGCCTCCCGTACGGATCAAGGCGAGGAGGGCCGCTGGCGCTGTTTTAGTCGCGAGTTCATTACCCAGCGGGGGGAGAATCTGGATATCTCGTGGCTGCGGGACGAGAGCTTGCAGTCGGCGGATGACCTGCCGGAACCGGAAGAAATTGCGGCGACGATCATGGAGAAGCTACAGGTCGCCATGACCGAAATGGCCGCGTTGACCGCATTATTGGAGGACTAGAGGAAGACCAATGGAAATTTCGTTGCCCCCTAAGTTAGTGGAGTTTGTTGATCAGCAGGTCAATAGCGGCAAATACGATTCAGTCGATGCGGTGATTTTGGCTGGGGTTGAACTCTTGGCCCAGCGGGAAACGGCTGCGTCAGGGGCGAAGTTTGCTGATTTGCTAGAAGACCCGGTGGTTGGCATGTGGCAGGATCGCGAAGACATGCCAGACAGTACGGCCTGGGTCCGGCAGGTGCGGCAGCAAGAATGGGAGCGGGTAGGTGGAACAGACGCTGGTTGATACAGACATCCTGATGGCCGCCTTGACGACATTGCTGGAGGAATAAACCATGGCCACAACTCAAGCTATGCAACCGATGGTGTTGCACCAGCTCCCGGAGCTGCGGATGTCGGATGGGCAGTTTTTTCAGTTTTGCCAGGACAACCCCGCCTGGAACATTGAGCGCAGTGCGGCAGGAGAAATTTTAGTCATGTCCCCCACGGGTGCGGAAACGGGTGAACGAAACTTTGATCTGATTGGTCAGCTCTGGCTGTGGACAAAGCGGGATGGGCGGGGCAAGGGGTTTGATTCGAGTACGGGGTTTCGGTTGCCGAATGGGGCCGTGCGATCGCCCGATGCGGCCTGGGTGCTGAAATCGCGCTGGGAGGCACTATCACCGCAGGAACGCCAGGGGTTTCCGCTGCTGTGTCCGGATTTTGTGCTGGAGCTGCGATCGCCCACCGACCTGCTGGTGACGCTACAGGACAAAATGCAGGAATATCTGGCCAATGGGGCTCAACTGGGCTGGCTGATCGATCCCCTAGAGGGGCAGGTGTGGGTGTATCGGCCCCATCAAGCGATCGCAGGGTTGGCGAAACCTCAGCAGGTGTTGGGCGATCCGGTGTTGGCGGGGTTTGGGCTCGATTTGCGAGACTTTTGGGGTGAGGGTTGAGCGGGCGGTGGCAACCCATGAACGGACGCGGCAACGATCGCGGAGAAGCTACAGGTCGCCATGACCGAAATGGCCGCGTTGTCCGTGTTGCTGGAGGAGTAATCAGTGAATTGTCATCCTGTTCGCGAAGCGACTCCGAAGGAGTAACGAAGCGCAGCGGCGTCGAAGGATCTCGGAGTCGCCTTTAGGGATTGAGATTCCTCTCTTCGTTTCACTGCGCTCGGAATGACAAGTTATGGTTTGGTTTGATGTGTGGGAGGCAGTCGGTTGCGTCAGCAGCCGTAGGATGGGCAAACCGCAGGGTGCCCATCGGGGAATGGGTGGGCGGTGATGGGCACAGGCGTGGCCCTTTGCCCATCCGACGAGGTTGATTTGATGTGTGGGAGGAAGTCGGTTGCGTCAGAAACCGTCGGAAGGGCAAACCGCAGGGTGCCCATCGGGAAATGGGTGGCGGTGATGGGCACGGGCGTGGCCCTTTGCCCATCCTACGTACTACGTACGAGGTTGATTTGATGTGTGGGAGGAAGTCGGTTGAGTCAGTTTGATGAATTGCCAGAAGGTTGGAAACTTATATCTATAAAAGATATTGCTGACTACGTTCAGAGAGGCAAACAGCCTAAGTATATTGGATACAGCGAACTTCCTGTTATCAATCAAAAATGTATTCGCTGGCATACAATTCAAGCCGAGCATCTAAAGTTTATCCATCCTGAACAATGGGATAAATGGCAGGAAGAAAGGTTCCTTAAGATTGGAGATATTTTATGGAATTCAACTGGAACTGGAACAGTCGGTAGAGCAGCTATTTATGAGAGATTAGAAAAATTTTCAAGAGCTGTCGTAGATAGTCACGTTACTATTATTCGCCTAAAGGAAAGCAACCCTAGATATCTCCATTACTGGATAATGTCGCCTACAGTTCAAAGCAAAATTGAGTCGATGCATAATGGTTCGACCAATCAAGTAGAACTATCGAGGACTGAAGTAGTCAATACGCAAGTTCCCCTGCCGCCGTTGAATGAGCAGCGGCGGATTGTGGAGAAGATTGAGGCGTTGACGGCGCGGAGTCGGCAGGCGCGGGAGGCGCTTGAGGCGATACCGGAGTTGCTGGATCAGTTTCGGCAGTCGGTTTTAGCGGCAGCGTTTCGCGGCGACCTCACCGCCGACTGGCGCGCCCAAAACCCCGATGTTGAGACTGCCGAGGCATTGCTAGAGCGGATTCGAGTTGAGCGGATGCAACTTTCTATCAGCACAAGGGATAGGAACAGGTTAAAGAAAGATTGGGAAGAACTTGAGATTTCCAACTCCAACGTTGTGCCGGATACTTGGCTTAAATGCTCAATTGGGCATATAGGAAATGTTTGTAATGGCAGTACACCATCGAGAAAAGAAAGTACTTATTGGGATGGTTCAATCTCTTGGGTAAGCTCTGGAGAAGTACAGAACAACATCATAGCTACAACTAGAGAAAAGATTACTGACGCGGGTTTCCAGAATAGCTCCGGTCGCATTCTTCCTGTCGGTACTGTTCTGCTTGCAATGATCGGTGAAGGTAAGACGAGAGGGCAGACAGCAATCCTGGAAATTGAAGCGACTATTAATCAGAATATTGCAGCTATCATTCTGGATCATGGCTTGATTGCCAGCCGATACATTTGGCACTGGTTTAGGTATCAGTATTCTGAAACGCGGAGGGTAGGAAGTGGGTCAGGTCCTCAAGCACTCAATTGCCAGAGAGTGAGAGAAATGCCATTCATTCTTCCTCCATTAGCTGAACAGCAAGTAATTGTTGAGCAAATTGACGGCTTGTTAGCACTGACAGGCAACATCGAAGGACAACATCAAAATACAAAAGATGACTTAGACCAACTAGATCGCTCCATCCTCGCCAAAGCCTTTCGCGGCGAACTCGTCCCCCAAGACCCCAACGACGAACCCGCCGCTGTGCTGCTCGATCGCATTCGAGCCGAGCGAGAGCAGCTCAATTCAAAAAGCAAGAGTCAAAAGTCAAAAAAGCGGAAGCAGCAATGACCTTGAGCCAAATTGCCGAACAGGTGCAGGAACTCGTCAACGCTGAGACTGCCGTCGTCGCGGTTGCCGAAGCGGGGGGAGACGCAATTTTCTATGCCGCCGCCGTAGGCAAACATGCCGCCTTCATTCAAGGCAAGCGCAGCCCCACCGCCACCTCTGGCCTGTGCGGTGCCGTACTAGCGTCCGGCCAAGCCGCTTTGGTCTACCAGCCCCAAACCGATGTCCGCATTCGCCAAGACCTCGCCGAGCAACTCGGCATCACCACCGCGATCGCTGTCCCCGTTCAACACGATGGGGCTTTAGTCGGTGCGCTCATGGTGCTCAATCGCTGCGATGGTGAGGCATTCACCCCGGCGGACGAGCAAGCCTTGGTGGAGTATGCGGGGGCGATCGGAGGGGCGATTCGACTGTGATCGGGCAATGGAGAATAGGAGATTCGAACTCCTGACCTCTGCGGTGCGATTGTCCGCTGGACAGGCTGCGCCAACGCAGCGCTCTACCCGTGCCGCGATCGCCCCTTGAATTTGGTAATGGAGAATAGGAGATTCGAACTCCTGACCTCTGCGGTGCGATCGCAGCGCTCTACCAACTGAGCTAATTCCCCAGGTTTTATGAATGGGTTCGCGCAGCGGCGCACCCCGGCGGTGCGA
>NZ_JACSWC010000408.1 GCF_016888165.1 Halomicronema sp. CCY15110 | reverse complement strand
CGAAGTCGAAACCGGATTGAACGGGTACTTTATTTAGTTTCAGATCCCCAATATTAGCGATGGCTAGGGCACAGGGTGCAAGGTTTACGGTTCCAGGTGGAGTTCCTGCAAAAAGGTCGGGAAACTTCCGCCACCGAGTACTCGGCAGTTGCCGGCTCCCCCTGCCTCTAAAGCGGAAATGGAGGCGATCGCGGCGCTGCCTGAGGTCCAGGCCACCCGTTTACCCGGCA
>NZ_JACSWC010000407.1 GCF_016888165.1 Halomicronema sp. CCY15110 | reverse complement strand
AGTTCTCGAAAGTGACGACTTTCTCACGATGAGACTACCGATACTTTGCTCCCAAAACTTTTCTGCACCAGTGAGGTCGCAACCTTAGGTTTTGGCTTGTTAGGTATCACTGGGGTTCGCTCAGTCGGAATTGAAAACGTAGAAGGTGTGTTTTTTGCCTTTCTCACGGGAACACCCAAGGCAGATATAAAGTCGTGCTTTTTGAGCAATTGCTGCTTTCGGGAATCGAATGCTTGGCTCATTTGAGACTTTAGAGAGCAATTAAATTTCTCCAGATCATTCGTCAGGCGTTGATTTTGAGAAGTTAATTGATCGACAACTCTATTGGCTTCGCTTTTGATCGCTTCTGCTTCTTTATTGAAGTTAATGATTTCAAACTGAATCTCCTGATCTGAAATCATAATGTGTGGAGATGACATGCTGAAAGAGCTTGCACGTATTCTGAGGAGTTGAGTATCTCCGGAAAACGGCAAGTGGAATATGTACACGTCCTTTGGGTAAGACTTACCACGTTCTACCCAGAAAGCACTGGGATACAATTCGGCAGGAATCATCCGTTCTTCGACAGACACTGAAAGTTGATCAGCGTGAATCAATAACGGTTGAATAGAATACTCAAAAACTAGATGCTCAATGTACTCTGCCTTGTTTACATTTAGAATGTAGTCATCAGCTTGGTGATTTATTGCCTTAAGAGCTTGAACCTTCTGATTTTCGAGCACGCTTGAGCTATCAATCTCTGAAAAAGCTGCAAAAGTCTTATGCCTGTACTGACTCATTGTTGCTCCAGTTGCTTATAGCTACTTGTTCAGATATGGATAGTCTAGTACCGCATAGCGGAAATGCATATACCCTTAAGGAGTGAGTTTTAGAGGCTGACGTCGAATGCCTGGTCC
>NZ_JACSWC010000406.1 GCF_016888165.1 Halomicronema sp. CCY15110 | reverse complement strand
TGAGTGGACGAGCCATCTTTTGTGCTTGAAATCAGTACTCCTATATTCTGCTTCACCTCATAGGGAATTGGTATAAGCAAACAGGAATTCAAAACCCGCAACGAGGAGGTGATTGAGCAAAATCCTCAGCTAGGCTGGTCATCTAAGGGCGGTCAAAGCCAAGTCTGGCAATTTGCCCAAATTGAAGAGGGCGATCGCATCGTTGCCAATCGCGGGCAGTCAGAAGTCGTCGGTATCGGCACTGTGACAGGTGCTTACTACTATGCTCCCGAGGCAGAAGACCAAAAGCATCGCCTGCCAGTGCAGTGGGAAGACACCACTACCCGCAGTATTCAGCATCTCAAACTTAAATGGGTCAAGACCTTGCTAGAGCTGGATGCTGAGGAATTCGACGCGATCGCTCAAGCGCCAAAACTGGAGCAGGAGTCTCCCAATCAAATACCGCCAGTGGACGATACATCAACGCAGGTTAATCCAGATTGCCCCTTCAATCTCACCACCTTCGATCTTCTTGCCAAACTCCATCAAACGCCCAAGAAGAAGGTCTACGACGACTATAAGCAAGACTTCAAAAGCCATCTGGAAGAGCCCTTTCAGCACCTCATGCTCGACGTGGCAGCCCAACTGCCCGCTCCCATCGCCGAATTGATGGAAACCCGCAGTCGCATCTTTGCCCGTATCCTCAAAAACGATTGGGGCCAAGGTGGAGCATGGGACTTTTACTGGGGGGCCTTCTATCCCAAAGGCGGCAAACGCACTGAAGACGCCCAACTCTTTCTCTGGATGAGCTATGAGCGTCTGGAATGTGGCTTTTACATTGGTCAATACGGCAGCGAACAGCGACAAAGGTTCTTAGAAAACTGCCGCACCTATCAGGCCGACCTCGCCGAACTGCTGCAACCCACCCTTGACCGCGAAGGCATCGTCTTTGGCAGCCGCGCCGATACCGCTTTCCGAGCTGACGGTGTTGCCATCAACCGCCAGGGCATCGGCTTCCCAGAATGGATTGCAGCCCCGAATGACTCAGACATCCACGTTGCTGCTGTCCTCTCTAAAGCACAAGTGCTGAGCAAATCTAAGGAAGAACTCAGCGCCTTTATCCGCGAAACCTATGAGCAAGTTTTTCCGCTCGTCTTGCTGGCTACCCTCGAAGAGCCAATGGCGCAGCTCCAGGAATATCTGGAACCCGCCGAAGATGTCATCGAGACTCATCCGGTTTATTCCCTAGCTCAATGTGCGGCAGCATCCTATCTCGATGAAAGCCTGTTACAGACTTGGGTGCAGGCCCTCAACCGGAAGAAACAAGCCATCCTTTATGGCCCACCCGGCACCGGCAAAACCTTTGTGGCTCAGCACCTCACCCGTCATCTATTGAGCGGTGGCGACGGCTTCTCCGCTCTCGTTCAGTTCCACCCCGCCTACACCTACGAAGATTTCATCCAGGGGATCCGGCCCCAACAGGGCAAGCATGGCGGGCTCGACTATCCCCTCGTTTCCGGTCGGTTTCTCAAATTTTGCGAGCAAGCGCGCACCCGTCAGGATACCTGCGTCCTCATCATTGACGAAATCAACCGCGCCAATCTGGCCCAGGTCTTTGGCGAACTCATGTATCTGCTGGAGTACCGCGACCAAGCCGTAGACCTGGCCGGTGGCAAGCCCTTCAGTATTCCGCACAACGTCCGCATCATCGGCACCATGAACACCGCCGATCGCTCCATCGCCCTGGTGGATCATGCCCTGCGTCGTCGCTTCGCCTTCCTGCCCCTCTATCCCGACATGAACATTCTCAGGAAATTCCACACGGGTACCGGCTTCGCCGTAGAGAGCCTGATTCAACTGATTGAAGCGGTCAATCAGGCGATCGACGATCCGCAATACTCCATCGGCACTTCCTTTTTCCTCGATCAAGATTTAAGCACCAATCTCCAAGCCATCTGGCAAATGGAAATCGAACCCTACTTGCAGGAATATTTCTTCGATCAAGCCGACAAAGTAGAAGCCTTTGAGTGGGCCAAGATTTGCGCTCAGGTAATGCCATCATGAGTGTTGCCCCCCAGCAGTTAATCACGCTGATCGAGTATCGCTCCGCAACGCTGCCCCAAGCCGACTTTGCCGAGCACCTGGGGCTTCACTTGCGTGACACTCACAAACATCAAGTCAACGTCGAATTTCCGTCCATTGGCAATAGCCACCAGTGGCAATTTACGGCCCAAAGCTATGTTGGCTACATTCCCCTGGCCCCAGCAGTCGGCATCCGCATTCAGCCCAAAATTCCCATCCAAAACCTGTTTGGCATGTTGGAATACGCCTATAATCTGGGCGAATTTAAGCTGCTGGCCAACTGGCACCACTGCGACACCCTGGAAGACCTGTATGAACGACTCGCCGACATTCTCGCTCGTCGCATTAGCGATCGCGCTCGCCGGGGCCTCTATCGCACCTACATTCCCAAAACCGAACGGTTGAGCTGCCTGCGGGGACGGCTCGACATTCCCCACCAGATCCGCCATCCCTGGGAAACGCGCCTGCAATGCCACTATCAAGAGCAAACCGCCGACATCGCCGAGAACCAAATCCTGTTGTGGACTCTGCACCAAATCCGCCGTCATGGCGTCTGCTCAGAGCGGGTGTTGCTCACAGTCCGTAAAGCCTATCGCGCCCTACAAGGCACCGTCACCCTCACCCCTTGCACTGCTCGCGACTGCACCGGCCACACCTACAACCGCCTCAACACCGACTATCAATCGCTCCATGCCCTGTGTCGGTTTTTCCTCGACCACAGCGGCCCCAGCCTGGCGAGCGGCGATCGCCGCATGATTCCCTTTCTGATAAATATGAACGACCTGTTTGAGGCGTTCGTCTATGAATGGCTCAAAGCCCACGCTGAAGAGCTACTCAAACCTGTCGGCCTGCGGTTAAAGCAACAAGCCCCCGTGCCCCTCGACACCAGTCACTTTGGCCCCTTAAAAATTGACCTGGTGCTAGAAGATATTCAGACTGACACGACTCGCTATGTTCTCGACACCAAGTACAAAAGGACTGACAAATTAAATACCAGCGACTTGCACCAGGCGATCGCCTACGCCGAAACCAAAGACACCACTGAAGCCATCCTGGTGTATCCCCAAGCCCTCATTCCCCCCCTCGATATCCGCCCCAACAAAGTCCGCGTCAGAGGCTTAGCCTTCAACATCTCGCAAGATCTCAATGAGGCTGGCCGTGCCTTTGTGAAGGCGGTGTTGGAAACCGGCTCCGATTCTCTATAACGAATTCTGCCGCGTCAGAATCGCGATCGCGCCTCATTCACGCGGTTAGGGACAGATTCTATGGCTAGATATTCTGCCTTGCCGTCTGGTGCTTGGTAGCTTGATAGGTCTGGTGCCAACTGCGCAGTCCATTGAGCGCGATCGCGAGCAGCAACACGTACAGTAACGATAAAAACCGGATATCTTTCACGAAGTAGAGCCAGATTGCCACACCATCAACCACGATCCAATACAGCCAGCTTTCAATCCGCTTTTGGGCCATTAACACCATCGCTGTAAAGCTCATAACGGTAGTGACGGCATCGAGCAACGGAAACGCCGCCGCCGCCGGAAAGAGTCTGGGCAGCCAAAGATGAACCTGACTCATGACACCGCCCAGAGCCAGCCCGGCCCCCAGGGTGATGCCCAGCGTCAACCACCAGACTCGGCGACGACTGTAATGGAACCCTGATGTCGCGTCTTGCTCGGGGCCTTTTTGACTCCACCACCACCAGCCATAAACGCTCGCGGCCAGGTAGTAGACCTGCTCTAGGGCATCGGAATAGAGCCGAACTTGGTAAAACAGCAGCATGTAGAGCAGTACGCTGACGATGCCGACGGGCCAGGTTAGCATGTGTTTTTGTGCAATTAGCCAGACTGACCACAGGTACAAGAGGGTTCCCACTAGCTCGACATAGCTCATGGGGTAGCCCCGCACCGTAAAGGCGTCGCATCAATGCTCAGTAGGTTCATCATCGTCAAGACGCCAGCAGGCCGCTAAAGTTTGGTACTTCTGGAAGCGCTGCAAAATCTGTTTCACGTATCCTATCCGAGTTTTGAGGTCGCCCTGCACGGGGAAGAACGGAATTTTACGGATGCGCAAGTCGCTGACCATTTGCTTTTGAAAGACTTCGCGATGGGCGGCACCCGAGCGATCCCAGGTGTCGGCATAGGGAATATCGGTGTCACAGAGAAACACCAGGTCATAGCGGGCGGCGCAGCGATCGGCCAGGTGCTGCAGACGAGGGGTGGCGGTGCCGTGATAATCGCGGGCAAAGTGCCAGGTCGTCAGGGCATTGGTATCAGTGAATAGGTAGCGATTCGCCCGACTGAGCAAGTCTTCTTCTCGTTCGAGATGCCCGATCGCGATGGCTTCTAACTGCCCCAAGGTCAGCCGCCGATCAACCTGGTGAGTTTCCCAATATTCACGGCCATACTCTGGCATCCAGACCGTCTGCAGTGCTTCCGCGAGGGCTGCTGCCAGCGTCGTTTTACCCGTGGAGGGCGCGCCGAGGAAGACCACATTGATGATCAAATCCCGATACACCAACGGGTCAAGGTATTGTCGGTGCTGGTAGAGGTGCCTGCGAATTTGGGTGGCTGATATTGGAACGGCACAACGCTCCTGCCAAGTTGAGTTGGGCGTCCAATCCACCAGGCGGTTTTGGGCGCTGAGGGCTTGGCTAACATGCTCGCCATAAAACTCACGACAATAAAAGTGAGTAATCGATATCCCTTGCAGTTGCTGCAAGATGTAGGCTTCGTGAGCCTGCTTGATGGCTGGGGTATCGCCAATTTCAGTTGGACCATTCCACGCTTCTATTACTTGCACCATTGGATACAACTGGCGAATCCAGTTGGCTCTTATGGGCAAGGGTGTGGTCGTGACTTCCGAACAATCGTAAATCATGACGATAACCTCATCCATTTCTGCCAAAGCTGTCTCAATCAACAACTGATGGCCTTTGTGAAGGGGCGCAAATTTGCCGAGGGTCAAGCCACGAGTAATCATCGTCTGTGAGTCAATGGGGTTGCCAATAGTTTGAATTCTGCCGCGGCAGAATCGCGATCGCCCTTACCTTGCCTTAACTCAATCTTCGGCTTATTCATTCGGAGGATGCCAAGCTGATTCAATCCACATCGCCCGAGCCGCGACGATATTGTCATTATTCAGCCGCAGGGCGACGACGGTCGCGCGTCCCGTTGGAGTCATGCCGATGATGTGAGTGCCGCCATTGCCCCAGGAAAAATGTGTTGGCCACTGCTCTATTCGAGGATTAAAAAGCGGGACTAACTGGCCCGTTTCTGGATCTAGGGCTGCGGTTTTGGCTCCTTTGAATTCGTTGCAGCGGTAGCAGGCAGCCGCCAGATTCTCACGCTCATCCGTCCCTCCCAAAGAACGCGGTAGGATATGCTCCATCACCAGGGGCGTCCCTGTCAGTCGGGAGGAGGTTTGACAATATTCGCAGCGGTGATTGGCCGCCTGAATCACCTGTTGCCGCAAGTTTCGAGGAATGCTCATGCGGGCGTCGGTAAATCCTGCAATGCTGGGAGTTTATGACCGCGCCAGCGGATCAGCGACCAGGCGTAGGCTTTGCGCAGCATGAGGTAATCGGCAGTTTGCCGGAGTTGAGTCAGTTCTTGGCGTTCTTCAGGAGTGAGTTGGTTATCTTCGTGGCGTTCTAAAAGTTCGGTTTGGCGATCGCATACTTCTGCATCGGCTGGGGCTTGAGCGATCGCGTATAGGTCTTCAATGCTCAAGCGCTGCATGGCTAGCAAATCAGCTTGCAGTTCCGATGGGGCGTTATCGACCGAGGGCGGCAGGTTGCTCAGCACGCTTTGAGTCACCAGCGCTTCAATCGGCTGTTGAGTCGCGGCAGCAATACGCATCAGTTGCCGCATCACGGGTTCCGGTAATTCGATAGTGATGGACTGGGTTTGCATCGCCTTACCCATAGTGAACTGAGATTAACTCAGTTTATCGTTTTCGGTCTTAGCATCGCCCAATCAACCCTACAACACAACTCAGGTCAACTCAGTTGGTGTCTCGGAGCGTCAACAGCATCAGTCAGGTGCAGATGTTGGTGGGATGCGCTCAGTAAATCTATGTAAGGAATGGCGGCCCCCGCCTTTTCTCTGGGCAATATTAACTCGCCGCCCCCTTGCCGGGAATTCCAGTGATTCCCCTTTGCCCTATGGATGACGCCGCGAAACAACGCATCGACGCCTTTGTCAAAAAGTGGGAGAACTCTGGCGGCAACGAGCGGGCCAACTACCAGGGCTTCTTTCTGGATTTGTGTGCGGCGCTCGGGGTCGAGACACCCCCGCCCAAAGGCAATGTGGCGGATGATCCGTATTGCTTTGACAAAGACATCAAGGTGTATCATCCCAGCGGCAAGGTCACTTCTGGCTTCGTTGACTTCTACAAGGCCGACCACTTCATCATTGAGGCCAAGCAGGGCAGCGACCAGACGGGCAAAGGTACGGCCAAGCGGGGCACCCCCAGCTATCTGAAGGCGATGGAAAAGGCGTTTGTGCAGGCGATCGCCTACACCCGCAACGTGCCGACCAAGCCGCCGTTTTTGCTCACCTGCGACATTGGCAGTCACTTTGAGCTGTGGACGGGCTTTAACGGCGACTATGGGGGCTACGCCGCTCGTGAAGATATTGAACTGTCAGCGTTGCGGCAGGAAGCGGTCTTTAACCTGTTTGTCGATATCTTCACTGACCCGCAAAAGCGCAACCCGGAGAAGATCGCCGCCCGAGTGACGCGGGAGGTGGCCGCCGACCTGGCCAACCTGACCAAAACCCTGGAAGGTCAGCACGAACCCCAGGAGGTGGCCCACTTCCTGATGCGCTGTATTTTCACCATGTTTGCGGAAGATGTGAAGCTGCTGAAAGAAGAGTTGTTTACCACCGCCCTCAAAGAGCGCTGGTGCGAACATCCCAAAAGCTTTAAGCCGGAGGTCGAGGCGCTGTGGCAGGCGATGAATGAGGGGGGCAGCTTTGGCTTTCACGGGCAACTGCTGCGGTTTAACGGGGGCTTGTTTGCTGACCCGATCGCATTTGACCTGTCGGCAGACCAAATTCAGATTTTGCTGAAGGCGGCGGAACGGGATTGGCAAAATGTGGAGCCTGCCATCTTTGGCACGCTGCTGGAGCGGGCGCTGGATACCAAGGAGCGCAGCAAGCTCGGTGCCCACTACACGCCGCGTTCCTATGTGGAGCGGCTGGTGCGGCCCGTGGTGATGGAGCCGTTGCAGGCCCAGTGGGTGGTGGTGCAGGGGGAGGCGAAGCAGCAGCTCGGCGATGACCCCACCCCGGCGAAAAAGAAGAAGGCGATCGCCACTCTAGAAGCCTTTCTCACGGAACTGCGGCACACCCGCATCCTCGACCCGGCCTGCGGCACGGGCAACTTCCTGTATGTGACGCTGGACTTGATGAAGCAGCTAGAGTCGGAGGTGCTGAAGCGCCTGGAGGACATCACCGGGCAGGCTCAGCTCAAACTCGATTTTAACCAGGTGAACCCGTCGCAGTTTTTGGGCATTGAGATTAACCCACGGGCAGCAGCGATCGCGGATCTGGTGATCTGGATTGGGTATTTGCAGTGGCATTTTCGCCGCTTTGGCGACCTGCCCCCGGTGGAGCCGGTGCTGCGGGAATATCACAACATTGAATGCCGGGATGCGGTGCTGGCCTATGACGGCAAGGAGGAGGACGTTGACCCGGCGACGGGGCAGGTAAGGACGCGGTGGGGTGGCCGCAAGCTGCGGCATCCGGTGACGGGGGAAGAGGTGCCCGATCCGAGTGATCAGATTCCCATTTATCGGTATTTGAATCCTCGGCCTGCGGAGTGGCCGGAAGCGGATTATGTGGTGTCAAATCCGCCGTTTGTTGGTAATCGCGATATGCGAGAGATTTTCGGAGATGGATATGCTGAAACTCTTCGAGACACATATCCAGAAGTACCTGAAACGGTCGATTATGTAATGTACTGGTGGCACAAATCTGCTATTGCAATTGAGGGCAAAGTTCTCCGGTATTTTGGACTTATCACAACAAACACGATTAGACAAATTAGACAGAGAAAGCTTATTGAGATACATCAAAAGAAGAAAAAAGGAATTCAACTCTTTTTCGCCATTCCTGATCATCCTTGGGACAGTGAAGGAGCAGCGGTTAGAATATCCATGACCAGTGGAAGATATGCTGATGAAAAAGCCTTAACATCATGCTCTTTAGGGACAGTGATTAATGAAGCGAAGTCCTCTACACCAGAAGATGAAGCCGAGAATATCGAAATCGAATGGAAAAATGTAGGCCATATCTTCGACGATTTAAGTGTTGGAGTAGATATTTCTTCCTCCATACCACTCAAAGCACAAGCAAAATTATGCTGCCCTGGCGTAAAACCTTACGGATCAGGATTCATTCTTTCAAAAGATGAACTCGAAGGGTTCTCAGAGGGCGAAAGAGTATTGATCAAGCCTTATATGAATGGGCGCGATTTAACGCAAGTCAGTCGTGATGCATATATCATTGACTGTTATGGCAAATCCATAGAAGAAATACAGGCTGAATATCCCAAAGTTTATCAATGGCTTTTAGAAAAAGTTTACCCGGAACGTACAGTTGAACGCGATCAAAAAATTAAGGATAAGTGGTGGACGTTTGAACGTCCTAGACCTGATTTAAGAACTGCTATCAGTAGCCTTAGAAGATATATAGGAACCGTACAGACTAGTACCGCATGGCGGAAATGCATATATCCTTAAGGAGTGAGTTTTAGAGGCTGACGTCGAATGCCTGGTCCCG
>NZ_JACSWC010000405.1 GCF_016888165.1 Halomicronema sp. CCY15110 | reverse complement strand
GTACCCGTTCAATCCGGTTTCGACTTCGCTCAACCTACCAGCATCGAGAGTTGAGCGGAGTCGAAACTCGGTTCATGGGGAGCTTGTTTGCGCGCCAGTCCCCTAGCTGGTCAGCGTTGCTGACAGGGCGCTATTGCCAGGGATCGTCCGGCGCATTCGGCGATGAAGAATCAGTCATGTCTGCATCTGGGGGCGTTGCTGGGGCGATATCGTCCCGGTTGAGGGGAATCGACGCCGCCAGCTCGGGGGTCGGGGGCTCGGCGGCAACGGTAATCGTCTCCGCCGTGGGAATGGTCACGGGCGACTTTTGCAATTGCTCCCGCATCCAGGTCTGAAAGAGTTCTTCGAGCAGGCGGTCTTTGGTGGGCTCATCGAGCTGCGCCGGAAAAAACTTCTCCAGGCGCACCACCACGTACCATTCGCCAATGCGCTTAGGCGGCCAGATTTGTCCCGGCTTGCTCACTGAGAGCAGCCCCGCCAGCGCGGGATTGGGCACACTCAACTCCACTGGCCCAATCAAGCCGCCGGTTTTGGCTTCTTGGCCTTCGGAATAGTCTTTGGCGAGGTCGGCAAACGGTTGGCCGTCGTCATGGATGCGAAAGTAAAGTTCCTGCGCGAGGCCCAGTTGACTGGTGCGAATCAGGGAATACAGCACGCGGTCTAAACGACTTTTGCGCTGGAGAAAGTAGGATTCCAGGTCTTTGCCAAATTGTTGGGTTTTGAACTTGGCTAACTGTTGGTCGCGGATTGCCGTGGTGCGCACCAGGTCGGGGGTGCCGTATTGCTGTTTGGCCCAGGCATTGGCTTCTTCGGGATTGCTGATTTGGTTGCGCTGACAAAAGGCGGCTTCGGCGACTTTGATTTCGTCTTCGGTGAGGTCGATGCCCACGATCGCATCGTCGATAATGACTTCTTGAATGACTCGCGACAGCAGGTTGGTTTTGCTGAGTAGCGGCACCAATTCATCCGACTGCAACACGCGATCGCCAATCTTGAGCAGATCCATAGGGTCACCCGACCAAAATACACTCCAGTTTGCCCATAACCCTAACTCAAGTTGCGGGTTCGTCAGCGCGATCGCGCCCCTGGTTGCCAAAATTTACGCTGGCGCGGGCGGGCGGGCCATCGTGCCGGAGTCGCAGTCTGGGGCTACGATAATGGCAGCTTGGCCGGAGCGGGGTAAAAAAGGCGGCTCGCTGGTTAGAACCTGTCGTTGCGCAATTATTGCGATCGCTGTGAACGATTTTTTTGTTAGCTACAACCGCGCCGACCAGACCTGGGCCGAGTGGATTGCCTGGGTGCTGGAAGCACAGGGCTACACCGCCGTCATTGATGTGTGGGACTTTCGGCCTGGGAGTAACTTTGCGCTAGAGATGCAAAAGGCCACGGCTGGCTCCCAAGTCACGGTCATGGTGCTGTCGAACAACTATCTGCAAGGGCTATATACGCAGCCGGAGTGGGGGGCGGCCTTTGCCCAAGACCCGACGGGGGCAGAGCGGCGGCTGTTGCCGATTCGGGTGGGGGAGTGCCAGCCGACGGGGTTGTTGGCACCGCAAATCTATGTGGATCTGGTGGGGAAAGGTGAAGCCGAGGCCGAACGGTTGCTGCTGAATGCCTTGAAGGAACGCGGTAAACCCGATATCCGCCCAAGCTTTCCTGATAGCACGCCCCCGACTGAGCGAGTCACCCCGCAGCAGATAGCCTTTCCTGGCAAAAGCTCATGTCCTAACAACCTGCCGCGCAGTGGGGCGGTGGCGTTTGTCGGGCGCGACGAAGATTTAGCGAACCTGCACGATCAGCTGCAGCAGGCCGATCGCCTCGCCATTACGGCGATTCGGGGCATGGGGGGCATTGGCAAAACCGAACTGGCGCTGCAATATGCCCGCCACCACCGCGACCAAGCCACCTACCCCGGCGGCATTTGCTGGCTAGCGGCCAAAGAGCAAAACATCGGCACCGAAATCGTCAACTTTGCCACCGATCAGTTGGGCTTGACGGTGCCCACCGATATCGATTTGGCCCGTCAGGCGCAATTTTGTTGGCGGCACTGGCCTGGGGCTGGCGACGTGTTGGTGGTGATTGACGACGTTAGCGGGCGAGACGACATCGCTGCTTACCAGGCGATTCAGCCCTATTTGCCGCCCGATCACGGTCGCTTTTGGGTGCTGCTGACCACCCGATTGCAACTGGGGGCGTCGATTCGGTCGTTTGAGATTGCAGTGCTGAGCGAAGCGGCCTCGCTGGCGCTGCTGGCGTCACTGATCGGCGCGGAGCGGCTGGAGGCCGAACGCGATACCGCCCAAGCGCTGTGCGAATGGCTGGGCTATTTGCCCCTGGGGTTGGAGTTGGTGGGGCGCTTTTTGCAGCGGAAGCCGACCTGGACGCTGGCCCAACTGCAAGCCCAGCTAGAGGCCAAACGCCTAGAGGCGCGCGCCCTGGGCCAAGCCCGCCCCGACATGACCGCCGACCACGAGAGCGTCGCCGCCGCCTTTGAACTCAGTTGGCAAGACCTGGACGCGCCCGTGCAAGCCCTGGCCTATCGCCTTAGCCTGTTTGCCCTGGCCCCCATTCCCTGGGGGTGGCTGACAGAGTGGCATGACGACACTGACCCCGACGACCTGGAAGACTGGCGCGATGACGGACTAATTAACCGCAGCCTGCTGAATTGGGTTGATGCCGACACCGTGCAACTGCATCAGCTGATTCGTGAGTTCTTTCGTCTCAAGCTGGCAGACTGGGCCGAGGCCGAGGGGCTGAAGCGAGATTATTGCCAACAACTGGTGCAAATTGCCCAGCAAATACCCCAAACCCCCACCCGCGAGCAGATTTTGGCCCTGACGCCCGCCATGCCCCACCTGGCCGAAGCCGCCACTACCTGGCAACCGTGGCTCGCCGATGAGAACGAAGCCTTGCTCTGGCCCTTTGTGGGACTAGCCCGATTTTATGAGGGTCAAGGCGATTACGGTCAGGCAGAACCCTGGTGGCAAGAGTGCTTGACCGTGACCCGTAGCCGCTTTGGCGATCGCCATCCCGCTGTCGCCACCAGCCTCAACAATCTCGCACTTCTGTATCAATCCCAGGGCCGTTACGAGGCCGCCGAACCGCTGTATCAAGACGCCCTGGCGATGCGGCAAACCCTGTTGGGCGATCGCCATCCCGCTGTCGCCACCAGCCTCAACAATCTCGCCGAACTGTATCGATCCCAGGGCCGTTACGAGGCCGCCGAACCGCTGTATCAAGACGCCCTGGCGATGCGGCAAGCCCTGTTGGGCGATCGCCATCCCGATGTCGCCACCAGCCTCAACAATCTCGCGGGGCTGTACGAATCCCAGGGCCGTTACGAGGCCGCCGAACCGCTGTATCAAGAAGCGCTGGCGATGCGGCAAGCGCTGTTGGGCGATC
>NZ_JACSWC010000404.1 GCF_016888165.1 Halomicronema sp. CCY15110 | reverse complement strand
GATCGCCCAACAGCGCTTGCCGCATCGCCAGCGCTTCTTGATACAGCGGTTCGGCGGCCTCGTAACGGCCCTGGGATCGATAGAGTTCTGCGAGATTGTTGAGGCTGGTGGCGACCGATGGATGGGTCTCGCCCAACAGCGCTTTCTTCATCGCCAGCGCTTCTTGGTACAGCGGTTCGGCGGCCTCGTAACGGCCCTGTGATCGATAGAGTTCCGCGAGATTGTTGAGGCTTTGGGCGACATCCGGATGGCGATCGCCCAACAGCGCTTGCCGCATCGCCAGCGCTTCTTGATACAGCGGTTCGGCGGCCT
>NZ_JACSWC010000403.1 GCF_016888165.1 Halomicronema sp. CCY15110 | reverse complement strand
CCCCATGTTTTCTGGCAGCATCCTACTACAACATGACTTGTGTGTACTTAGTAGCCTTAAAAAGGAGAGGGACAAGAGGAGAGGGACAAGAGGGCGTGGCTAAGAAGAATTTTCTGGCTGGGGGAGCAAACCGGGATAGAAGATTTGGTAAAACCAGGCGAAGTTTTGATGAATTTGCTGCTGAATGCGGGGCGGCACCGCATGGGGCGTGGGGGGAGAAATCTGGGAGCGGGTGGCGTGGGGAAACTTAAAGCGGTAGTAGCTGTCGCTTTCGTGGGGGGTTACCGTGAGATTTTGCGGGTCAAAGTCTGCGGCGGGCAGGCCCAGCCAGGTGTAGAGACCCTGCATGGTCTGCACAGGCTCTTGCATCAGGTGTTCAAATACCAGGTAATAGAGGCGATTTTGCAAGGCGGGGTCGAGATCTTGCAGCGCTTCGAGGGAACGGAGGGGCGAGCCCACGACACCTTCGGGGCCGAGTAACTTATCGGCGCGGCCATAGCGGCTGAGGCTAGCGGAATGATCCGGAAAGTCGAGCAAGATCGTCTTTTGGTGTTGCGCTTCGACGGAGCCGACGATTTGCCCCAGTTCGCGCACACACACCACCATGCGAAAGTCGGGGTCGAGCTGGGCGACGGTTTCCAGGTGGTGCAGCCAGCCGCGATTTTTGTCCACTACCCAGGCTTTGTCCGACTCGGCAAACCAGCCATTCATAAAGCCGCGAAAGGCATTCATCAGCCGCTGATAGACGAGGTCAAACTCGACATCGAGCTGGGCGCGGAGAAAGTCGTCATTACTGAGGTGCTGCCGCAGGCCCACCAGGGTGGGGCACAGGGGCGAACTGTGGCCGGTACAGTAAATGTCGGGGTGGTGGCCCAGCAGTTGACAGAGCAGGGTGGAACCCGCACGGGGTAGCCCGGTGACGTAAATCAGCTGCTTAGTGAGCATGGTGAGCGCCGCCCCAGTCAGGTCGTGTGCCCGGCTTTGGCCCGCTAGGGCAGGGGGGCGAGGGCGGCCCATCTGCGAATTGGCAAGGACGACGGAAAATCATGGTTATCAATGCACCCGTAACATAACGGTGATGCCCCCGACAAAGCGGCTCAAGGGGCACCGCATTCGGTGAAATATTTTGATTGAACGCTCAAATAATAGTGCCCAAAACAGCCGAGGGGGAACAGGTCAAAGGTGCCTTTACCAGGACCTTAAGAAAACTTTACTGGCGGTTAGTGCATGGGTTCAAACGGTTTTATGAGTTGCCGCCTGGGTCGCAGGGGGCGATCGCGTTGCCACACCAGTCGCACCTCCAGCAGCCGTGCGCGCACCGCCCACATCATGAGCCATCCAAGCCAGGGGCAAGTCGGTATACCACAACCGTCACTGGGCCTGAGGCCGGTGTCAATGAGGGCGGCAAACCTGACATGCTCCCATCCGGCTCGACTTTCGTTTTTTTTATTGCAACGATTAAATAAACTAATCACTCGTGTTTTTTGATGTCGGGCAACATCGCCAATAGCCTTTCATACTGGGGTGATTACGCAGTCGAGCTGCCGCCGATTTAGTAATATTTCGGGTGACTGGGCCAAGGGCTCAACGTGTCGAAAATAACAGCAAAGAAGTCATAAAACGATAAATATCTCTCTATGCTGTGTCGTAATTAAGCCACCGCATCGCCATTGGGTCTAACCTGATTCATTTTTTTGGGTTCAGCCGTGTTCTAGGAGCATTATTCGGCCTACCTGGAACTTTGTAATTAAAAGCGTGTTTTATCGGCACGTTTGGAAGGATGACAGTTCGTTATCGTTCCTAGACCCCAGTGGACTACCCACAGTTTTCTGAGTGGGTGACGAGGTACCCTCGCACCTGGGCTCACAATTATCGCGTGGGTAGAGTTGCCTGCTTAGTCCTGACTATCGGTTTCTTCTAGGCTGATCAGGAAGGTGTCTTCTCGGCTGCCTAGGAAGTTGCCACCCGCTGTTTTTACTCAGCCCAGCCGGTTCATTTAAGCGATGAACTGTTTTTATGCATGGAAATAGAGGGTTCCCAAAAGCGTTTTTTAAATGTGCTTGTGTTGGGAGATTAAGCAGTTGCCAGGTGGTGAAATCGTCGTGCTGAATGTTTGATATTTGTTATACGAGAGATTCTCATGAGTTATGTAAAACGGCACCCTGACTCGGAGGCTGATGCCGCTTTTCCGAGACTATTGTCGAAGCTGTTGAATCCCCGGAATCCCCTGCTGGTAATTTCCCTGGCAGGCATTTTTCTGGTTTTGTTGGCCCGACCCGGTCTCGCCCAGGATGAGACGTTGACAGGGGTAGATGTGATCTTCGCGCCCATTGTCAACGTCATGGCCACCCTGCTGTTCTTCAAGATTGGCGGAGAAAACGGCTTCCCCTTTATTGTGCTGTGGCTGTTTGTCGCCGCCCTATTTTTTACGCTGCGCATGGGCTTTATCAACCTGCGCGGCTTTAAGCACGCGATCGATGTGGTGCAGGGCAAGTATGACGATCCCCATGACGAAGGAGAAGTTTCTCACTTCCAGGCACTGGCAACAGCGGTCTCTGGCACCGTGGGCTTGGGCAACATTGCTGGGGTGGCCGTGGCGATTCAACTGGGTGGTCCGGGTGCCATGTTCTGGCTAACTTTGGCTGGATTCCTCGGTATGGTGACCAAGTTTGTCGAGTGCTCGTTAGCCGTTAAGTATCGTCGCATCCTAGACGACGGTACGGTGCTGGGGGGGCCGATGTACTACCTCACCCGGGGCCTTTCGGAGAAGGGGATGCGGCCCGTGGGCCAGGGTTTGGCGGTGCTCTTCTGCATTCTCTGCATCGGTGGCAGCTTGGGCGGGGCCAATATGTTCCAGTCAAACCAGGCCTATGCGGCCATTAGTGGCTTGATTCCGGGCTTGCCAGCATGGATTTTTGGTTTGATTCTGGCGGGGCTGTCGGCTTTTGTGATTATCGGCGGTATTCGCCGGATCGGGGCGGTGGCGGAAAAGCTCGTCCCCGCGATGGCGGCGATTTATGCGATCGCCTGTCTTTTTGTCATCATCGTGAATATTGGTCAAGTGCCCGCTGCGATCGGCACCATCATCAGCGAAGCGTTTGCGCCCACGGCGGTGGCTGGTGGTTTGGTCGGTGTGATGGTGCAGGGGATTCGTCGGAGTTCTTTCTCAAACGAGGCGGGTGTAGGGTCGGCAGCGATCGCTCACTCTGCGGCCCGTACCGATGAGCACATTCGTGAAGGCATGGTGTCTCTGCTAGAGCCCTTTATCGACACCATCGTGATCTGTAATATGACTGCGATCGCGATCGTTTTGACCGGGGTCTACCAAGACACGGGTGACACCTTAAGCGGCGTCGCCATGACCTCCAGCGCCTTTGAATCTGTGATCGGCTGGTTCCCCATTATCCTGAGTATTGCCGTTTGCCTGTTTGCCTTTTCCACGATTATTTCCTGGAGCTACTACGGCATCCAAGCGTGGACATATCTCTTTGGTGAGCGCAGCACTCTGCTGTTCAAGCTGATCTACGTGACCTGTACTTTCTTAGGTACCTTGACCAGCCTGGGCCTCATCATCGACTTTAGCGACTTGATGCTGCTGGGCATGGCCTTCCCCAACTTGGTGGGCTGCTATATCTTGTCGAACGAGTTGGCGGGTGATTTGAAGGACTACTGGCAACGGTTGAAGTCGGGACAGATGCCGACCTATGAAGAACTCGCGACAGCGAGCACCCCTTCTGAATAGATTTGGGACAGTTGGCGGCAACGGTTAACGAGCCGCCGAGTCTGACAGGGAGAAAATTCGGCTAGTCAGGTTTTTAATGGCTGTGGCCGAATCTTCTCCTTGCACCAGAATCCACTCATCAGTTGAGCGACTTGCCGCCAGGTTGCCCTTAGGAGTGAGAGTCCATTTCTTGACAAGTTTCTTTCTCAATGATGAAGCGACGACGTTGACTGGGAGGAAGCGACTGATATTCACCGTAGGATTGGCAAAATTGCCAAAAAGTTTGTAAAAAGCTCCACGGCAAGGTTTTAGGGGCTAAGCCTCTCAGTTCTGGAGCATGGGTAGAAATTGAAAGCCAAAACATAACTGGCTCCTTGAATATTGGGTTCTCTTGTTGACTTGTCTTGATCTTAAAAAACCCTACTTTTAAGAACAAACACTCTGGTCGATGGCAACTATGCAAAAGCTACATACTTACGTCATGGCTTAGTGATATTGGCAACAGTGGTCAGATTGACGCCTGCCAGTTTGCCCCCTTCACACCCAGCCATCAGCCAGGAGCGGGGGCACTCATAGCGGCTTTGAGTGATGTTCATGCGGTCTTAGTGAATCAGTGACAACACCTTGATTTTCGGCAATCCGCCCAGGAATGCACAGGGGCAATCCCGGTAAATTGTTTCGGATACAGTTTGAGTTTTTGCAACTGTACTGGTCGGCAAAAATGTCGACTGTGATCGTTAACTGTGGGAATGATGAGCTGAAGCCGTATCTAGCGCTGGTGTCGATAGCCTAAACGAGCACAGCGAGACATCATTTAGGGGGAAATCCTCTCCTCGGGTTTGGCCGGAGGCGATCGCTCTCCTTGGGTCGCGCGCTGCGATCGCCGCTCGAACCAAAACCACACGGCGATGACTAGAGCAGACTTCACCGCGCCAATCAAGTGAGAGAGTACGCAGCGAGCATCAATGGGGGGAACTTGGTCGTTCTAGGGCTCGATTCCAGCCGCTGAATTAGAGTCCACTGCATTAGAGATCTATCCACCCGGCGGAAAATCGATCCGCGTCTGTCCCCCGTCGTCCCCTTGGTAAATGGGCGAGGGGCAACTAGACGGAAGTCCTTCACTTTTTGGGAAAGAATTTTAGGTGGAGGGGCACAACGGGCCGATGATTTACGCCGAGCGAACTGGATACTTTTTGACTATATAAAATATATAAAAAATAAAATATATAAAAATAGCGGCATCTGGCGATTGAGCCAGACTCCGCTGCATGAAAAACAATTTACTTTCGGAGGTGCAATTATTAAGGAAAATGGCGGCTAAGTGGGCTTACCCCGCGAGCGATCGCGGGGACAAACTCTTTCAAGCCTGAAGCAGGCAGAGACTTGACCAGATAGAGGCTAATATCCGTCATTTGGAAATAAGTGCATCCCAAGTTTGTCGTGTGAAGTCTGCTCACGAACGAGATGCCTGTCCTAAATCCTTGATGGATTAAAAACTTGGGATGCGCTGTTGCAAAACTCGCTCAATCGGCCTCTTGGCTAATGGCGAATGACTAGTACTGGACAGTGGGAGAACCGCACCACTTTTTCTGAGACTGACCCCATGAAAAATCTGGATAAGCCCGTCTTACCGCTAGAGGGAATGACAATTAAGTCCATGCCGTTGCTTTGGGCGTAGTCAATAATCTCAGAACTGGGATTTCCCACTTCCACCGTGAATTTAATCTTCTGATAAATCTCTTCTGGAAAATGTTTGGTGTACATTTCACGGATTTTGGCGATGCGGGTATTGTCGTCAACCGTTTGCCAAACGACACCAGGATCGGTTGCTTCGAGAGGAGACAATACGTATAACGCATGAACCTTGGCGGGATCTTTGACAAATTCCAAGGTGTCTTTGAGTGCCTTCATGGCTTCATCGGAGAAGTCAATGGGAACTAGAACGTTTTCGCTAGAAAACAAGGGCATTATGTAATCCTCTCATAACTATTTGAACGCAGATGTTGAGCAGTGCTAGCTCGATGAAGATTTTTTTGAATTTGTAGTTAAGCAAATATTAAGTTATATGCGCTTCTACATTCCTATTTTAAGGCTCATCAAGAATCTATCATGTATCGATTGTTAACAAAATGTCGGACTAAGCCATGGAATCAGAAATTGGCAGGGCCAATCTCTCGTGACATGACTTTCAATCATTTTACGGTGGCTGGTTTGTAAGCTGATTGTGATGGTGTTGATTGGTGATGACTTCTTAAAACTTACAAATTGCCAAGGCTGTAATCTGATTGCTCAGACGTTAGGCTGTAATCAGTTTCATTCAAACTCTGTAATTGAAATTTCCACACAGAAAATATGGTTACCCAACTGCAAAAGCCTGATTACGAAACTAAGACGCTAGCGATCGCCAATGGTTTGCTGATGGCGACTCGGGAAAAGAAAAATTTTCTCGCCCAGATGCGCGACCAAATGCGCTGGGACGACAAGATTATGGACTTCGCTATGGACAATCCGGGGTTGAAGGTGCAGCTTTTTCGCTTCATTGATGCGCTGCCCGCTCTGCGCAGCAAGCCCGAAATTGCCCGTCACTTGCAAGAGTATCTGTCTGCCGATGCGGTGGAATTGCCCGGGGCGCTGAAGAGCTTGCTGAACTTCACCAATCCGGACTCGATGCCGGGGCAGTTGGCTGCCACCACGGTGGCTCCAGCGGTCGAAACCCTCGCCTATCGCTACATCTCGGGCGAGAACATGGACAAGGCGATCAAAGCGATCGAGCGGATGCGGAAGGACAAACTTACCTTCACCATGGATTTGCTGGGGGAGGCGGTGATTACCGAGGCGGAAGCGGAAGCCTATCTGTATCGCTATTTGGACTTGATGGCGCAGCTCTCAGCAGCGGCCAAAAATTGGAAAACCGTGGACGCGATTGACCGCGCGGGGGATCACCCCCTGTCTAAAGTGCAAGTGTCAGTGAAGCTGACCGCTTTTTATTCTCAGTTCGATCCGCTCGATGCTGAGGGCAGTCGGCAGGCAGTGAGTCAGCACATTCGCACCTTGCTCCGGCGGTCAGCCGAGCTGGGGGTGATGGTGCATTTCGACATGGAGCAGTACGAGTATAAGGATCTGACCCTGGCGATTCTGAAAGATCTGCTGCTGGAGCCGGAATTCCGCGATCGCGATGACCTGGGCGTCACCATGCAAGCCTATCTGCGCGACAGCTATGAGGATTTAGAAGGGTTGGTCGCCTGGGCCAAACAGCGGGGCACGCCGGTCACCGTCCGCCTGGTCAAAGGGGCCTATTGGGATCAGGAAACCATCCTGGCGCGGCAAAATAACTGGCCCACCCCGGTCTACAGCCAAAAGGTGTCGACCGATGCCAACTTTGAGCAGATGACACGTCTACTGTTGGAAAATCATCAATATCTCTACGCCGCGATTGGCAGTCACAATGTGCGATCGCAGGCCTATGCCATGGCGATCGCGGAGGAACTGAAGATTCCCAAACGCAACATTGAGCTGCAAGTGCTGTACGGCATGGCGGACAAGTTGGCGAAAATTCTGGCGGATAAAGGGTATCGTGTGCGGGTCTATACCCCCTTTGGGGAACTGATCCCCGGCATGTCCTACTTGATTCGCCGCCTGTTGGAAAATACTGCGAACAGCTCCTTTTTGCGGCAAAACCTGGAAGACGCCTCGGTGGAAGATTTGCTCGCTGCCCCTCAGTTTGCGCCCGAAGATCAGGCGGTCGAGGCTGGGGAACCGGAAGACTGGGGCGAATGGGCTCCCCCGTTTGAAAATTCGGCGGATACCGATTATGCGATCGCGGCTGAACGGGATGCCGCCACTGAGGCCATGGAGACGGTGCGCCAGCAGCTCGGTCAGCGCTACCGTCCCATCATCAATGGTGAGGCGGTGAATACTGACACTAGTTTGGATTCGGTGAATCCCTCAAACCCGTCGCAGTTGATTGGCAAGGTGGGGTTGACCAGTCAAGCCCAGGCCGATGCCGCGATCGCCGGAGCCAAAGCGGCCTGGGCCGACTGGGCCGCGACGCCGCCAGCGGAACGGGCCGCCATCCTGCGCCGCGCCGCTGACCTCATGGAGTCGCGCCGGGCCGAACTCAATGCCTGGATTGTGCTCGAAGTCGGAAAGCCGCTAGGACAGGCCGATCCAGAAGTGTCGGAAGCGATCGACTTTTGCCGCTTCTACGCGGATGAAATGGAACGACTCGACGCGGGCTACGCCTATGACTATCCCGGTGAAACCAATCGCTACCGCTACTTTCCGCGCGGCCTGACCGTCGTCATTTCCCCTTGGAATTTCCCGTTTGCCATTACGACAGGCATGACGGTGGCCTCGCTAGTGGCGGGCAACTGTACCCTGCTGAAGCCCGCTGAAAACTCGTCCGTCATTGCCGCCAAAATTGTCGAAATCCTTTACGAAGCGGGCATTCCCGCCGGGGCGCTACAATTCTTGCCCGCGATCGGTGCCACGGTGGGGGCGCATCTGGTGCAGCATCCCGATATTCATATGATTGCCTTTACGGGCTCACGGGCCGTCGGGTGCGAAATCTATGCCAAAGCGGCGCAGTGGCAGCCCGGGCAAAAGCATCTGAAGCGCGTGGTCGCGGAGATGGGCGGCAAAAACGGCATCATCGTGGATGAAAGTGCGGATCTCGATCAGGCGGTGCAGGGCGTCGTGTATTCGGCGTTTGGCTTTAGCGGGCAAAAGTGTTCGGCTTGCTCCCGCGTGATTGTGGTTGAGGCGATTTATGAAACCTTCTTGAATCGGCTGATTGAAGCGACGCGATCGCTGCATGTGGGCGATGCCGCAGCGGCGAGCACCAAAGTTGGCCCCGTCATCGACGCTAAGGCCCAGGAAAAAATTCTGAGCTACATCGAAACGGGCAAGCAAGAGGCGACGTTGGCCCTGTCTCTGTCGGCTCCTGAGCAGGGCTACTTTATTCCGCCCACGGTCTTTACTGACGTCGCTCCCGACGCGGTGATTGCCCAAGAGGAAATCTTTGGCCCGGTGCTAGCCGTGATTAAGGCCCCGGATTTTGACACCGCTTTAGCCATTGCGAACAACACCGATTACGGTCTCACGGGCGGTCTCTATTCCCGCACGCCGTCGCACATTGACCGGGTGCAAACCGATTTTGTGGTGGGCAATCTGTACATCAACCGCAGCATCACCGGCGCGATCGTGTCGCGGCATCCCTTTGGGGGGCTCAAGATGTCTGGCGTCGGCTCCAAAGCTGGTGGGCCGGACTATTTGCTGCAATTTTTAGAGCCGCGCCATGTGAGCGAAAACGTGCAGCGTCAGGGCTTCGCGCCCATCGCCGGGGTCGATGACTAGCAACCCCTAATCAGGAGCCGGGGAGCGCTTAACCGCGTTCCCCGACGCCACGATTGGAACGGCTCAGAGATAAGGAATTATTCAGTTGGAACAGCGGTCTCGGCTGTCCACTAGCGAGCATACTCAGCGACCCATCCACGCACCCACGGCCTCACCGAGACCGCTGGCGTTAACTACTTTTACGGCGCGGTGAATCCTTCGGGCAGGGTGGCACCCTCCAAGGTGGCTCCGTCTAACACGGCTTCTTCTAAGTTGGTGCTGGCGAGGTTCGCGCCGGTCAGGTTGGCGTCAGTGAAGTCTGTGCCGGACAAGTTGGCTCCCCGTAGGTACGCCCCGCTCAAATCAGCGCCTTTGAGATTGGCATCTGTCAGGTTGGCCGTCGTCAACGCCGCTTGCGTTAAGTTCGCGTTCGACAAGTCGGCATTTTGTAGGTCAACGCTGTCCATCAGCGCATTGCTCAGGTCAGTCCCGGCTAGCTTGGCGTTACTGAGGTTGGAGCGGTTGAATTTAGCGTCCTTCAAACTTTGGCCTGCCAAATCGGCCCCCAACAGGTCGCAGTCCAAGCACTCTCCGGCCTGGGCTTGGGCGATCGCATTGGCGGCATCGCCCCCCGTCTCTGGGCGAGAGCACCCGATCATCACAACACTGGCGGTGGCTAAAACAACCCCAAAACCTCGGCAATAAGTGGAAATCACGCTCATTTAAACTATCGTCGTCGCTAAAGTCTTTCACAGTGTAACGTTAGCGAATTGCCTTCGTAGAAGGGTCTCCCGACAAATCCTGAAACACAAAAATTGGCCCCCGACGGGTGACCAGAACGGGTGGCCCTGTCCGCTGTTCGGCGGGATGAAGTTGGTCGCCTCGGTTTGCCGCTTGTTTTACCGACAGAGAGCGGGTTACTCACGCCATTGATAAGCGCCGCCAGAACAGCTGCTATCATGACAAGCAATACCTGAACGTCAACTCAGATATTCAGTTGTCTATCGGACTCCCAAGATGTCAGATACGCACGGCCACGATTGCTCTCGTCACTCTGTCCCAGTCGCCAACGCTCACATGGCCCAGCAGAAAACGCCCGATCGCGACTGTTGTACAGCCCCGGCGGCCGCTGATCGGGAGAGTGCCTCATCTTCCGCAGTGGCCCCCCAGGCCTGTGGCTGTGGCGACAGTCCTGCAGCGATGAATCTCTGGCGAGAGCTCAGCCCGATCCTGATTTCGGTGCCGCTGTTGGTCATCGGTCTGGTGTTTAACGAGGCTCTGCAAGCCACACCGGGGGGCCTTGCGGAATATGCGGTGCTGCTGCCCGCCTATTTGCTCTGCGGCTGGGGCGTGTTGACCACCGCTGGCCGCAATGTGCTGCGGGGCCGCTGGTTTGACGAAAACTTTTTGATGACGATCGCCACCCTGGGCGCGATCGCGATTCAAGAGCTGCCCGAAGCCGTCGGCGTCATGCTGTTCTTTCAGGTGGGCGAGCTGGTGCAGGGCTTGGCGGTGGGGCGATCGCGGCGCTCCATTCAAGCGCTGCTGGCGGTGCGGCCCGACACGGCCAATCTGCAGACGGGCGACACCCTCACGGCTGTTGACCCGGAGACCGTCCCGGTGGGAGCCGTGATTTGGGTGCGACCGGGGGAAAAGGTGCCGCTGGATGGTGACGTGCTCACGGGCACGTCGCGGGTGGATACATCGGCCCTGACGGGGGAATCGGTGCCGCGATCGGTGGCGGTGGGCGAGCCGGTGTTAGCGGGGATGGTGAACCAGTCGAGTACGCTGACGGTGCGCGTCACTCGTCCCTTTGGCGAGTCATCCATCAGCCGCATTTTGGCCCTGGTGGAAAATGCCCGCAGCAAAAAGGCCCAGACCGAAAAATTCATCACTCGGTTTGCGAAGATTTACACCCCCGCTGTAGTGTTCCTTTCCCTGGCGGTCGCTTTACTGCCGCCGCTCCTCGTGCCGGGGGCGACAGCGGCAACCTGGGGCTATCGCGCCCTGGTGATTTTGGTGATTTCCTGTCCCTGTGGGTTGGTGATTAGTGTGCCGCTGGGCTTTTTTGGCGGCATTGGGGCGGCGGCCAAGCAGGGCATTTTGGTGAAGGGGGCGACGTATTTAGATGCCCTCACCCAGGTGAAAACGGTGGTGTTTGACAAGACGGGAACGCTGACCCAGGGCAACTTTCAGGTCACTGACATTGTGGCGCACCATGGCATGAGCGATCGCCAACTGCTGGCCCTCGCCGCCCAGGCGGAATCGCAGTCCACCCATCCGGTGGCGCAGTCCATTCGGCGCGCCTTCGATGGGGCGATCGACGAGTCCGGCATCCAGAACTATGAAGAAATTGCCGGACACGGCATTCGCGCCCAGGTGAATGGGCAAACGGTGCTGGCGGGCAGCGATCGCCTGCTGCATCGCGAGGCGATTCCCCATGACGAATGCTTCACCGATGGCACCATTGCCCACCTGGCGGTGGATGGTGAATATCAAGGGCGGATTCACATTGCGGATGAACTGAAGCCGGACGCGGCGGCGGCGATTCGGGCTTTGCAGGCTCAAGGCATCCAGACTCATTTGCTGACCGGGGATAGCGCTTTTGTGGCGCAGGCGATCGCCCAACAACTGGGCATCGACCACGTGCAGGCGGAGCTGCTGCCCGAAGATAAGGTGGCGGCCCTGGAAGCGATTTTGGCGCGGCGCTCTGACCCGCAGCACAAGGTGGCCTTTGTGGGGGATGGCATCAACGATGCCCCGGTGATTGCGCGGGCCGATGTGGGCATCGCCATGGGGGGCCTGGGTTCCGATGCGGCGATCGAAACGGCGGACGTGGTGATCATGATCGATGCGCCGTCGAAGGTGGGGGAGGCGATCGCGATCGCCCGCCGCACCCACCGCATCGTCTGGCAAAATATCGCCTTTGCTCTGGGGGTGAAAGCGCTGTTCATTGCCTTGGGAGCGATCGGGGTAGCGACTCTGTGGGAAGCGGTGTTTGCCGATGTGGGGGTGGCCTTGCTCGCGATTCTCAATGCCAGTCGGGTGCTGCGGTCTGACTCCGCTCATGGATAGATCAGGGGACGCTTCCCTGGCGGTTCAACCAGAATATCCAGGCATTGATCCAGGGAAGCGTCCCCTCGCGCCTCAAAAATCACCCCCATCAGGGGACGGGTCCCTTGGCTGATACCTGAGCTTTCCGGTTGAGCCGACAGGGACCCGTCCCCTCGCGCCCCACCGATCGCTCCCGGCACCCGGTCCCTGCCAGATGGCCTGATCTCCTGAAGGCACGACCCAGGGACCGGGGGCCTCCGGTGAGATTTAAGACTGCTGGAGCTGCTGGAGCAGGGCTTGGGTGGTGGGATGATCGGAGAGGCGATCGGTTTGCCCCGACTCGATGACCCGGCGAAGGAAACCGACAAAGTTGTTGTAAACGGTTTGGGTATTGGGATGACTTTCGCCGAGCCGTTGATCAAATACGTGAATTGCTTGTAGATACAGTGGCTCGGCTTCAGCAAAGCGTTCGAGCACTGTGTATAGCACTGCCAGGTTAACCACATCGATAGCGGTATCAGGGTGGTCTTCGCCCAGTGCCGCAATATCAATTTGTAGGGCTTGCAGATACAGCGGTTCGGCGGCCTCGTAGCGACCCTGTGATCGATACAGTGCGGCGAGATTGTTGAGGCTGGTGGCGACAGCGGGATGGGCCTCGCCCAACAGCGCTTGCCGCATCGCCAGCGCTTCTTGATACAGCGGTTCGGCGGCCTCGTAACGGCCCTGCGATCGATACAGTGCGGCGAGATTGTTGAGGCTGGTGGCGACATCCGGATGGCGATCGCCCAACAGCGCTTGCCGCATCGCCAGCGCTTCTTGATACAGCGGTTCGGCGGCCT
>NZ_JACSWC010000402.1 GCF_016888165.1 Halomicronema sp. CCY15110 | reverse complement strand
CACAGATGGCTCCCCTTCTCAATCTGAGAATCTAGCTACATCAATACTCTCAGGACTTTTCTGCACCACTAAGGGGTGAGCCGACGCCAGGTGCAGTTTAGGAGCAGCTTTAATACACTCCAGTTCTTAAAATACCCATAAAATACCCAACTGAAGCACGACACTAAAGATGGCTAATATTGCATTTTCATACTTCCACATTGTCTAGATCTCAATCAATGAAATTTAGGTGCTTACAACCCCTTTAGCCTGATCGTTGTTTGATCGGGTCAAGGTCTGCTGAGTAAAATTTGGATCTGGGCGACGAGTTCCCTCAGTTTGACGGGCTTGCTCATATAGTGATTGGCCCCAGCGGCGATACACCGATCGCAATCGCCTTTCATCGCGAGGGCCGTCAGGGCAATGATGGGCACTTGCGCCAGCGCCGGGTTGGACATTTGGCGAATCTGACGAATGGCTTCGAGACCATCTATTTCCGGCATCTGCACATCCATCAAAATAAGATTAGGGGTGTGGGTTATCGCTTGATCCAGCGCTTCGCGCCCGGTTCTGGCGCAAATCAGTTCATAGCCTTTAGCCTGCAGGTAACTCGAGAGCGTGCTGAGATTGGCCTCGTTATCTTCGGCTAGCAAGATGAGGGACTGATGGGCGGAAGCCGGTGTGTCGATCTTGGGTGACTCACCCGGCAATACCACAGCGCTTGGCGAGATTTCACAGCAGTTGGCGGCAGGCAGATCAACCACAAAGCAACTGCCGACACCCACCTCACTAGTCATATCGATTTGGCCACCATGCAACTGCACAATCCGTTTGACCAGCGCCAAACCTAGGCCAGTGCCCATTTGGCGACGATTGAGGGCACCATCAATTTGCACAAATGGTCGAAAGAGTTTGTGTCTATCGTGGGGGGCGATGCCAATACCCGTGTCAATCACGGCAAAGCGAATGGTCTTGGGGGTGCTCTTTGGCGGTTGGGTGTCAGACTCTAATAACTCGATTTTGAGGGTGATGGTGCCGGCGGCTGGCGTAAACTTCACTGCATTACTCAGCAAATTAATCAACACCTGATTAATGCGTCTTTCATCTACCACAATTTCCAGGGACGTATCGGGAATTTCAGTCTGCAGCTGAATTTTTTTCTTCATCGCCTGCTGCCGCACAAATGACAGACTGTTTTGGCAAAGCGTCGAAATAGACGTGGGGGCCAGATGCAGTTCCATCTGGCCCGCTTCGACCTTAGAGAGATCCAGAATGTCGTTAATTAAGGTGAGTAGATGGTTGCTACTCCGTTCAATCGTGTTGAGGGCTTTAGTTTGGGACTCGTTCAGGGAACCGAAAACCTGCTCTTGCAACCCCTCAGTCATGCCCAAAATGGCATTCAAGGGAGTTCGTAGTTCGTGGCTCATGTTGGCCAAAAACTCATCCTTCAGCCGGGTCGCTCGCGCCAATTGAGCGTTGGTGCGTTGCAGCCTGGCTTGGGCCTGTTTGCGATCGCTAATGTCGTGGGCAATGCCCAAACAACCCACAAGATTACCGTCTCTGTCATAGTGGGGCGAGGCATTCGAGGTGTGCCAGCGCCAGCTACCATCTTTATGTTTAACGCGATACTCGACCCCCTGCTGTTTCTTACCGGTATCGAGAATGCTGTCCAAAAAGGCTAGACATTGAGACACATCTTCTGGATGGACGAAGGGGTGAAAGGGCTGCTTGAGGACTTCGTCGATATCATGTCCTAAAATCTCGGTCCAATTGGGAGAAACGTAGTTAAAAATGCCGTCACTGTTAAGGATATAAATAATGTCGTTAGCATGTTCGACCAGGTTACGGAATTTTTCTTCGCTGGTGGCTAATAGCTGCTGAGCCTCTTGGCGCTCTGTAATATCGATAGAAATGCCACAGATATTGTTGAGATTGCCGTCGGCATCGCGGAGCAAGAATTTGTTCGATAAGAACGTACGTTGCTTGCCATGTATGGTCAGAACTTCCTCAAAGCGACGAAACTCTTCATCCACTAAAAGTGACTGGTCATTTTGCCAGATTTGCGCAGCGTCTGGGGGTGAAAAAATCGCTTTGTCAGTCTTACCAATGATGTCGTCAAAGCGGCAAGCAAATAGTTCTAAAAAGGCGTGGTTGACGAGTGAGTAGCGCCCCTGCAAATCTTTGGCATAGATAATGGAAGGGGCAAAATTAAGAAACGCCTGTAGTTGCGCTTCACTTTTCTGCAAAGCTGCGGTGCGCTGGGTTACCCGACTTTCCAATTCCTGGTTCAATTGCGCTAAGGCATCGGCGGCTTGTTCGCGTTCTTTGGCCAGGGCGATCGCGGTGGCCAAAGAACGTAGCATCTCGGCTTCCAAAGCATCCCACGTTCTTTCGACGTGGCAGTCATCTAACCCAATAAAGCCAAACATTTCGCCATTGGCGATCAAGGGCACCTCAAGGATTGAGCAAACCCCTTGTTCGATTAAAGGCTGTCGCTCCGGCAAGGGTATCTGTGACACTGGGCAGTTAACGATGCCGACGGTGCGAAACTGCTCATATAGCCACGGCAGATCACGCTGGCAATGCAGATTTTGCAGGTGAGGATTTTCGTGTTGTGGCGTCACCCCCGGCTGACACCATTCCACCGTCTGACTCACCCAGATGTCATTAGCATCATCTTGTACTTGCTCGAATACATAGGCCCGATCAGCGCCAGAAATTTCGGCCAAGACTGGCAAAATGAAGTCATATAACGCTTGATCGACTTTAGTGCTGAGGAGTAACTGTTGAATTTCGACCAGCGCCGTCATGTAGCGATCGCGCTTCCCCAGCTTAAATTCCGCCTGCTTCTGCTCAGTGATGTCGCGGATGATCAACATCGCTTCATCGGTATCAATTTTGGCGACCCGGACTTCCTCGTATCGCTGCTGTCCCTGAAGTTCAATCGCTTGCTCATAGACCTGGAGCTTACCCGTCGATATCGCTTGCAGCACCGCCTGCATTTTCAGGTGCGCCAGCTCAGGTAGCGAAAAGTCAAAGACAGAATGTCCAACTGGATCGATGCCCCCAAAGCACACATCGCGATCGGGCGGAATGGACAAGACTTGTTGGTAAATACCATCGGCACCAATCACAAAAATGATGTCGGGCAGACCGGCCAAAAACGCCCGCGTTTGGGTTTGGCTCTGAAATAAAGCTGCTTCGGCCCGCCGCCGCTGCTTACGCACGTCGGCTTCTCGCAGTTCTCGCCGGATGGATTCGGCCAACCGGGTCAAGTTATTTTTCATCAAGTAGTCACTGGCCCCGGCCTTCATCAGGGCCACCGCAACTGCTTCACCGATGGTGCCCGACACCACAATAAAGGGAACGTCAAGACGGCTCTGTTGCACTAGCGATAACGCTTCTGAGGCGGTGAACCCGCCGGACAGGTTGTAGTCCGAAATAATGAGATTCCAGGGACGCTTAGGCAAAGCCGTCATGAGCTCGGTGGCTGTTTGCACCCGTTCCCACACCACATCAAAGCCGCTACGTTTGAGATGACGCAGCAGTAATAGCTCATCATCTTCAGAATCTTCAAGTAACAACAGAGTTAAAGAGTTTTGATCCATGGTGTCAACGTTTGTTACCCCTGAACCTAGTCGCCAGTTTGGTGTCGGACATCTCTTGTGCGCACGCTTGGTGGCAGTTTTTAAGGCGCAGGTTCATTAATCACTGCCCAGTACAGACCGAGTTGACTCACCGCAGTGGTAAATTGCTGAAAATCAACTGGTTTACAGACATAACTGTTGGCCCCGAGGCCGTAGCCTTCAGCAATATCCCGTTCTTCCTTGGACGAAGTCAGGAGCACCACGGGCAATACCCGCCACCGCTCATGGGCACGAATCCGCCGCAGCACTTCTAAGCCGGGGATCTTCGGCAGTTTGAGATCCAGCAAGACGACACAGGGCAGTACTGCTATCTCAGACAGCACATCCAAGGCTTCTTGGCCGTTGCGAGCCACAATAATTTCATTTTTCAGATTGTTGCGACGCAATGCCCGCAGGGTCAGGGCTTCATCGTCTGGGTTGTCCTCGACTAGGAGGATGCTTTTAAGCTGAGTCATGATGATGTTGACCTCCTGGACTCATGCCAGTGCCTGATGTCACGGGCAGTGAAAAGTAAATCGTGGCACCTTGTTCAACGGCTCCTGTGGCCCAGACATTACCGCCATGCCGCTGAATGATGCGCTTTACTGTGGCTAAGCCCACACCGGTGCCCGGAAATTCGGTCATATTGTGCAACCGCTGAAAGACGCCAAACAGCATGTCGGCATGGGCCATATCGAAACCGGCCCCATCATCGCGAATGAAATAAGTTGGCTGCTCGCCGCGATCGCACTGGCCGAGTTCAATCCGGGCGGTGGGGTGATGCTGGGTAAACTTCCAAGCATTTTGTACCAAGTTGCTGATGACCAGACTGAGTAACGTCGCATCGCCCCAGGCTATGACTTGCGGTGGCACTACCAGCTCGACTTGGCGATCGGGATGGATGGTTTGCAGTTCAGCGATTTCTGCTGAGACTAAGTGACTCAGATTGACCGACGTACCCGTCATCGCACTGCGGGATACCCGGCTCAACGCCAACAGATCGCTGATCAGATCATTCATGCGGCCCACATTGTGGCCAATCCGGTCAAAGTACTTGCGCCCCGAGTCATCAAATTGGTCGCCATAGTCTTCTAACAGGGCTTGGCTAAAGCCTTCGATCGCTCGCAAAGGCGCTCGTAAATCGTGGGAAACCGAATAGGCAAAGGCTTCTAATTCATCATTTGAAGCGGCTAATTGGGCCGACGTTTGCAGTAGTTGCGCCTCCGCCCGCTTGCGTTCGGTAATGTCGAGCAAGATGCCAACGAGCTGCACCAATTCACCCGTTGCGTTGAAAATCGGTTCCCCTCGGGCTTGCAAATAGACCAGAGTGCCATCGGGGTGGTAGGCCCGCAAATCTAAATCGTAAGGTTGCTGAGTGCGAATCGCCTCTTGCACGACTAGATCGTGGTACGCCTGATCCTCAGGATGATATATCGTCAGCAATTCGGCATAATTGGGAGCCCCTAACGCCGGATCACGACCCAAAATCTCAAAAACTTCGTCCGACCAGGTGATCTGACCGGTCGGCAAATCATATTCCCAGCTGCCGAGTCCGGCGATGCGCTGAGCCGTTTTGAGGTGGGCTTCGCGGCGGCGCAGTTTCATTTCCAGCTGGCGCTGCTCGGTGATGTCGCGAGCGGCGGCGTAAATCAAGTCTCCTTGGGGCTGCGAATACCATTCGATGTAGCGGTAGCTGCCGTCTCGGCAACGATATCGATTCACAAAGGACTGCACCCGTTCTTGGTTGCTGAGTTGCGCGATCGCTGCCTGCGTCTCCTCCACATCATCAGGATGGACAAAGGCTAAAAACGACTGCCCCTCTAGGTCAGCAGGGAGATAGCCCAAGATCGTTTCCCACGTTCGGTTAACGCGCCGAAAATACCCCTGAGTATCGGCAATGCAGAGTAAATCCAGGGCGACCGTGAAGAAATTCTCGAGTTCCTCTTTCGTTTGCCGCATCTCTAGCTCAGCCTGTTTTTGCTGAGTAATGTCAATGTGGCAGCCAATCATCCGCAGCGGCTGTCCCTGTGCGTCCCAGGCCACTACTTCCCCCACGCAGTTCACCCAAATGGTGGCGCCATTCTTATGGCGATAACGGACCTCATGGTCAAACGGCTCGCTGCCGTGACTGGCGACATGGTGTTCAAAGCTGGCCTTCACTTTGGGTAAATCTTCCGGAAAAATGAGGTTTTGCCAAGTTTCAGGCACGTTGGGCAGTTCGTGGTCAGCATAGCCAAACATCTGCTTAAATCCGGGGCTCAAATACGCTTGATTAGTGGGAATATCCCAGTCCCAGTACCCGGCCAAGAGGGTGTCAAACATCGCCTCAACATTCAGCACCGAGAGGGGCGATCGCGGTGAGGACGTCTCGTCCTGGGTGGGTATTGGGGCTGGAGGGGATGAGGAGTTAGGTGCAGTCGGTGGATCGGCAAGGGTAGCGGCGATCGCGGTCAACACACTGTCGCGCGTGATCATACCCACGAGGTGTCGCTGTTCATCCACCACTGCGATCGGCACGGTCGGCGGCGATCGCCAGAAGTCAGCCGGAGGATCGCCATCCAAGAGGGCCGACTCGGACAAAATGGCCAGTGGTGGCACAAGCACCTGCGGCAGAGAAAGCTGCGGCAGGGCCGCAGGGTTAGCACTTAAGTGAACCACTTTGCCAACAGTTAAAACACCCAAAATATGCTCTTTATCAGCCACCCAAACGTGATTTGGATCACAGGTTTCTGACCGCTTGAAATCATCTGAATATCCAGCAGATGAGGTCATTAGAGCAATTGCATCGAGCAAAGGAGTATTCGGTGAAACCACTGTCAGTGCTCGTACGATGGCTAAGCTTAAAGCACTTTTAGGTGGGTTTTCGAGCATTCCTAAGGTAGATTTAGCATGCATCAACATCTAAACGCTGACTCCGTAAGCCTGATTGATTTAAAGAGATTTTATGGGCTGCTGATGGCAATCACAGCAACTAATTCCGCCGATGAGATGAGGGTACTACCGCCATTATCAGCAACCATATCATTCCACAGCAGCATAAGATTTTTGCAAATCCCCCTCTACCGATAGCTTAAGGATGCCCGAACCAGATATGCCCAAACCACAAAGTTATTGCAATCTAAGTTTAGATGCTGAAAATATAAACATATACTTCAAGAAAAGTTGTTTCTAGATCTTCAGGATGCCTCCTCTAATAGAGGCTTGTATTTTTGATTTGATTGCTCTGGCATCACTTAACGTCGGTCTTCAGACAGAGGTTGCAATCAATAGACAGAAGTTTCAATCAATTTTCATGAATCTGAAGCCAGTGACGGCTATTGTCAGTGATCGCTTCTAAATAGAACGTTCTATTACAATAGGGGCGTTGAATAGGGCGTTTTACGCTATCAACTCTTCTGGGACTTTCAGGTATGAGTCTCTATCTGAAGCCGATAAAATTCCCAACAAAATCTGTCGCTCTCGTGCTTGGAAAGAGCCGTGCCGCTGAATCAATTGAGAAACGCTGTCATGATGTCAGCGGACTGAAAAGTATGTGATCATGGTCACGATGCTTGACCGCCCTCGTACCGAATCATTGGGCAATAGGTCGCATCAACTGCTTGAAAGGTTTGATGATGCCCAAGTTTTTTGAAAAAACTCTGTGTATATAAGCCAGGGGCTTCGCTGTTGACAACCTTGGCATTGCTTGATTACTGGGAAACCTAAAATAATTAGGGATTTAAGATTGTCATGACAAGGGTTAATTGTGTATGAGATCAGCAAGGTGGCTGGCTGTTTTCTTGTGCCCTTGGCTAATCATGGCACTGTGGCCGCGATCGCTAACCAATCTGCCCCAGTTTTAGGCCCAGGCAAGCTGGGCAAAGTCCCTGTCCCACAAGCGTGGCCGATTTTCCCTGAGTCCAATATTTTGAACCCCATGCCGCCTATCCTGCTTGTTCTTGAGGCGTTGCTTTGACCTTGAGGATCAGGCGGTTGCAGAACTGACCACGCTGGGCCCTAGTCGGGCCAGAGGTGGGCTCGGCGCAAGTGACCTCAGTGGGTCGGGGGCTGGAGCGATCGCCGCTGTTGCCAGTAACGTCTTCCTAACCAACCGCTCAGCACCAAAATGCCAATGTAGGGGCTAAAGGCCAGGAGCCACAACAAGAGTTGCAGCAGTCCTACACTCATGGTTTGCATAGCGCCGCTGGCGGTGTCCCAGGTTTGGCTCAGGGTTTCACCGATGGGGGAGGTCGAGGGGGCGGCCATTTGGTCACTCACCAGCGTCAGGTTAATGGTGGAATAAGCAACTTGGTTTTGCAGGCTTTGGAGTTGCGCGTCGTTGCGCTCGATCGCTTCACGGATGGTGCTCAGTTCACGACTGACTTCTAATACTTCGGCGATGGAGCCAGAGCGTTCCATAATTGCCAACAGCGACTCTTCGGATTTGCGCAAATTCCGTACGCGCGCTTGCAGATCCACCAGTTGGTCTGAGACGTCCGCCGCTGTAATGGCTTGGTGGTTGACCTCGCCGAGCTGCTTCAATGCAGTGAGTGCGGCCTCCAAATTGGTCTGCGGCACGCGCAGTTGCAACGTCACTTGGCGCGGCTGGTCGTCGACAGTGCCCGCATCGGACAACTGCAACAAATCGCCCTGGTGCTGCGCCAAAATGGTTGACACGGAGGCGATCGCCGCATCCACGTCGGCCATTTCAAGTTGCAGGGTCGCCTGCTTAATCAGCTGCGGGCGACTCTGAAAGTTGCTCGTCGCTACGGGACTCGCCGGGGCTGCCTCTCTGGCGACGGAGGCTGTTTCACCGGACGCTGCCACGTCCAGATCGGACATCGCGGTTTCGTTCTGCGCCAGGTTGCTGGGCGCACCGCTGCAGCCCACGAGCGCGATCGCACTCAACAGCCCCACTGCCCAAATGGTTTTGGTTTTAACGCCACTGTTCCTAACACGCATCATGCTCACCTTGTGACCAACTGTTGTTCCCAGTATGGAAAGGGCAACGGCCAACTTGGGAGCAGTTTCAAGAACTGCAACGGGGGCGATCGCGGGGCTGCTAGAGAAAACTCCCTGCCGACGGGGTGGCCATCCGCTAGAGTGGCGCGTAACCAAAGGTGACGTCAAACTCACGACACCAAATGGCGACTGCGGTGTAATCGTTAACGTCAATGCTGGCATCGACTAAATAGCGCTGACTGCCCTCAAAGCTTTGCAGATCGCCAACCACCGCATAGTTGGAGCCTTCGATATTGACGGGCACCGCAACCCCATCGGCATACAGAACCACCTGCACATCGGGGCCGTTGGCCGTGCTAAAGGCGCGGTCAAAGACCAGATAGGTCTGCCCATTCTCAGTGACGACACTAGCGGTTCCGGTGGTGGCTTTTTCTTGTTGAACCGTCACAAACCGGCCCGTAGCTTGGGCGATCGCGACGGTTTCAGTGGGTTGAGTATTTTGAGCGATCGCGGCTAAATCAAGCGGCTTCAGCGCGTTGGCTCCAGAGGCCAAGGTGATGCCTAGCGTCAGGGTGGATAGCGTAGCCAGAATCAAACGTTGCATGGATCAAATCTCCTGAACAGGTGCATTCGGTGCTTGATGACTATCTTGATCGCCATGCTTGAGAAAGCTGGGACTACAGCCTGAGAAAGTGCTGAGCGAATCATGAGCAGCCTAAACAATGCCTGAGAAGCGCCGTAGCGTCGTAGCGCGATTGTCGCTCGTGAATCCAGGGTGGCGGAGCTGACAGCCTGACCGTTACGAAGGCTGGACAGACGATGCCGCTGACCGGAAGGCTACAAGATTTCTGTAGTGATGACGCGATCTTTGCCATCTTCGCTATCGACGATGCGAATGGCTTTGGCATTGATGGAGTTGTACTGCACCAAGATCACGGTAGCGGTGCTCCTTTGCGCCACTTCGAGGGGAATGTTGCCCTTGATCACATGGCTAAACAGGCTCTCGCGGCTGGCTCCGAGAATCATCACATCCGTGTGAAAGCGATCGCTCAAATCAACGATGGCCGTCGCGATCTCTTCCTGCACGGTCATGTGGGTTTTTACTGCCACTTGGAGACGGCGTTCTAAAATGCCCGCGCGGCGCACCAATTGGCGATGCATAAACGGTTGGTCATCGCGCTTGGTGGCGATCGCGCACAAATGCACCTGGGGCTCGTGTCCCAGGGTCATGAGGGCGGGCATGAGTCGCAGCGCCATTTTGGCATTGGGGCCACCCGCTGAGGGCAACAGCCAGCGATTGAACTGGGGGGGCGTGCCCGGTTTCACGACAATCACCGGACAGGGAGCCTGACGCAGCAGAGTATCTACTACGTTGCCGACAAGTCGCCCCGGCGTTAGGGTGGGGCGTCGCCAGCCGATCATCACCTGGTCAATGTGGCGCTTTTTGATGACTTCTAACAGTGTGGTGGCGACATCATGGGCGACCCGAATCTGGGTGTGCAGCGATACCTGGGTGCCCTGCACGCGCTGCTGCGCTAGGCTCAACAGCTGCTGGCTGGGGCCGAGATCGACCGCCGCTTCTTCGGGGGGGATGGCCCGCGCCACCACGATGACATGCACACATTCCAGTTCGTACTGCTGTTGGTGGGCGATCGCCACCGCCATGTTCAGCAACAGCGGTGCCGTTTCGGGATCGCTGAGGGGCACCAGCAGGCGACCGTGACCCACGGCGGGCGATCGCGTGCGATAGATACCGCAAGAGGGCGTCGTGGCGGGACCAGTTTCCGTCGAGGTGCCACTCAACCGCTCCGACTCGGCGCGAATGATGTCGCCGCGCGTGATGATGCCCACCAGCTTATTACCGTCGGTGACGGGAATGCGGCTGACCTTGAGTCGATTCAGCAAATCTAAGACGTGGGGCAGGGAAGACTCCGGCGTCACCGTGAGCGGCTCAGGGGTCATGATGTCTTGCAAGAGCAAATCGCTGGCGCGGCTTTGGGTTTTATCGCCCAGATCCGTTTGGGTCACGATGCCCACTAGCTTGCCCTGCTGCAAGACGGGAAAGCCTCGATGATGCGATCGCGAAAACGCCTCTAACGCTTCCGCTACGGTCATCGTGGCCGATAGGGTTTCGACCCGGCGCTGCATCAAATCTGCCGCGATGAGATTAGCCCAGGGGTTGGCATCCGCTGGCGTGGCGCTGAGGTGAATGCCCTGAAAAGCTAACAGGCGATCGTAAATCGAACCCGACGAAATTCTGTCGCTGAAAATGTAGGCGAGTCCCGACCCAATCATCAGCGGCAGCACCAAATTAAAGTTGGCCGTCATTTCAAACACGATGACGATCGCGGTAATGGGGCCACGGGTGACGGCGCTAAAAAATGCTCCCATCCCTGTCAGGGCATAGGTCGTGGTGTTACTGCTCGCTAAGGTATCGACGGGTAGCCCCATCCACCCATGGCTGGCTTGGGCCAAAAAGCTGACCAAGCAGCCCAGCGCCGACCCCAGCACCAACGCCGGGGCAAATAGCCCCCCCGAAGCACCGGAACCGTAGGCCAGCAGCGTCAGAAAAAACTTCAACACGAAGGCGATCGCGATCACCTGCCAGGCGGCATTACCCGTGACGAGAATTTCTCGCAGGCCAGTGTTATCTTGGGCGGCGATCGGCAACACCGCACCCACCAGACCCGTGAAACCGCCCGCCAACCCAATGCGCCAGGGCAAGCTGACGGTTTGCAGCTGCTGAAACAGATTCAGACTGGTGAAAATGCCTTTGCTAAACAGGCCACCAAAGATGCCCGCTAAAATCCCTAGCAGCACCAGAAAGGGTAAGTCCTGCACCGAGAGTCCCGTTTGTAGGGTACTGAAGGTGCTGAGATTGAGCCCCTGACCGCCCAGTAACCGCGACACCACCGCCCCGACAAAAGAGGCCAAAATCGCCGTGCCCAACGTCAGGTTCGAAAAGTCCTGTAGCAGTTCCTCCACCACAAACAGCACCCCAGCGATCGGGGCATTGAACCCAGCGGCTAATCCTGCGGCGGCTCCGGCAGCAATCAACTGTCGCCGATATTCCGGCGAGGTGGGCACCCACTGGCTGAGTTGGGCCGCCAGCGCCGCGCCAATTTGCACCGTTGGTCCCTGTCGGCCGAGCGACAGCCCGGAGCCGAGGGCCAAAATAGTGCTGCCTAACTTCGCCAGGGCCACCCGCAAGTTCAGGGGAATATCCACATAGGCGAGGGCCGCTTTGACCTTGGGAATGCCACTGCCGGCGGCCTCGGGTGCCACCCGTTCGAGCAGCCAGCCGGAAGTCGCGCCCCCGACAAACCCGACGGTCGGCAACAGTAGCCAAGCGGGGAACGCACTCGTCAGTCGCCATCCCGTTAAAAGTTCCACACTCTGTTTGAGGGCGACAGCCGCGAGACCTGACACCACGCCGATAATGCAGGCTTCTAAGAAGGCGACTCGTTTTGGACCAAAAAATCGGTGCAAGCGCCGAAAGCGCAGCATAGCGTGGGGGGGTGAAACAACAATCGAGAGAATGTCTAGGTCGGGTTAATCACCGCTGAACCTGATGGGAGCCAGCGCTGACTAGCGCGGTGCCTCATGACCGGGCTCCCGTCACCGAGAGCGCTGCTAACAGCACCGACGGTGTGAAACAGGCGCCGTTCCAATCGGCGTCTCGCCCCATCGCCTGGAGATTCATCAAGGCGGTGTAAACATTCCCTGACACCATCGTATCTTTTACCCGCCCCTGAATCTCGCCCCGCCGGACGCGGTAGCCCAAGTCAATATTGATAGAAAAGTCGCCTGAGATGCCAGCGGTTTCGCCCAAAATTTGGTCGACGACGATCGCATCGTCCAGTTGCTGAACCAGCTCGGTGAACGTCAGTTGCCCCGGTGCCACCAGGGTATTAAACAGCCCTGGGGTGGGCGCACTCCCCAAGCCTGGACGAAACCCATTGCCCGTGGAGCCCCCGCCCAACTCTTTGCCGACGGTGCGATCGGTATAAAACAGTCGCAACACCCCCTGATCGATAAAGGTGAGCTTTTGCGTGGGGGTGCCCTCATCGTCAAAGGGACAGCTAAACGGCCCGGTGTCCGGATCTTGATATAGCGTCAGGGCCGCCGAGGTGACTTTTTCACCCAGGCGATCGCTCCAGGGCGAAGACCCTTCCAGCACCCGCTTGCCACTCAGGGCTGCTTGCACGGTGCCCCAGAGAATGTCGGCGGCTTTGGCGGTAAATAGCACGGGGACGCGACCGACCACAGGCGCAACGTTCCGGTCCGCCCAGGCCAGCCGCTTTAAAATTTGCTGGGCCAGCGCCTCCGGCGAGAGGGCATTCCGTTTGACTTGCCCATCGCCCACGCTCAAAAAGTCGTCGCCGCGCACCCATTCGACCCCCAAATAGCTGCTCAGGGTCGTGTCGCTGTAGCCGTAGTCCAGGCCGCGAGAATTTACGAAGCGGGTGACTTCGGTATCGCATTCCAACTCCGCTTCGCAAATCACGTCGGGATACTGGTCGCGAATCAGGGCGATCGCGGTATTCCCCCACTCGATCATTTGGGCGACGGTGACGGTCTGGCCCATATCAGGAAAGCGTTGAGCGGTGCCTTCGTTGAGTTCAATCGCTTCGGGTTCGTTGAGTTGGCTAATGGCGATCGCCTTATCCACCAATGCTTGGGGAGCGATCGGGCCGTGAGCGACCGCGATTCCTGGGCGACCCTCGCGCCAGAGCCGCAGCGCCGTCCCTTCTAAATTATTGCTCTCTAATTGTTTCAGCCGATTGGCTTCAAAAAAGACTGGATGGGCCGACGAGCTGGACTGAAAGACTTCTGCTGCTTCCGCGCCCGTCTGCTTTGCCAAGTCGAGCAGTTGTTCTGGCAAGGTGTTCCAGTGTGCTGCTGCCCCCATGCTACCGATGCCAATCCCAAACTGCGTTTTGATATCTCCCTATCATCTCGGATAGCGGTCATTTCGACTAGTGGGATCGCGGTGGTTTAAGGATGCAGACACCCAGCGGCCTCCGCAGTCATGGGGTCAATTCATAAAATGATTCCTGGCCCAGATGAGGCACATATTGTTTGACCAATGCTTGCAGGTCGCGATCGCGATCCAACTCGATCCAATCATCCACCGAACCTCGAAAACACCACCGCTCAACGCTGAATTCTCGGGTGGCTTTGTCCATCAGTCCGAACTGCATCATCGGGGAGTAAGTCGTGGACTGCAATAGGGTCTCTCGCATCTTGGCGGTATCCTGGTGCGGCATCAGGGCCGGGATGGCCATGAGCGCATCCACATTCTGGTCGCAAAGATACACCACAATATATTTGCCCTTGACATCAACGATGCAGTGTTCGGTCTGCGCATAGCGCTTCACGCCGGTTTGGACAATGTCGACTTCTGCTGGCGTCACGATTCGTTGGCGAATTTTGCGCAAAAAGACCTGGGCATTGGGATTTTCGTAAATCTCATAGCCCTCGGGGATTGTATCCACCAGGTTGCCGTCCGATTTCATTGAGAAAAAATATTTGGGTTTACCTGTTTTGGTAGTTCCCTCGTGCAAATAATAGGTTTTGCCTTTGCGATTCACGTATTCAATAGCCATGACAATATCTCCAGCGTCATTGCTGATCTTGGGGGGCTTTTCCAGGGGCACCAGGGTGACATCTGGCAGGTACCCATAAGTGAAGATAAAGATTTTTGTCTGATTCGCCAAATGACCAGGGCGATCGCCGTAGCCTGAGCATCAAGTAGCCTGTCGCGTGATTGGATCGCCATGACTCCAGAACAAGCCACCGAAATTATGCGTCTGCGAGCGGGCCAAGTCGCCCCCAAGCAAATTGCTCGCAAACTGGGATTACGCCCAGCGGCAGTCAAAACCTTTATTCAGGAGAGTGCGGAGGCCGCCTATCTGCAACAAGTCGGCGAGGGTAACGTCGCCCCCCTGCACGAATGCCTGGTTAACCAGAGTGCCGCCCAGCGACTGCTCGAAGGCATCGAACTCGACGAGGGCGTCGGCGTCGGGGGCTTTGCGGAAGTGATTATGGCCCGGCAAGAGCGAAACCGCATTGTGTCAACGGCTTATCTGGTTGATTACTGGTGTTTAGGCGTGAAAGACGTGATCCCTCCCAGAACCCGGCACAAGAGTGACTACGAACGCTTCAAGCACGCCTGCATTGAGCGGTTCAAGGAACCGTTTATCGACATTTCTTTAGCACAGGCCCAAGCGATTGTTTACGGCGCAGCGGATTATGCCCGGGGCCTGGGCTTCGAACCGGGCCGCGATTTTGACCAAAAAGCGCAAATGCAATTAGGGCCAAAACCCGAAACGCTGATCCCCATCGAATTTGGCAAGAATGGCAAACCGATGTATTTCAGGGGCCCCTATGATGATGCCGAGAAGATTATCAAAACCCTCACTGCCAATGTCGGGCCTGGTAATTTCGGCTCTGTGATGGCGCTGGGGGCATTGGACAACGACCCGTTGTTTTTGGAGTAGCCACCTGAGCCCATGTCCAAGCCCCACCGAGATGCCGATCGCGAAGAGCGCATCACGATGGAAATCGTGGTCGATGCCTATGGGCCGGAAGAGCAGGCCATGGGCTGGTATTACTACCTGGCTGAGACCCTACAGTTTCCCTTTGCCGCCACCTGCCGCAGCCAGCGCCGCATTTCACCGCTGAAACCAGGCGCGACTGTGGAAGTGTTGCGCATCGCCCCAGCATCAGAATGTGAGCGAGAAATGTTTGTCGAAATTGCCTGGGATGACGATGCGCTAGCGGTGCCGCTGATGCAGCTCGCCGCGCCAGACGCCGATGCTGACACGCAGCAGGCGATCGCTGATTGGCATTACTGGGTCAATCAAGGTTATCAATTTGGCTAAGCCTCACCAGAGCTTCCAGCCTGGATCGTGGATACCCGGCGGTCGGCCACCTTTTGGCCCTCATCGATCCCCCCTCTCACCCCCTTGCCAACCGTCCATCCCAGAATTTGCTTGTCCCGCTGCTCCCTAAGCGACGGGCTGCATGGTGCGCTGCGAGGCGGTCCAAACTTGTTTCAAGGTGTCCATAAAGGCGTAGACCGGCGGGGTTTGCAGGGCCTCCGTGAGTTGAATGACGCCAATCACGCGGACTAGCGGGGTCGGCAGCTCGGCGATCTTGAGGTTGGCGGGTATCGGTTCCGCCGCGAGCTGAGCCATGATGGTCGCTCCGAGGCCCTGCTGCACCATGCTCAACATGGTGGAATCCTCCCGCACTTCGTAGGCGGGCTGCACTGTGAAATGGGTGTGGGCGAAGTGGCGATTGATAATATCACGACAGCCGTCGTCGGGCGGTGCCAGAATCAACGGCAGTTCCACTAAGCGTTCCCAACTGTTAGGGCCATTGAGATAGTCGCTGTGGGGGGGCAGCAGCAGCACGTAGCGATCGCGCAACAGTTCCCAAGCGGTAAACTCCGGGGTGGTGGGTAGGTAGGTAAAGCCAATGTCGACATTGCCATAGCGAACTTCGCGTTCCACCTGTTGAGACTGGTGATATTCTTCAATCTTGACTTGAATGCCCGGATAATCGTTGCGAAACTGCTGGATCACCTCGGGCAAGATGTGGGTGGCGACGCTGCGAAATCCGGCGATGCGCACGGTGCCTTGCTGCACCCCCCGTGACTGCTGCGCTAGCTGGCCGATCCGCTCCAGCGAGTCCATCATCCGGCGGGCTTCGGCGGTGACCTCTTCGCCTAACGGGGTCAGGGCCGCCCCTTGGCGACCCCGGTTGAGCAAGACGACGCCTAACTCGGCTTCGAGGGTGGCGATCGCATGGCTGACGGCAGATTGGGACAGATCCAGATCCAGCGCCGCATCGCTAAAGGTGCCGCTGTCGGCGATCGCCACCAAAGCCCGCAACTGCGAAATCTTCAGCCGATACGGATTGATGTCACCCATACTGCCAATATCCTGGTTTTATCCTCTCATCATAGACGGGGCCTTTGCAGAACACGCATGGTTGAAGCACTCTTAACGGCACTGATTTTCTTTGGGGCGACGCTGATCTCCTCGACCTTTGGCTTTGGCAGCGCCCTGTTTGCGATGCCTCTGCTGACTCTGCTGCTGGGCATTACCACCGCTACTCCGCTATTTGGTCTAGTGGCCCCCACCAGCGCTGGCATTATTTTGCTCCGTAGTTGGCGCTTGGTTGAGGTGGCCTCGGTGTGGCGCTTAGTGCTGGCAACGTTAATGGGCATCCCCGTGGGCATCTGGTTGGTGACTCAAGTGCCGAGCGACATCCTCACCCGCCTGTTAGGGCTTTTCCTCATCGGCTTTGGGCTCTATCGCTTGGCCAATCTGCGCTTGATGAAGCTGCCCTCTTCGCGCTGGGCGGCCCTCTTTGGCTTTGTGGCGGGGGTGCTCGGCGGGGCCTACAACACCAATGGCCCGCCCGTGGTGATTTACGGAGAAATGCGGCGCTGGTCGCCTACCGAGTTTCGCGCCAGTTTGCAGAGCTACTTTTTGCCGACGGGATTGGGCATTTTGGGGAGCCACGCCCTGGCGGGGCTGTGGACTGAGCGCATCTTTCAGCTATACGGTCTATCGCTGCCGGGTATTTTGGTCGCGATCGCGATCGGTGGCTGGATTAATCATCGCCTCCCTACCGAGCGCTTTCAGGCATTGCTGTCGGTCTTACTGATGGGACTGGGGATCATGCTGTGGTTCTAAAGGTCAGCGACGGTGACCGAGGCGAAAGCGCCCAAGTCGCCCATGCTGTTCTCGTGTCATCCAGGGCAGGCGAGGGTAAGTGCTAGTGCCATAGCAGCGTACGCTGGTCATCTGATCAGACGCCTCGCATCAGACCGCCTAGGGCCTGTCATCATTTAGTCATCAAAGCCTTGCGGCAAAAGGACGACAGGCCCTAGTTTATTTCAGGAGGGCGGGCGCGGTAATGCTGATCCCACCAGGTTTCTGGAATTAATTGATGACGCGCCCTAGGGATCTGCAACTAAAAAAAGTACCCGTTCAATCCGGTTTCGACTTCGCTCAACCTACCAGGATCGAGAGTTGAGCGGAGTCGAAACTCGGTTCATGGGGATCTTTTTTGCGCGCAAGTCCCCTATCTGAGTCCCTGCTACTTTTTTTGGCAGAATAAAAAAGATCAGCATACAGACTCACCTCACCATGCGGACCCGCTCCCTCCAACTTCGTTATCTGCTATTCGGGTTGCTGGCCGTCGGGCTGCTGACTGGCTGTGTCACCCGTTCTTCAGAATCGGACTTGGCAGCGGGAGCCAGCGAGTCGGCGGCGCTGACCGAACCCCCCGAGCCCCATGCGGCTGCGCCATCAGATACCCCTGTGAGACCAGCCGATGCGCAATCCATTACGGTGACCGCTGCACCAACCCCCCTAACTCCTGAGGCGCTCTGGCAGCAGCTACAGCAGCCGGGCGAGACGCTTTATGTGGTGCTGCTGCGCCATGCCCTGGCCCCTGGCACTGGCGATCCGGCTAACTTTCAACTCGGGGATTGTTCAACCCAGCGCAACTTATCCGCCGAGGGCAGGGCGCAGGCTGCGGCCATTGGTCAAGCCTTTCGCGATCGCGGGGTGGCGGTCCAGCAGGTGTTGTCTAGCCAATGGTGTCGCTGTCTGGCAACTGCCGAGTTGATGAACCTGGGAGACGTGACCCCAGAGCCCGCGCTGAATTCTTTCTTTCGCGATCGCCGCACCGCTGAGGCCCAGACCCTTGCAGTCAAGCAGTCTTTACTTACGCAGGCTGAGCGTCCGGGCGTGATCGTGATGGTGACGCATCAGGTTAACATCACGGGCTTAACTGGAATTGTGCCGCGCTCTGGTGAAGCCGTTGTCGTCCAGGTCGCGGAGACGGGGCTCACGCAAATTGGGCAGTTCTTGCCCGCGCCATAAACAGGGAGAGAGGGCGATCGCGTTACAGTGTTGAATGCCCCTTGAATGCAGTTCATCAGTCCGCTATGCAGACTCGGCAACCCCCCACGGAATATCAAGACGGCCTGTTTGATCGGCTGTTCATCCGCCTCTTTAGCCGCAAAATGGCGAATGCCGTCGGGGAAAAGACAGCGATGAAAGGTTATGACGGCTTTGTCGATCTGTCGCAAAAAATCATGCGGGGTCGCAACGCTGCCGAACAGCAGGCGTTGGTCGCTGTCGTGCTGCAGTCCCTGGTGCCCGCTCAAGCGCTGTGGCTAATCCGCAACCTCTTTTCCCCCACTCGCCTCGTGTGCGAACTCAACGCCTGGTTTGCCACCGTTTTGTTTGAATGGTTGGTTGGCCCTTGTGAAGTCACCGAAGTCACCGTGACTGATGACAACGGCGAAGCGCGTCAGCAACAAAGCGGCGTCCACATTCAAAAATGCCGCTATTTGGAACAGAGTCGCTGTGTGGGCATGTGTGTCAACATGTGCAAACTGCCCACCCAGCGCTTTTTCACCGAAGACTTTGGCATTCCCCTCACCATGACGCCCAACTTCGAGGACTTCAGTTGCGAGATGGTGTTTGGCGCACCCCCACCCGACTTAACCACCGAGGACTGCTACCAAACGCCCTGCTTAGTGGACGAATGTACCATGGCTGCTCCCAACGCTCGCCCCTGCCCCAAAGTGCGCGAATAGTAAGATCCTCCGGCAATCTGCGGCCCCGGCTACTGGGGAATCACTGTTAGGGATGGCGTGGTGTCCACCCGATCCTGTTCATTTTGCTCGCGGGCGTCACTCATGTCAGCGACGACCGCATCTCGCAGTTGCTCGCGCAATTGGGGCATTACGGCCAAAGCGCGCGTCCAGTCGGGAATTTGCGTCCCCGTGGCGTCTTCGAGATATTCGTCGCCTGCCTGCAAAATGATTTTTTCAAAGTTTTCCAGGGTGACTTCTTCTTGGTGGCGATCGTATTCAATGCCGTTGAAGCGGGCATCGACAAAGTATTGCCGGGTCAGGTTTTGGGCTTCCCGCCGAAATTTCACCCCCAGGGCGCGGATATGGTCGCGGGAGATCGCCACCTGCTCCGTTTCCGTCAGGGTGCGCAGTACCGATTTGAGAATATCGCGGCACATTTTTTGCAACCCTTTATCTGAGGAAGTGCCCATGTCCTGGTGCTTGTGCTCAAAAATTCCTAAGTCCACCTGAGCGATGCGCTTGCGGGCTAAATTCCGATAAACCTCCGCCAGTAGGCCCACTTCCAAGCCCCAATCAGCGGGAATGCGGGTGTTGAGGGCGAGGTCGCGGGTGAGCGCAAACTCTCCCGACAGGGGATAGCGGTAAGAATTGAGATAGCGCAGGTAGTCGCGATAACCGAAGACTTCCATTAAAGACGTAATGAGGGGGGTCACGAAGAGGCGGGTGACGCGACCATGCATTCTCCGAGGTGCTTCACTCAAACGGGTGTAATAGGCTTTACTGAAGGCGATACCAAACTCCCGCTCCAGCAGGGGAAACAGCAGCTTCAGCGGATAGGTTTTGTCGTAGGTAATGATGTCGGCGTCGTGGAGGGCGATCGCGGCGGCTTCCAAACTGGCAACGCCTAGTCCTAACCAGACGGCGCGGCCCTTACCCCGATGCTGCAACAAATCGAGCCCCTGTTCTTGCAGTTGGGCTAGCAGTTTCGTGATGCGCGGGCCATTTTCCCACAGCACGTAGGTTGGCTGGGGCAGCGTACCGAAAAAGTCCACCGCCTGGAAATATTCTTCAGCGGTTTGGGCATAGAGGCTGATGACCACGTTGTTGACAAAGCGGCAGTGCGTCAGCTGATCGCGAATGCGAGTCAGGGCGGGGCGCTGTAACTCCTCGTATAGAGAGGGAATCAAAACTGCCGTAGGCAGAGACTGACTCACCTCGGTTAAATGATCATCGAGCTGGTCAATGTTGCAGCCCAAATCGTGAATCGTTGTGATGAGATCCTGCTTATAGTCCACAAAACCTCTCTCCCTTTAAGTTATGCAAACATCATTCCGGCTTTTGGGAGAACGGTCTGTTCGGCACGCTACGGCAAAGCGCTCCCGAATCACGCTCACAAACGGCGATTGAGATTAACGTAACCAGCCCTTTAAGCGAGAAGCCACTTGCGGCCTTCTTAACTTCCGCATGGCCTTGGTCTGGATCTGGCGCACCCGTTCCCGAGACAGGTTGAACATATTGCCAACCTCTTCGAGGGTATGAGTTTCGCCCGTCGTTAAGCCATATCTCAAGGTAATAATATCCTTCTCGCGCTCCGTCAAAACTTCGGTCAAGACGCCCGTGATTTCTTTGCGCATCATGGATTCGCTAATTTTGGCTTCTGGCGTTTGCGTATTGCCGTCTTCCAATAGCTCCATTAACTCGGTATCTTCGCCTTTGCCCACGCGGTGATTGAGGGACAGCGATCGCCGCCGCACCTGTTGTAAACCCCGCAATTGGTCGGGGGCAATATCGAGTGCTGCCGCCAATTCAGCCTCGGTCGGATTGCGTTGCAAGTCACGTCGCAATTCGCGATGGGCTTTCTTTAACTTGTTGAGCTTTTCAACAATATGAATGGGTAGCCGAATGGTGCGGGCATCGTTCGCGATCGTTCGCGTGATCCCTTGCCGAATCCACCAGTAAGCATAAGTAGAAAATTTATACCCCTTATCAGGATCAAATTTCTCTGTTGCACGATTTAAACCTAAGGCTCCTTCTTGAATTAAATCGAGAAATGGAACGCCTCGGTTTAAATAACGCTTGGCGATGGAAACCACTAATCGTAAATTTGAGCGAATCATGCGCCGCTTGGCGGCGCGACCGTAATGCAGTTTTTGTCGAAATTCGGCCTCACTCAGTCCGAATGCTTCCACCATCTGTGCCACCGTTGGTGGCTGCCCCTGCTCGTCGATCCAGCTTTCTCGAAACTCTTCCACTTGACCGAGAAATCTTACTTGACGAGCGAGTTCAATTTCTTCGGCAGGCTTGAGTAGCGGATAGCGAGCCATCTCTTTAAAGAACGCACCAACCGCATCATCGGTGATGGTTTTTTGATACCCCGGTAAGCTCGGTTCGGAAAGAGAATCGCGAGTTGTGTACTGCACTGATACGTCAGCATCGTCACCCCAAGAAGCATCCTCTTTGCGCGACTGAGTCGATGATGCTTCCGATGGCTCTTCAGTTTGAGCGGTATTTAACTCATCATCAGCCAGGCCGACATGCGCTAACGTTTCAGAATCAGTTTCCGGAGAAATAAAGAAGGCTTCCATAAGGATTACATGAGGCTTCTAAGGCATTTGCTTTTGAGGCGTTTATACTCGAATTCGTGGCAAAATAGCAACCCATTTGAGAAATTTAATATTTATCCACTGGGGTAATGATCTCTCCATCAAGGGATTGAGCTGTTTTATGCTGATGTAACGATTCTCAGTGATTGTAACCGCTTGTAAAACCCCGGGGATTGCCGATAAGAATCTAACGGAAACCTTAAGGTTTTTTAGGGCTTAGCAAGGATAGCGATAAATACGAAAAAATGCCAACTTTTTTGGCCACCGATCGCTACACTAGAGTTCGAATTGATCAAGTGAGGTTGATATTAGTAGCGGGGCACCAAAATGGGTGGCGGCATTAGTGGATAGTGTCGGTGCTCAGGGATTGTATACCTATCGTTTACCGCCTGATTTAAAGGTGACGGTCGGAGATATTTTAAGTGTGCCGTTTGGGGCGCAACAGCTGGGAGCGATCGCCATCCAGCTGTTGCGTGAACCGCCGCCCAACCTTGCTCCTGAGGACATTCGGCCAGTCGCCGCCGTCATTAGCCGAGGCATGTTTTCGCCGACCTACTGGCAATTGCTCGAACGGGTGGCGGCCTATTATCAAACTTCGTTGATCCAGGTGATTCGCACGGCGTTGCCACCGGGATTGTTGGGGCGATCGCAGCGCCGGGTGCGGTTATTATCTGACGCCATTCCCCCTGAAGCGGCGATGTTTCTCTCGCCAGCGGCGGTGTGCGTCCTCAGCCAGCTCCAGCAGTCGGCCCAGGGCGACTATACCTGGCAGTATCTGCGGCAAAAATGTCGGGGGGCGTATCGCGGCATTCAAGCCCTGGTCGATCGCGGCTGGGCGGAGAGTTATCTAGCCTTGCCGACGCCGCCCCGCCCCCAACGTCGCCAAGCCGTGACCGTGGTGCAGGTGCCGACGCCTGAGGAGACAACGATTACGAAGCGCCAGCGAGAAGTGCTGACGCTGTTGCAACGGCGCGGGGGCGATCTGTGGCTGCAAGAGGCGTTGCAATATTGCCGCACCACTAGCGCGACCATGCGATCGCTGGCGCAAAAGGGCTTTCTCGCCATTGAAGAACGCGAAGTGCTGCGGCAACCTGCCTCGCCAGACTTGGGGCCAGATCAGCCGAAGACCCTCAACGCTGCTCAACAGGAGGCGTTTGGAACATTGCAAGCGACTCAGGGGTTCGCGGTCGCGCTGTTGCAGGGCGTGACCGGGTCTGGCAAAACGGAGGTCTATTTACAGGCGATCGCCCCCCGTCTCGCTGCGGGCACCTCCGCCCTGGTGTTAGTGCCCGAAATTGGCCTGACACCCCAGCTCACCGATCGCTTTCAGCAGCGGTTTGGCGATCGCGTTTACGTCTATCACAGCGGTTTGTCCGACGGTGAACGCTACGATGCCTGGCGGCGGATGCTCCAGGGCGAACCGATGGTGGTGATTGGCACGCGATCGGCGGTATTTTCCCCGTTGCCCCAACTCGGCATCATCATTTTGGATGAAGAGCACGACAGCAGCTTTAAGCAAGACCAGCCGATGCCCTGCTATCACGCCCGCACCGTGGCCCAGTGGCGCGCCGAGTTGGACGACTGCCCGCTAGTGCTGGGCTCCGCCACCCCATCGTTGGAAAGTTGGTCAGCCCAGCAGCCCCAGCCGCTTTCTGAAGCCGCCGAGTTGGGGTCAGAGCCGCCCAGTGCGATCGCCATACCGAAATCGACGTTGCCGCTTCAACATTATTTAGTGCTGCCCGATCGCGTCCATCAGCGTCCCCCGCCGCCCATCACCGTGGTCGATATGCGGTTGGAACTGCAAATTGGTAACCGCTCGATCTTCAGCCGTTCGTTGCGATCGGCGCTAGAAACGATGAAATCTCGCGAGGAACAGGGGATTCTGTTTATCCAACGGCGCGGTCACAGTAGCTTTGTCTCCTGCCGCGAGTGTGGCCATGTGATGATGTGCCCCCACTGCGATGTGTCGCTGTCCTACCATCAGACCCGCTCTGGCACTGCCGAGATGCTGCGCTGCCACTATTGCGGCTTTGGACAAGTGCAGCCGCCCAGTTGTCCGGCCTGTGGATCTAAATACCTGAAGCATTTTGGCAGTGGCACGCAGCGGGTGGAGCAGGCGATCGCCCAAGAACTGCCTGAACTCCGCTGTCTGCGGTTTGACAGCGACACTACGCGGGCGAAGGGGGCGCATCGGGCTTTGCTAGCGCGGTTTGCCCAGGGTGAAGCCGATGTGCTGGTCGGCACCCAAATGTTGACCAAGGGCATTGACTTGCCCCAAGTCACCGTCGTCGGCATCATTGCGGCGGATGGCTTGCTGTACATGGCTGACTATCGCGCCAGTGAGCGGGCCTTTCAAGTGCTGACCCAAGTGGCCGGACGCGCCGGACGGGGAGAGCAGCCCGGACGGGTGATTTTGCAAACCTACAACCCCGAAAATCCTGTGGTGCAAGCGGTTAAATCACAAAATATTCAGCACTTTCTGACGACGGAACAGGAACAGCGCCAAGCCCTGGACTATCCCCCCGCCGGGCGTTTGGTACTGTTGCGGATCACCAGCCCCGATCGCGCGGCGGCGGAACAAACCGCCCAGGAAATGGCCGCGCAACTGGCGAGTCGGCTGGAGAACGCTTGGTCGTTATTGGGGCCGGTGCCCGCGCCGATTTTGCGGGTGGCGCGGCGCTATCGCTGGCAAGTTTTGCTCAAAGGGGCGATCGCGGCCCCCATTCCCGACCTGACCGATTTATCAAAACAATGCCCCGCTCACGTCAGCCTGACCATCGACGTTGATCCTCTCAATCTGATGTGAGAGCGGTCAGCCTCGGTTAGGCCGATCCCATCGTGACCCTGGGGTTTCCCCTCACATGATGAGGGCCGCTGAAGGAAGGCTGATGGATGCCGTCGCGATCAACTTTGATTGATGTGGCTATATGGCCCTAACCGACGCCACTATCTGCCATGATGATTGGCTTCCGATGCCAAAGCATTCCAGTATAGTAAGGAGTAGCTGCCACATATTCATCATTTCTATGCTGCACCGTCTAATCAAGCCATTCTTTGGCGCTTTCTTCACCTTATGTATCTTGGTTAGCACGCTAGCCATTGCGGCCCCCGCTTTTGCCACTGGCGTTTATCAGATGCCGCCCTTGTCAGACAGCACCTGGATTGTTGATGATGCCGGTCTGATTAGCCGCATTAATGAAAGCAAAATCACCGAGCAACTGCAAGATCTGGCGGAAATGACGGGCAACGAAGTCCGCTTTGTCACCATTCACCGTCTGGACTATGGCGAAACCCCAGCGACCTTTGCGGATGCCCTGATGGCAAAGTGGTTTCCTGAGTCCGAGAGCCGTGCTAATCAGAGCATTCTCGTGTTGGATGACGTGACTAATGGGGCCGCGCTCAAGGTCGGCGATGCCGCCGCCGAGATGCTGTCGGCAGACATCGCGACCAGTGTTGTGGATGAGACGATCGCCATCCCCTTGCGGCAGGGCAACAAATATAATCAGGCGTTGCTCACGGCCAGCGATCGCCTTGTCGCTGTCCTGTCTGGCGAAACTGACCCTGGCCCCCCGGCGGAAGTCACTTCCTTTGAAATGGAAAGTACCTTTGCCTCCGCTGAGGAAACCGAAGAAAATCGCGGCAACTATACCTGGATTGTGGTCGGGTTTTTAGTCGCGGCCACCGTAATTCCCATGGCGACTTACTACATTTATCTCGCGATCGGCGGTTAAGACCGTGGCCGGGAACGGTTCTGGGTCAGTTCTCGGTTAACCACCAACAAAGCAGCGCTGTGAATTGAAGGGTTCACAGCGCTGCTTTGTTCTTTTGAGGATTGATGGACAGACCGTAACAACCGCAAAGTAGGGAGCAGCGTTGCCACTGAGTGTCTAATCCTGCACGTATTCTTGGTCGTATAGGAGAGCCGATTCAGCCCGGACGAATTCGCGACCGAGATACGCCGCATGATCCATCATCGTGACGGGGCAAGGGCGATCGCTCGACTCAAAGATGGCAATACACAGCTCTTTGGCTGTGCGTCCGGTGTAGACATAGGAATGCTGACGCTGGACGCTGCCCTCGCAGGGCAACGGTTTCCCGGTCTCCGGATCACAGGCCAAGCCCTTGTCGTTGATCACGTTGGTGAAGTGCTTGGCGCAGATCACGCAATTCTGACGATCTAGATAGATCAAAAAGTAACCGCCCGGATCGAGCTCGATAAATCGTTGAGAGAGCCGATTATCCAGGTCAGTCAAGGCGTCGGAACTCAATTGGTGTGGAGTTGAGGTCTGTACCATTCCCAAAGTCTAAGAAATATTTGCAATGATGCGGCGTTGAGTGGTTGCCCTGCCGCCAGACAACTATTCTAACTTGAATGGCTGGTCAGCTTGGCCGAGCGGTAAATCAGTGCCGCAATTCTCGGCATGGCTTCGCTGGTCGAGCGCAGGTCGCTCAGCCTGAACTGATCAGAACGAACGGGACATTTCCGGCATGGCTGCAATGCATGGGTGAATGCGGCCAAGCGATCGCAGCCAAGCTTAACTCAGACTTTTGAGCGGCAAGTCAGCATTGATCGCGTCAATCTCCTGCTGTTCGGCGATGTTGATCTCGTCGATGTAGTTCACCAAAATCTTTTGCAGGCGATCGGCATAAAAGCGGTGCAGGCTGTAATTGGGCTTGGCGGGGAAACCGCGTCGCTTTTTGTGGCGGCCCCCGGCACCAGGGTCAAACAGCTTGATACCGTGGTCGATCGCCCATTCAATCGGTTTGTAATAGCAAGCGTTGAAATGCAGGTGATTGTACTCTTCGCGGCAGCCCCAATAGCGCCCATACAGGCGATCGCCTTTATATAAGCAGAACGACATGCCGACCGGCTCATCCACATCCTCGCTATAGGCGGCAAACAGCGCCACGCGATGGGCATAGTCGGGATAGAGCTGCTCAAAAAATTTGCGCGTCAGATATTTGCTGCCCCACCAGCCAAACTTGTCGCAGGTATCGGCATAAAAGTCATACATCAGCGAGCAGTTGGCGCGATGCATCGTCTCTGTCGTAATGGGTTCCAGACGCAACCCCGCTTTATCCAGAGATTTGCGCTCACGTTTGATATTACGCCGCTGATTGGCGTTGAACCGCGCCAGGTAATCGTCAAAGGTGTCGTAGCCGTCGTTTTGCCAAACAAAGCTATGGTGCAGCCACTTTTTGAAGCCGATTTCCTCCATCAGCGATCGCCAATCGGGGTCAACATAGAGGAAATGGCAGCCCGAAATGTTGTTGCGATCGCAGAACTGATCAATCGCCGCCACCATTATTTCGGTCAGCTGCCGCTCGGCTTCGCCCGGTGCAATCAAAAAGCGGTAGCCTTCGGCGGGGGTAAAGGGCGACATCCCCAGCAGTTTGGGATAATACTCAATGCCCAAACGACCGGCCAACTCGGCCCACTGATGATCAAAGACAAACTCGCCGTAGCTGTGGCTTTTGAGATACATCGGGGCAGCGGCAATCAACTCCTGATTGCGCCACACGGTGAGATGATTTGGCAACCAGCCCGCGTTGGCGACCGCACTGCCGGATTGCTCCATATTATGCAGCCACGTCCACTCTAAGAAGGGCGTTTGCAGCGGCAGCGCCATCGCATCCCACGCCATTTGGGGAATTTCATGGATGTGACGGATCCAGGCAAGGGTGTACTGAGGCTGGGGCGGCTGAACCATAAAATCCGGGCCGATAGTACGGCGATCGCAAAAACTTTCCCTAGCGTAAATCAATCCCCCTTGGGATGGCAGCGACGATAGTGCAAAAACACCTCATTTTCGACCTGCCGCACCCCGATCAGTTGCAATTTCAAGGCTTGAGCGATCGCTAACCCCGTCCCGTCAAAGGGGGTCGGTGCCGCTGCGCCCCCCAGCAGTAGCGGACACACCGTTAAATGCATCTCGTCGATTAAATCTTGCTCCGCAAAACTGGCGACCAACGTGCCGCCCCCCAGCAAGGCCAATCGCTCAATGCCCAACGGGTGGAACCGTTGCAGCAGAGATCGCCAATCCATCGGCTCGGTCAAATCTGGCAACACCTGATCAAAATAGGTGCCGTCGTCGCCTTCAACCATCGCTGACCAGTGTTGCGCGCCTGCCGATGAGGTCAACAGCCAGCGGGGGACAGGTTGTTGAAAAAAGCGCCACTGCGGCTCCAGATGCCCCGACTGCGAGCACACGATCTGAATCGGTTGAGGCGGCTGGTGACGAGTTTCCCGCTGCTCGACCAGTGCCCGCTGGCGTACGGATAAGCACGTACCGTAGGCTCTCAGCGTCCCCGCCCCAAAGAGCACGGCATCGGCCTGCGCCACCAGCGTTTCCAAGTGGGCCAGGTCATGGGCGGAAGAGAACCGGGCAGCGGTGCGATCGCGATCGGCAATTTTGCCATCCGCACTCATCGCCAACACCACCGTGACCTGCGATCGAGGATTTTTCACCTGGTTAATATCCCTTTGACCACCCATTCAGTCAGGCTCTACCTTAGGCGACTAAAACCTCACCGCCTGCGGCACCTCTCCTTATTTAAGGAGAGGTTTATGCACGTACTGGTGAAAATAGCCTACATCTGGCAGGGCTTCCGGTTCCTCTCTTTGGCAAGGAGAGGCTAGGTGAGGTTCCGTCAGGACTTCATGACAAAAATGGGCAGTTGCTTCAGTTTTATTAAAGAAGTGGCAGTTAACCCGGATCCCGCATATTAGGATGCACCTCAAAGCAAGCACAGCCCGGAGGGCAAAAAGCAGATGTGTGGAATTGGTGGAGTCATGTATGCCGATCCCCAGCGACCCGTTGATCCGGATGTGTTGGTGGGGATGGCCGCGATTCAGTATCACCGAGGGCCAGATGGGTTTGGCTATCAGGTGATTGACGATCGCGGGGTGGGCTTTACCCATGCACGGCTCTCCATTATCGACCTCAACCCCGAGCGCGGACGACAACCCTTTCGCTCACCCGACGGTCAGTACCTGATTGCCCACAACGGCGAATTTTACGACTACAAGCGGTTGCGGGCGGATCTGGCGTCACGGGGGTATCAGTTCCGTACCAAGAGCGACACCGAATTGGTGATGCACCTAACCGATCGTTTGGGGCTGGATCAAGCCTTGCCGTGCTTACGGGGTGAATTTGCCTTCGCCTTGTATGAACGGCAGCAAGATCGCCTGACCCTGGTGCGCGATCGCTTCGGCGTCAAACCGCTGTATTACGCGCAAATTCCCGGTGGCTTAGTGTTTGGCTCCGAGATCAAAGTGGTGTTGGCCCACCCCCAAGTCAAGGCGGAGTTTTCATCGGAGGGGTTGTATCACCAACTCATGCAGACCATGGTGCCGGGCACCACTTGCTTTGAAGGCATTTATGCGGTGGAGCCGGGACAAAAGATCACCGTGCAGCGCCGGGATGGTGAGCTGCTTTTGCACAAGGAGCAATATTGGGATCTGGACTTTCCGCTCAAGGGCACCCGCGAACTGCACCGCAGCGAGACGGATTACATTGAGGAATTTCGGGCACATTTCGTCGAAGCGATTCAACTGCGGCTAGAGGCCGACGTGCCAGTGGCCTGCTACCTTTCTGGGGGCATCGACTCTTGCTCCATCATGGGGGTGGCGGCGGCCTGTCAGCAGTCCCCAATCAAAGCGTTCACCATTGGCTTTGATGATACGGACTACGACGAGACGGCGATCGCCCGCGAAATGGCCGAGGCGGTGAACGCCGATCAAGACATCCTGGCGGTGGATGGCACCCAGCTGTACGACCACTTCGCCCGCACCATCTGGCACACCGAACGCAGCATCTACAACACCTTCACCGTCGCCAAAATGCTGATGAGCGAGCATGTCCGTGACGCGGGCTACAAGGTCGTGATCACGGGGGAAGGGTCGGACGAATTATTCGCGGGCTACCCCCAACTGCGCCTCGACATGATCCTCCATGGCATGGACGACGCTACCTCCGAAGAACGGGCCGAGTTGCAAGCCTGGTTGGCGGAGAGCAATCGCCTCTTTAAAGGTAATTTGCTGGCCGAAAAGCAGCTCGATGATCCCGCTTTGACGGAACTCATTGGCTTCACGCCGAGTTCGCTTCAGTCCTGGCTCTCCTCCGCCACCCACGTACCGGGATTGTTGCATCCCCAGCATCGCCATCGGCTGGATGGGTACGCGCCAGGGAGCGCGATCGCCGCCGCGTTGAACGGGGAGCAAATTAGCGATCGCCACCCCCTCGATAAAGCGCAGTACGTTTGGATCAAAACTCAGTTTGAGTCCCAAGTGTTGGGCTGGGCGGGCGATCGCGTCGATATGGCGAATTCCCTCGAAGCCCGTCCCGCGTTCCTCGATCATCCCCTGGTGGAATTTGCCGTGACCCTGCCCCCCTCGATGCGGTTGCGCGATCGCCAGGACAAATACATCCTGCGCGAAACCATGAAGCCGCTGCTGCCGGAGACCCTGTACAAGCGCCAAAAATTTGCGTTTATGGCCCCGCCTTCCCACACGGACGCGGTGAAAGAAGCCGCGATGCGATCGCTCGCCAGCACCTATCTTTCCAAAAACCGGATTCAAGATGCCGGTTTGCTAGATGCGGGGGCAGTGCAGTCAGTCCTGGAACGTCATGGAAATACAGCAACTCCCGTCGCTGAGAGAGTACAACTAGATGCTGTGATTAACCACATGCTGAGCGTGCAGATCCTGCACAATCACTTTGTGGCCAATGACGTGACCCAGCAAGCCCAGGCCGATGCCAAACGCTATGGCTGGTCAGCTCATGATTTATCAGCGGTTTGAGGTTGCGGCTGTGCGCCCGAGTACGAGAGTCTGCTTTTAGCTTTAGCCGTGGGCCAAAAATGGTCTTTGAGGCTTCAAAGTAGCCCACGGACTCCTCAGAGGCAAATTCCTCAGCGTCATGATTTGAGACGTCTGAGCTGTTAACAGCCTATGCGTTTAAAGGCTTTCTGTGCCTAGGGAGTCGTTGTCGTGAGAGGGGAGGCAATTATTCAGGTGCTTTAACGGTTCGGGTCAGCAGTTGTTAGGGTCTTTGTATCTCATACCAATTCCCTATGAGGTGAAGCAGAATATAGGAGTACTGATTTCAAGCACAAAAGATGGCTCGTCCACTCA
>NZ_JACSWC010000401.1 GCF_016888165.1 Halomicronema sp. CCY15110 | reverse complement strand
TTCAGGCTGAGCCTGTCGTTCACGCAGTGGCTCCCTCCAGGAGCAAGCCCTAAATCTTAGTCTTGACGCTGCACTAGTCGGCATTGATGACCAAACGTGTGCTCAATGCATTTGTAGACCGTTATGGCCCGTGGTCAACCGATCAGGCATTTAGCCCGCAGCACTGATCATTTGTCCGGTATGGAGCAGTTGGTAAGCATGAGTGGGTTTAGCCAGGGGCTCCAGGCTAGCGACGATGAGCAGTAATACAACACAGATTCGGTTCATTTTGGGGGCTTAACAATGGGGCTAGTTAAAACCACCTCAGTGACCGTCCGAATTGCGCCAGCAGTTGTGTGTTTGTGACGACCCCGGCCTTTGATTTGGATCACAAAATGTTGCAGTCAATGGTCAGAATCGCCTTTTGAATGACACAAGCCCGCCAGGATCAATCATCCTGGCGGGCTTGCGAGACTGGCTGGCTAAGGCGATGCAGAATTACTGCGCAGCTAGCGCTTCTTCCATCCAACCGTCGAATTGTTCCTGGTTGTCAGCAACCCAGGCTTCGGCGTGGGCGCGAATTTGTTCCGGCGTATCTTCGCCGTCCTGCATTAACTGGTTTTGGGCGCTCACGTCATCAATTGGCACCTCAATCAGTTCAAAGAACTTGGCTGCCGCCGGATTCGCATCCACAAATTCCTGGTTTGCCAGGATGACCTGTTGGTCAACCGCGAAGCCCAAATTTTTGCCTTCGGCACTGGTGCCCTCTTCGGTCACCTGCGCCTGCGCCTCGGGCAGACTGGTGTACGGCACCTCTAGCCAGGTCACATCTTCACCCTCGGTCAGCACCCCACTCACCCAAAGGGGAGTCCAGGTGTAGAACAGGATGGGCTCGCCCTGCTCATAGCGGGTAATGGTGTCGGCAATCAGGGCAAAGTACTGCCCCTGTTCGTGCTGCACCGTATCCCGCAGACCGTATTCATCGAGCTGATGTTCAATCACCAGTTCGCAGCCCCAGCCAGGATTGCAGCCGGTGAGGTTGGCTTTGCCGTCGCCGTCGGTGTCAAAGAGGGCGGCAATTTCGGGATCTTGCAGTTGCTCTAGCGAGGTAATGCCGTATTCCTCGGCGGTTGCCGTATCAATTTTGTAACCTTGCAGCACATTGGCAATGTAGGTGCCAGTGCGTTCGAGGGCATCGTCACCGCCACTGTTGACGAAAAACTCTTCGTGCAAGGTCTCCCAATGGGCCGCCGTGTAGGTGATGCCGCCGTTGGCTGTATCGACGTGCAGGGTGGCGTATTCCAGCTCTTTGGGAGAGTCGATGGTATATCCCATCTGCTCTAGACCGATGTTGACAATCTCGGTCTGAAATAGTTCTTCTAAAACGGCATAGCCGGGAACAACGCTCGTCCCTTCGCCGGGCATGTCACCAGCGGCAGCGGTTTCTTCGGTGGTTTCGCCTTCAGTGCCGGTATCGGTAGCCTGATCGCCCGAGCCACAAGCGGTGACGCCAGCGATCGCTAGCGCACAGGCCGTAGTCACACCAATGCGTTTAGCGGAGACAGAAATAGACGAATTGCGGAAATTAAAAACCATAGTATCCAGTAAAGTTCAACAAATTCAATTGCCAACAAATTCAATTGACAATGAAGTAAAAGCACTCCAGCCGGTCACTCAGTGATGAAGACTGGAGTGGATGCTAGCGGTCGCTTATGGCGTCGCGGTGGGTACCCGACGCCGCTTGCCGAGAGTCGTGCGAATGGCCCCCACCGGGCCACGGTCTTGCCAAGAGAGGCCATCTTTGGGCGGTTTGCCGATGGCCTGGGTCAGTCGATCAAGCACGATCGCCATGATAACGATGCCTAATCCGCCCACGGCGGCTAGGCCCACGTCTAAGCGACCAATCCCTCGGTTGACCATTTGGCCCAGCCCTTCCACTGCAATCAGCGAGGCGATCACCACCATCGACAGGGCTAACATAATGGACTGGTTGACCCCGGCCAAAATGGTCGGCATCGCCAAGGGCATTTGAATTTCCCACAGCATTTGCCTCGGGGTCGAGCCAAAAGACTGAGCGGCTTCGATCGTTTCTTCCGAGACTTGGCGAATCCCGATATTCGTCAGACGAATCAGCGGCGGCACGGCAAAAATGAAGGTCACAATGACCCCGGGCACTTTGCCGGTGCCAAACAGCATGACGACGGGCACCAGATACACAAAAGCTGGGAGCGTTTGCATGGCGTCGAGGACGGGACGAATGCTGGCCTCGACGCGATCGCTACGGGCGGCCGCAATCCCCAACGGTAAGCCCACTAAGGCACAAAGCACGACGGCAGTGATGACCAACGAGAGGGTGGTCATGGTCTCTGGCCAAGCCCCAATTAGCCCGACGAAAATCATCGCCAGCACGCTAAAGATCGCTAAGCCGCGACTGGCAAACTGCCAAGCAAAGAGCCCCAGGGCACCCAGAAAAACCAAGGGCGGCACCGCTTGCAGAAATGCCTCAATCCCATTGAGGGCTTGGCTGATGGGCACTCGAACCAGCTGGAAGAACCAGCGGAAATTGGTCACCACCCAATCCACGATGGTGGAAATCCAGTCGCCTAAGGGAATGATTTCGGTCGATTGGTTGAGAAACAACCAGTTAAAAAAGTCTGGAATTGCAGTGTCCATGAGTTCAAGAGAAAAACAATTTAGACCTGATAGCTGCCATACCGCTAACGGAGCGCAGAACTGCAATCAGGCAACCTAGGCGAATTCGCCTAAGCACAAAAGGGTGTGCGCTAAACGGCGATGCGATCGACCGGGGCAGCACTGTCGGCTTCTTCATTCCGGCTCAGGCGACCAATGCTAGCGAGGATGTCTGATTGCTCGACCACGCCCTTAAACTTGCCTTTGCGATTCACGACGGCGATGGGCGCACCCGTTTGCGCCAAGTGGAAGATTTCTTCCAGGCTGGTGGAGGCTTCGACGGTGGGGAAATCTCGGCGCATGACCGCTTCCACGTCTTCGACGCCGCTATCAACGGCACTTTCCAGATCTTTTCGCATGAGCACACCGACGGGCTGACCTTGACGATCAACCACGTGCATCCGGCGGTGATCGTGAGTCTGCATGTCTTGCAGGGCAGCGCGGGCCGATCCCTGTCCCAAAATAAAGGGCATCGTTTGCCGCACAATTGAGCCAGTTTTTAAGACCTGAGCGCGGTTCACGTCTTGGGTAAAGGCGGCAATGTAATCATCTACGGGGTTGGTGATGATTTCTTCGGGAGTGCCGACCTGGACGAGATAGCCGTCCTTCATGATGGCGACGCGATCGCCAATCTTCAGGGCTTCTTGAATGTCGTGGCTAATGAACACAATGGTGCGATGCAATTCTGTTTGCAAACGCATGAGTTCATCCTGCATCCCTCGACGAATCAGGGGGTCGAGCGCACTAAAAGCTTCATCCATCAGCAAGATAGGCGCATCGGTGGCGAGGGCACGGGCTAATCCGACTCGCTGCTGCATCCCGCCGCTGAGAGCACTGGGGGCATAATTGGCCCATTGATGCAAACCCACAATCGCCAAAGTCTCCAGCGCTTTTTGACGCCGTTCTTCTGGATCGATGCCGCGCATCTTGAGACCATATTCGGTGTTTTCTAAAACTGACTTATGGGGAAACAGCCCAAACCGCTGAAACACCATGGAAAGCTTGGTTCGGCGCACCTCTCGCAGCCGCTTCAGGTCGACTTTGGCGACATCTTCATCGTCAATATAAACATGACCGCTGGTGGGCTCAATCAGGCGATTAAGACAGCGCACGAGGGTGGATTTACCGGAGCCTGAGAGCCCCATGATGACGAATAATTCGCCTTCACCGATGGAAAGCGTCACATCGGCAACCCCGAGCACGTTGCCCGTCGCCTGCAAAATTTCATCCCGATTGCCCCCCTCTCGAAACAGTTTCAGAGCATGCTCGGGATTTTTGCCGTAAATTTTAACCAGATTTTCTATCTGGATTTTAGGCTGTGAACTTGACATTGCTAACTCCTATGAAGTCGAGCAGTCGGCTAGTTCACTCAAACAGAGCGAAAAACCTACCTCCTCTTGAGAACCCCAAGTTCTCTGGGTTTGTAACTACACACAGGGTACCGAATTATGGTCACGCAAGGAAGCTGCGATCGCGTGATCGCAAATATTTGAAAGTCGCTTCCGTGTTGGAGTCGCTAGGTTTCAGTCATTCACTGGGCCTTTCTAATCCTGTTGAGATCAAAGAATTTCTGGGATTAGTTAAATTAGTTGAAGATGCCCTTAATGTTCCCTTGGATATTGCTTTCAAGGATTCAAGTTCATGCGATCGCGGATCTTCAGTACTCTCTGGTCAACGTTTCTGGTCATCCGATATCGTCCCGTTTTCCTGCCAACCCTGGGCTGGGCATTCAAACCAAATGCTGCACTGCCCGTTCAATTTTGATGAGGGTAGCGTGGTGGAGAAGATTGGGAAAATGTATCCAAATGATTGATTCTGGAGACGGCTTTCAGAAGGAGAAAAATTAAATTTCTCCGACACAAAAAATGTAAAGCATCGTTAAGTTGACCTAGATTTCGGCAGTGGCTGAAACGAGAAATCCTCTATGTGTAAGGTTGACGAATGGCGATTAATCTGGTTTGCAAGGCGATAGAATGAATGCTCTGTCGCGATCGCTGTTGCTATCGAGAAATATCTCAGTGATACCTGGTGTCCGGGGCTGATGGATGAGATGCTAGCCTTTAACTCTGTGATGAATTTCTTGATTTTGAGAGTGGCCTAGGCTATCTAGTTCATTAGCATGGCGATTGTCCGACTCGTGAGTAATTAACCCGTGATTGATGCCAGAGGCGGAGTATGACTACCCCCCATGAAACTGTTAGTGAACTCAGTCGGGCGGAAGTTCAGACTTATGTGGAGCAGACTGCTAAGCTATTGGGTCTCTCGTTACCTGCCGAAGTCGAGCCACAGGTGGTGGAAAATTTTGTCCGTTTGATAGCGATCGCGCGGCCCGTACTGGAGTTGGAGTTGCCCGATACCATCGAACCGGCCACTACGTTCGAGCCTTGACCGGACTGGTTGCGGCGCTGGCTGGTCTCAGATAATTCTTCTCTCAAGGGATGGCAGATTTGGCGATGGCTTCTTTAACTGATGCAACGGCGATCGCAGCGGCGGTTCACCAGGGTGACATCCAGGTTCAGGCCCTGATTGAGGCCACCTTGCATGATATTAATGAACGCGATCGGGCCTTGAACTGCTTCACCTCAACCGTCGCTGAGCGCGCCATCAAACGGTCCCAAGCGATCGATCAGGCGAGGCAAGCCGGACAGCCCCTTGGGCCATTGGCGGGGGTGCCCTTTGCGGTCAAAAATCTGTTTGACGTGGCTGGGGAAGTGACTTTGGCGGGAGCCAAAATCAATCGCCAAAATCCCCCTGCCACTCAGGATGCCACCGCGATCGCCCGTTTAGAACAAGCCGGGGCGATTCTGGTGGGGGCGCTGAACATGGATGAGTACGCCTATGGCTTTGTCACCGTCAATCATCATTACGGAGCCACGCCCAATCCCCATGCGCCCCAGCGGGTGGCGGGCGGCTCGTCGGGTGGATCAGCCGCTGCGGTGGCCGCGCAGTTAGTGCCTCTCACGCTGGGGTCAGATACCAATGGTTCCATTCGCGTCCCGGCGGGCCTATGCGGGGTTTATGGCCTCAAGCCGACCTATGGCAGACTTTCCCGCGCGGGGGCGGCGCTGTTTTCGGCCAGCTTGGATCACATTGGCCCGTTCGCGCGATCGGTGCGCGATGTTGCCCTCAGCTTTGATGTGATGCAGGGCGCGGATCCGCGGGATCCCGTCTGCACGGAAAAAGCACCTACGCCGACCTTGCCGACGTTAGCGCAAGGCATTGATGACCTGAAAATTGCCCTGTTGGGCGATCACTTTGAACGGGGGATGCAGCCGGAAATTGCCTCGGCGGTGGATAGCGTCGCAACGGCATTAGGCATTTCGCAAAAGGTGGTGTTACCAGAAGCGGCGCGGGCACGGGCCGCCGCGTATCTGATTACCGCGAGTGAGGGGAGTCAGCTGCATTTGTCCCGACTGCAAACCCGACTGATGGAGTTTGACCCGGCGACCCGCGATCGCTTCGTAGCTGGAGCCCTGATACCCCAGAGCTGGTATTTACAGGCCCAACGTCTACGCCGCTGGTTTCGTGACCAGGTGCGAGCGGTGTTTGAGCAGGTGGATATTTTGATTGCGCCCACCACGCCCTGCGTCGCGCCCTTGATCACTCAGGAAACGATGATGATTGAAGGGCGATCGGTGCTGGTGCGTCCCCATTTGGGACTGTATACCCAGCCGTTGTCATTTATTGGCCTGCCGGTGTTATCGGTGCCCGTGGCGCAAGCGGGGTCGTTGCCGGTGGGCGTCCAAATTATTGCCGCCCCTTACCAAGAAGCCAAAGTTTTGCGGATCGCTCAGTGGCTCGAAGCCCAGGGCATCGTGGCTCCAGCGGCCTATAAAAATCGGGCGATCGCTGATTAAGTTGGGCCGCGCTGCTGGTTAACGGCATCCGTCCCTCGCCTATCGGTGCCTAGCCGACACCTGGATCGTCCGGCCCAGCCGCCTCAGACGGCCAGGATGGTGATCAAACCAGAACGCTGAAACCCTTTGCAAGATTAGCGTTGGGGGAGGTCGGTCAAGGAGTTCATGGTGAATGCCGCCACCTTAATCTGGTGACTCTAACGGGCTCCCATTGACGATCAGCTATCGGCGGATTTGGGCACTCTGAAAGGACAATCAGGGTGCAGGAAAAATGAGAATTGAGCGTTGCTTCAACCGGGCCAAGCAGCAATTTCTGGTGCGATCGCCCACGGGCTTGACCATCATTGAAGCGCTCGTCGTGACTGTGATTATTGGCATTTTGGCGGCGATCGCGACCCCCTCATGGCTGCAATACAAGGCCAACCAAGAAGTAAAAACGAGCCGCGACAACCTACGACAGGCCATTCTGCAAGCCCAGAGCAATGCCATTGCCCACCGCGAATCCTGGCAATTTAGCCTGCGTCAGGTGGATGATCACTTGGAGTGGGCGATTCATCCCCAAAGCGTTGACTGGCAGGATGCTGGCGGCTGGGAGGCCCTCAGCTCCAATATCACGCTTAACGATGCGGATACGACCCTGCGATCGCGGGAAGGCACTCACTACGTTCGCTTTGGCTTTCAAGGGGAAGTGGAGTGTTGCCTCAGCACCGTCACCCTCGACAGCAAAAACGGGGCGGCTAAAAACCGATGCGTGATCATTTCGACCTTGATTGGGGCCACCCGCAAAGGTGAAGAACACGCGGTGCCCAATGGCGATCGCTACTGCTACTAAGCCCCAACCCAGCAATCACAGCACCTTAAACGCCGTATTCTGTTTCCACCTGTTGCCGACAAGTGTCGCGATCGACGCCGGTGATATGGCAACGCTCAAAGGCCAGTTGTCGCAGGGTAGGGTCTGGCAACTGTTCGGCGTAGGCAAGCGCCTGGTCAAAGTATTCAATGCTTTCGGGAATGCGGTCTAAGCGGCGTAAAATTTGCGCCTTTAAGTAAAGCAAGTCAGGATTCTCAGGGGCTGCTTCAATGGCCACGTCAATGGCTTGCAGGGCTTCGGCATCGCGGCTGAGGTCACGATAGCCCAAGGCAATACCGCGATACGACACATAAGTGGGATAGCCGTAATCTTGTAACCGCGCGATCGCCCGCTCGGGGTTCGCAAAGGGCAAATTCACCGCGAGCAACAGATCCATATAGCCCTTAATCAAGCTCAGTTCCGGATCAGTGGCGTTAACTGCTTCGGCGGCATCCATGCGATCAAATACCGTCTGCAACATGCCTAATGCCTTAGGGGTGCCTTGGGCAATGCCCTCAGTTTGTAAAATATGCGCCCCTTCCAAAAAGGTGCCTACGGCCTCGTACAGATTACTGCGCAAGGGATCCGTGCTCGACAATTGCATCGCAGTTTGCTCCGTCAGCTTGGCTTTACCGTACAAGCCATCCCAGTCAGCATCGAGGTAGGCGAACGCTGCGCCCAAAGCGTGAAACAGCGGATCATTTGTCGCCTCGGGGTCAGCATTGGCTAGCGCCTCGCGGGCCACCACATAGTCTCCATCGCGGAACATCGCGTAAAAAATCTGTTCGCTGGTGTCGCTGATGCTCGCCGCTGGTGACTGCGTTCGAAAGGGATCGCCCGCCCACCCCGGTTGCATCAATGGCAATAGCGCCAGCGCCACGCCTAAAATCACGCCGAAGAGTCGCCGTAGGAAGGTGGCCCGGCCCCAACGATGTCCAAAAACAGAGACTAGATGTGCCATAGGTCGTGTGGAGTTTAAGAGATAAAGGGTGAACGATGTGCGACAGATGCAGACAAAAATTAGGGAGATACTTTCACCGATCGCCTACGAACTAGCCAGTTGGCGCTGACTATCATCGCATTCACGGTGTGGGACAAGGCGTCATTATCTGTGACCGTATCCGAGCCTCATCCATTCATCAATAGCTTTCTCCATTTATCAATACAGGAGAAACTAGCCAACTCTGAAATCATATTGTATTGACGGATACGATGCTTCAATTGACGCCGTTGCGGATGAAGAGTTCCTGCCCGCAGGTGGCGATCGCCCACCGCAAGAAATATCGGCGATCGCCCCATCAATCGAGTCAAATCCGGGTAACTTAGGAACAGCCCACCCTGCCGACGAGATGGCATGCTCAATCTTTGTGATCTGTCATATCACCCTGCTTCGACCCCAAAACCCATTCTGCAAAGCCTCAATTTGCAGCTCGGTCCGCAACAGCTCGGCCTCGTCATTGGCCCCAGCGGCTCGGGCAAAACGACCCTGCTAGAAATCTTGGCGGGCTTGGCTTATCCCACTGCTGGTGAAGTCCGTTGGCGCGACCAAGTTTTGACGCCAGAAGCCTTACAGCAGCTAGCCGGACTCGTATTCCAATTTCCCGAGCGACATTTTTGTGGCCACAACGTGTTGGAAGAATTGCGCCTCGGGCATCCCGAATTGTCGAAAAGTCACATGGTGACCACCCTGGAATCGGTTGGCCTGGGCCATCTTGCCTTCACTGCCGAACCCCATGCGCTCAGCGGTGGGCAGCAGCGTCGCTTGGCCTTGGCGGTGCAGTTAATCAGACAGCCTTATTTGCTGCTATTAGACGAACCGACCGCCGGCTTGGATTGGTCGATGCGGCGTCAACTGATCACGCTCCTGAAAAATCTCAAAAAAGATTGGAGTCTCCTGATCGTCACCCATGATGCGGCGGAACTCATTGAACTCGCTGATTGTGCCTGGAAGCTGGATCATGGCGTATTGACCCCCTACGCGCTGCCTGCCGCCGCTGAGCTGACCGCCTGAACCATTATTTTGCCAAAGCCCGATTGCCGTCGCCTATGCGGCAATCGGTTCCGGTGACAGCATCTGCGTGTGAACTCAAAGTAGAAGCTGAGCGCTGCCCAAGCGAGTTTACAGCGCACTCATGGGCTGCAATACTGCTTCTTCGCCCCTTTTGTTTAGGCCATCCGCCCCATGTCTTCTTTGCCCGACTTTGCACCATCCTGGCAAGCCACGCTGCATTGGCAACCGACTCCTGCCCAACAGGCACTATTTCAGCAGCTATTTGAGGGCATTTTGCAGGGCAACCAACAGATGAATCTGACCCGCCTTACCGAACCGACTGAGTTTTGGGAAAAGCATCTTTGGGATTCTCTGAGTGGCTTAGCTCCTTGGTTATCGACTGCCGATCAGCCAGCTTGGCTCCCGGCGGACACGGCTCTACGAGCGATCGACATTGGCACTGGCGCGGGGATACCGGGACTGCCCGCCGCGATCGCGTTTCCGGAGTGGCAGGTCACCCTCCTTGACTCCACCCAAAAAAAGGTGCGGTTTTTAGTCGAGTTGGCGGCAACTATGGCGCTGCCGCAGGTGCGGGCGATCGCTGATCGCGCTGAATTTCTCGCCCACCAGCTCAGTCACCGCGAGCTTTACGATGTGGTGATGCTGCGAGCCGTGGGCTCAGCCGCCACCTGCGCTGAATACGCCCTGCCGCTGCTCAAGCTCAACGGTATTGCCATTTTGTATCGTGGCCAATGGAGCGAAGCCGAAGCGCAGCAATTAGACCGGGTGGCGGCCCAACTGGGGGGGGAGTTGGTAGCCGTTCAACCGTGGCAAACCCCCATCACGCAAGGTAGTCGCCACTGCGTTTACTTGCAGAAACAGCGTCCAACGCCAGACGAGTTTCCTCGGGCGGCAGGCATTCCCGCCAAAACGCCGCTCGTCGGCTAAGTTGCCGCCGCCCTCGCCAACCCGACCCATAAACCACACGAGTGTCCGCCAGGTGACGATGAGGCGCGATCGTCGCTAGTCGCAGGCCCCCTTGAGGCTGAAGTTGTAGGGACTGGCGGCACTCATCAGATCATCCTTTGCCCCAAGTCAGCTTTTCTGAACTTAATAATCTTTTATGCGCTGCATTGAATATGAGTCTGATATTGTATTTATGTAAATATTTAAGAAGTTGGTGGCTTTGCATTGAGATTTGTCTGGTCTCAGGTTTGTGCAAGGCACGCCCGGTTATGGAGTAGTCACTCATGCTTGATGACACCCGCGTTGAGGCTTCGTCCGCTTCTGTGCCTGGTGGCGTAATGCGGTGGCCGAGAATTTGGCAACGCTTTTCGGTGCCGTTATTGCTGGTATTGGGCATTGTGGTTTTCTGTGCCGCTGTGGGTGTGGACTCCTTGCAGCAGGCAGTGGCCGCCGATATGGTCGTTGACGCGATCGCCTCCACCAATCCTTCCTCTCTCAAGGCAGTCTCGCCAGTGGCGGCCAGCGATCGCTCAGATCGAGCAGTTGATTACACTGGCACGTATCTAGAATTCAACACGGAGACCGCGCAACGCTTGCAGCATAGCGATCTGCTCGGCCCGCAGCTCACTCGGAGTCGCCTCACCAGGGCACACTTATTCCCAACTCCGACCCGTTAGTGCAGTCAGAAGCGGTATCCAAAAAGAAAAAGCCCGGCCATCTTAGTGGCTGGGCTTTTGGGTGTGCTGTCTGTTTGCTAAGAGAAACGACAGGAAGTCTGACCGTTGACTAGACGTAGTACCCTGCCGCCGGGCCGACTGTCCCCATAAAGATTCTCAATGCATTAGATAATCTCAGGCTGCCCACTTGCTTTTGAGGACTAACGTCATATTGCTGGCGTTTGATGACATTCATCCGGTCTGCGGCAGCACCCAATTCATTGCCAATTTGTCGCCTCCCAAAATACGGGACTACCGTCTGAACAGGGCCACCCTGCTATCCTGCGACCCAGCCACTATCCTCAATCGGGAGATGATTTTCCCGCTGCTTCCTTACCAGGGCAACCGACTGCCATCCCACGAGAAGAACGCGCCATTGTCGGTTTCGGTCACATTGTCGATGATGCTCAATAGTTGGGTGACCGTCCGCTCAACGGAGAACAATTTGCCTGGTGGAACGTTGCGCTGAAAGGGCTCAGACAATCGCGTGTCGGTGGTGCCAGGGTGCAAAGCCAAGATTACAGTGTGCGGATTTTTGCGACTGTATTCGATCGCTGCGGTCTTTAGAAACATATTTAGTGCGGCTTTGGAGGCCCGATAGCCATACCAGCCGCCCAGGCGATTATCTTCAATGCTGCCGATTTTGGCGGAGAGGTTGGCAAACACCGTGCGGCCCTCCTGCCGCAACAGCGATTGCAAATGCTTCGCTAACAAAATGGCGGGCACGCTATTGATTTGAAAATATTGCATGAGCTTGTCGGCATCAATCTGCCGTAGGCTCTTTTCGGGCTGCAATCCGCCTTGATGCAAGACTCCGACGCAGTTCACCACCAGATCTAAGCCGGCCGCTTGAGCCTGGATCTGGGCCGCCAGTTGGGCGACTTCGCCTTCCTCGGTCGCCTCTAACGCTAGGCAGTGCAGCTTGGGATGGTCTTGCAAGGCCAGCAAATCGGCTGCCGTGGCGGGCTGACGATAGGTGGCAAACACATGCTGAAAGCGATCGTCGGTCAGCAAATGCCGGACGAAGCCTAAACCAATGCCCTGGCTAGCGCCAACGATTAGAGCATTTCCCTGTTGCCAAGCTTGTGTCAATGCGTTCACCTATGTGTGTAACGTTTCCTTCACACTATGGTGACTGATGGCGGCGGTCTGCGCCAAGTTAGCCCCCTCACCCTGTTTTGTGGAGCGTTATAGGGGACGCGACAGGCCCAAACGGAGCCAGCGTGGAGGGAATGCTGCCTGGATTGGGCGGGCGATCGCGGCGGTTACTGTCAAAGAGAACCGTTCCCTGGCGAGATTATTTACACGGCAAAGGAGGGCGTTATGGAGAATTCTTTTAGAGACAGGGTGTATTGCGTTATGTAACGCTTTTTTGTGCTTGTTTTCTCTTACGTAAAGCAAATCAAAAGTTTACCCCCGGGATCAGACCTTGCTGCTTAGGATGATTGCCAGTGGTTATTGCAATACGGTAATGATCAGCATTTATGAACACACCTCCCATTGGGAGCGATCGCTATGAAACAAATTCCCGCTCCTTTGTTAACGCTGACGATCGGGGTGGCAGTGACCCTGGTCAGCCTCTGGGTGGGCTTTAACCATGGTTTACTGCCAGAGCAAGCTTCGGCCCAGTCCGTCTTGGTCGATGACTTTTTTGATGTCATGGTCGTGATCGGCACGGCACTCTTTCTGGTGGTCGAAGGGGCCATTGTGTATTGCACGATCGCCTTTCGGCGGCGGGAAGGCGATGACACCGACGGCCTGCCCATTGAAGGTAATTTGCCCCTTGAAGCGTTCTGGACCGCGATTCCTGCCATTATCGTGATTGGCTTGGGCATTTACAGCGTGCAGGTTTTTCAGGATATGGGGGGCTTTACGCCCGGTGACCGGATGCCTGACCACGGCACCATGATCGCCCAGTCGCCCGATGCCTCATTGTCAGGCCTAGTGCCGGCAGGCGCGGAACCGGAGTTATTGGCGAAGTCAGTGTATGGCTTCGGCGCGCCCCTCGAAAAAGAAGGCATCGCCGCCGATCTGGAGGTCAATGTCTCCGGTATGCAATACGCCTGGATCTTCACTTACCCCGATAGTGGCATTGTGGACGGCGAACTGCATGTGCCGGTGAATGCCGATGTTCAACTCAATATTTCTGCCCAAGACGTGATCCATTCGTTTTGGGTACCGCAATTTCGCCTCAAGCAGGATGCAATTCCCGGTAAGGATACTGAGTTGCGGTTTGTCGCGATCAAGCCGGGCACTTACCCCGTGGTCTGTGCGGAGCTCTGTGGTGGCTATCATGGCGCGATGCGGACTCAGGTGATCGTCCATTCGCCTTCGGAGTATCAAAATTGGGTGCAATCGCGCATTGCTCAGGCCGAACCAACGACCGCTGAGGCGATCGCAACCAATCCTGCTGACCTGACGGATACCGAATATCTCGCCCCCTATGCTGCTGAGATTGATTTCGATGCTCAGCTGCTGGCCCATTTGGCCCATTAAGCTTTGCTTGTCTTGGCTCTTTCTGCTCTCTTAAGTTTTTTATCTCTCTGCTCTCTCAAATTCCTCTATGGCACAAGCGAATATTACCAGCGACATGGTGGGGCAATCGTTTCCCCACCCAGACGAGTGGAAGTGGTACCACTACTTCACGTTTAATATCGACCACAAGGTCATTGGTATTCAGTACCTGGTCACGGCCTTCTTTTTCTACCTAGTCGGTGGGGTGATGGCGCTAGTCATGCGTTCAGAATTGGCAACGCCCAGTGCTGATTTGGTCGATCCCAACTTCTACAACGCCATGTTGACCAACCATGGCACGATCATGATCTTCTTCTGGATTGTGCCAGCGGCGATCGGCGGCTTTGGCAACTATCTAGTGCCGCTGATGATTGGCGCACGCGACATGGCCTTCCCGAAGCTCAACGCTCTGGCCTTTTGGATTACGGTGCCAGCGGGCCTCATGATCATTGGCAGTCTCTTCTTTGGGGGAGCCCAAGCGGGGTGGACGTCGTATCCGCCGTTGAGCCGCATCACGGCTAACACCGCTCAATCTATGTGGATTTTGGCGATTATCCTGGTCGGCACCTCTTCCATCATGGGGGCGGTGAATTTCCTCGTCACCATTTGGAAGATGCGCGTTCCCAGTCTGAAGTGGGATCAACTGCCGCTGTTTTGCTGGGCGATGGTAGCAACCTCAATTCTGGCGCTGTTCTCGACGCCGGTACTCGCCGCTGGTTTGACTTTGCTGCTGTTTGACATCAATTTTGGCACGTCCTTTTTTGACCCGGACAAGGGGGGCGATGTCGTCATGTACCAGCATTTGTTCTGGTTTTACTCGCACCCAGCGGTGTACCTCATGATTTTGCCGATTTTCGGCATCATGTCGGAGGTGATTCCCGTCCACGCGCGGAAGCCGATTTTTGGCTATAAGGCGATCGCTTACTCATCCCTGGCTATTTGCCTGGTGGGTCTCTTCGTTTGGGTACACCACATGTTTACCAGCGGTACCCCGCCGTGGATGCGGATGTTTTTCACGGTGTCTACGCTGATTGTGTCCGTCCCGACCGGGGTCAAAATCTTCAGTTGGGTCGCCACGCTGTGGGGCGGCAAGATCCGTCTGAACAGTGCGATGCTGTTTGCGATCGGGCTGCTAGCCATGTTTGTGCTGGGTGGTTTGAGCGGCGTGACTTTGGGCACCGCCCCCGTCGATATTCACGTTCACGACACTTACTACGTCGTCGCCCACTTTCACTACGTACTGTTTGGCGGTTCGGTCTTTGGTCTTTATGCCGGGCTTTATCACTGGTTTCCCAAGATGACGGGCCGCATGATGAACGAGCCCCTGGGCAAGCTGCATTTTGTGATGACGTTTATTGGTACTAACCTGACGTTTTTGCCGATGCACGAGTTGGGGCTGAAGGGGATGCCGCGTCGGGTGGCAATGTACGACCCACAGTTCCAATACATCAATATCATTTGTACCATCGGCGCATTCTTGCTAGGACTTTCGGTGCTGCCGTTCATCATCAATGCCGTTTGGAGCTGGCGCAACGGCCCCAAAGCTTCAGGTAACCCTTGGAATGCGAAGACTTTGGAATGGACGACGGCGTCGCCTCCCATCATTGAGAACTGGAATGTGCTTCCCGTTGTGACCGAAGGGCCGTACGAGTATGGCCACGACCCAGCCGAAGTTTCGTCCTCGTGATCCTGAGGGGAGCTGAGTCAGGCCATAACTCGATTCAGCCCTCCCATTTTCCTGTCACTTTTGGCGGCGATCGCCCTCACTTTCTCTGCAATTCCTTATCGGTTTTTGAACTATGCAAGGCGCAATTGACTCCACTCCAGATACCATCGCTGTTGAGGAATTTCAGCCTTCCGAACATCACGATTTTCGGGTATTGGGGCTGATTACCTTCCTCTGTTCCGAATTTCTAATGTTCGCGGGCTTTTTTGTCCTGTTCCTTGTGTTTCGCGCCGAGGCTGCTGCTTGGCCCCCCGAAGAAACCGAAGTTGAGCTACTGCTTCCTGCTATCAACACCGTCATTCTGGTTGCTAGCAGCTTTGTCATCCACCTTGGCGATACAGCGGTTAAGCAAGGCGATGTTAAAGGGCTACGCAAGTGGTACATCTTGACCGTCGCCATGGGCGCGACTTTTCTCGTGGGCCAAGTCTATGAGTACTTAACGCTGGGCTATGGCCTCACGACGAACCTGTTTAGCAACTGCTTTTATCTGCTGACTGGCTTTCACGGGTTGCATGTGTTCATTGGCTTGTTGCTCATGCTGGGGGTGCTGTGGCGATCGCGGCGCGAAGGCCACTATGGTACCGAGCATCACACTGGCGTCGAAATGGCCGAAATTTACTGGCACTTCGTTGACGTCGTGTGGATCATCCTGTTTTCCCTAATTTACCTACTGACGCTCATTTAGCGTCCATTGTCGCTAAGTAGCAAAAACCGGAAGCTTCAAGTTTCCGGTTTTTGTCGTTTAAAATTTCAGCACACTACAACGGAGACGGTTCCCTCAACCTTTGTCTGACTGTATCGGGCAACTCGACAGGGAACCGTCCCCTAGCCATGGTTAAAACTCGATGGGAGTACGACGGCGTGGAGGAGATTTCTCCGCTGGTGGCGGGGCGACACCGTTCATATCGATATCGTCTTCATTCTCAGTGACGAGGGTATCGTCGCGCATTTGTGCCGCTTTCATCGGAATGTCAGCTGCATTAATTACGCCACCCAGGACACGAATATCTTCTTTCTCTTCCAGCTGCTCCAATAGCTCTTTGATGATGGGCTTCTTCGTCACCCCTGGACGGGTCACTAAAATCAGACCGTCGGTTTTGGGCTCCAGGATGACCACATCATTGCTGCTAGTAAAGTGAGGAGCATCTAAAATGACAAAATCAAAACGAGCTTGGGCATCCTGCAAGAACCGTCGCATTTCGCCGGAGTCCAAAATCGTGGCTGGGCTACGCTGTGGGCCAACCCCCGGAGCAATGGAGAGGTTTGCTACTTGGGGCACCATCCTGATCGGATCAGAAAAGCGACCACTGTAATACTGCAACGGTTCGGTCAAGGCCTGGTCGTCGGGCTGGATGCCAAATCGCATGGACTGCGACGGATTTCTAAAATCCATTTCAATAATTAAGGTACGACGACCCGTGCGAGCGGCGGCAATCCCCAAGTTGTAAGCGGTTGTAGTCTTACCTTCATGGAAAACAGGACTGGTGACCAACACGGTTTTGGGGACGCGACCGTCATTGATCTCAGCGCCCGAAAGTTGCAGGTTGCTGCGCATTCGTTCGTAAATTTCAGAGCAGGGATGGTTTATGTCGATGATGAGGAGCGACTCACCGAGCTCAGGCTTTAACTCGGGCACCACCCCCAGCAACGGGATCTCTTGATCTTTGAAGAGTTTGTCGAGGTCTTCGAAAATGCGGATTTTGGGATCGAGCATATCCAGTAAAAAGACTAAACCACCGCCGAGCCCGAGCCCCACAGCGCCACCCAAGATCAGCACCAAAATCGGTGACATCGTTTCTATGGGAATCGCTTCTGTTGAGGGTGGGCTCGCCACTGACAGGCTGCTGACCGTTTCCGCCTCGGCCGCTTGGGCATCAATGCGTTTGGCCTGCACTTGGTCATACAGGGCCTTTTTGAGGGCGACTTGCTGAGCGAGGCGATCGCGTTCTAGCTGCTTGTTGGGTAAGCGGGTGTAGGCTTCTCGCAGTTGTTGCTCCGACTGGGCCAGTACCTGCTGCTGGGTAATTAAGGAGTCGCGTTGGGTCTTGAGGCTAACCAGTTGATTGGCGAGGGCGGCTCTGGCGGGGTCAAGATTGCTATTTTGTCGCACCACGTCAGCGCTGGGAAGGGCTGCCAGCCCACCACCGCCGCCAATGACCTCAGCGGCCCGTTCTTGCAAAAGTTGGTTATAGCCGTTGAGGTCGTTGCGCAGCTCCATCATCGTGGGATGGGCCTCGCGCAACTCGCGCGACAAGGTTCTGATCTGTGACTCAGTTTGATAAATCTGGGCCCGTAGGTTTTGCAAAATAGGGTCGGCACTCAGCGCTGATGACGCATAAGCGGCTTCGGGCGACAGCCCTAGTTGCGCCTGCAAGCTCTGCATCTGAGCCTCTAGCCCCGCAATCGTAATCAGGTTTTGTCGCCGCTGTTGTTGGCTGCGGGAAATTTCGGACAGCAAACTACCGTCTAACGAGGCTTGAATGGCTGGCCCCTCTATGCGATCGTACGCTTCCAAGGTTTGCTCGGCTTCGCGCAGTTCTGCCTCAATGGCCGGTAGGCGTTCATCCAATGCAGAAACAATCGTTCCCAACCGGGCGCGGTTGGTGACGCGGCTGAGTTCCACCATGCCTTGAAAAAGCACGGATAAAACCGCTTCTGCTTCTTCGGGATTGGTTGACTGGTAGGTAACATTCACGCTTTGTAAAATGTTGCCGCCGCCTTCATCGCCACCGCCAGTATTGATTTTTATATTCGTACGATTGCGAATTTGTCGAGGCGTAATCTCTAAGCCGCCATTGTTGAGCTGTTCGGCGACCCGAGCTAGTAAGATATCTGCCAGCAAAAAGTCTTCCGTAATAATGCCCTGGCCTTGTTGCTGGAGTTCCACCCCAGTGGCGGTAAACGAAACGACGGGAGAATTTTGTACAAGTACGCCGGTTGTCTGGTATTCCTCTTCTGGGGGAGGCTGCATGGCCAAAATTGTGGATAAGCCCAAGCCGCCGAGAAATGTGGCGATCGGTACCCATTTATAGCGCTTGAGGGCTAAGCCATATTTTTTGAGCAGGGGCATGACCATGGCAGCAGGCAATCAATAAACAGTTCAGAGAGTCGTTATTCGTCGGCAATTCAGTGGCTAAAGGGTGTTGGTTTTTGGATAAAAACCTAAGGCTCGAAGAGATTAGTGGCTGACTCTGATAAGGAATCAAAGAAGAGTAAAAACCCAAGGACGTCTCGAAAGGGTTGCGTAAAGGTATTTAGAGCATACGTTACCCTCGCGAGTAATGAGCGGTTGACGATAATAACGTCATTTTGTTGTAACGGTGGATTTTCGGCTGGGATGCCTCGGAACGCATCATGGCCATCAATCAGCGTCGTCATTGCTTGGCCCGCAGTTTCGTCAAACCGGACTAGCGCGATTTCACCCAGGTTAGACGAATCGGCGTTCACCCCAGTGCGCACCAGTGCATCTGCAAAACGGCTGCCATTGGGCAGATCAACAGCAGAGAGGATGCCGCCGGTTGGCCCATAGTTTAAGAGACGAACGGTGATGGTTGGGGTGGCCAGTGTTGAGCGCGACACTAAGGCTTGGTCGTATTCATCTAAAGCGGCGGGATCAAGGCGTTCGACGAAGATGACATCACCATCTTGCAAAGCAATATCCGGTAAGGCGTCGCCATCTTTAAGCGGTGTAAAGAGATCAATATTGCGTTCTAGCAATTGACCATCGGGTAGCCGTCGTTGAACGATGACAGAACGTAAATCAGCCTTGTTGGTTGTCCCCCCGGCGGTCAGGAGTGCGGAGGCAATTTGGGGTGCGCCTAGGGGATAGTAGCCGGGACGCACGACTTCTCCCAAGATAGTGACTTCAACCCCGCGTTGAGCGACCAAGGTCAGACTGACATCGGGGTCAATGACGTAGCGATTAAGGATCTCAGTAATTAACGCCTCTGATTGGTTTAAGGTGAGGCCGTTAAATGAGACCACTCCCTGGAGGGGAACGACGACGTTGCCTTGAATGTCGAGGGTAGCCTGAAAGCTCAATTCGGGAAACTGACGCACATTCACAAAGAAGGCATCACCTGGCCCTAGACGATATGTATCGAAGTCAGGTTCTTGGGGGCGGCCGAGCAGGCTATCGACTACCGGATCGACGCCCGGCCTGGGCAGGGGCTGCTGGGGGGGGAGTGGTGCTGTGACGCTGGGGTCGGGGATGATGTCAAAGGTTGGTGTGGTGTCGTCTGAGGGGTCTGCTGGTACCTGGCTGGTGGTGGGGATCGCCTCGTCGTCGGTCGGATGAGTTAGCGATCGCCCGGTGGTGCCGTGATGCTCTTGCCCATAGTCGGTATTGGCAATGTGCCAGCCCGCCGGTGTTGCCCGAGGGGGCACGGGGTCACGACCATTAGCCGCGATCGCCTCGATGCTTCCACCCAAGAGGAGCACTGTCGATAGGGTGCTAGCAGTTAGCCAACGGCAGACCCGCTGCCTTGGTTGCTGTTGGTGACAATGGTTGACAGCCATACCCATGACATTCGACCTGCTCAATAATTTCTTCCAATCAGTTCTAAAAATGCTAGACGTTTTTGCGCGTTTCAGGACATTGTCTTTATGTATTTTTCGGCACTGGGGCTAGGATTCGGGAAAGTTCTGCCGCAGTTATCGGTGAGCCCGTGGCATGGTGCTTGCACCGGGTAGGCTGATTCTGGCACATCGTCGCCCAGCTAAGGGGCGATCGTCGCAAGCCGACTGCGGTCTTAGCCGTTGCTGGAAAAGGTAGTGGTTAATAGCCCTTGTTGCACCGCCTGGGCAATCTCGGTGACCGCTGCTGTATGGGTGCGGATGTCGCCCACCGGTTCGATGGGGAGCAAAATGCTGACGGCGACCCAGGGTAGCCGCTGCCGCTGTTGCCACTGCTGGGCTTGATCGGCCCAAAACCACTTACCAGGAGCAAAGTGGCCGCCGCTGGGCCAGGCATACCACTGCATCACGGCAAAGGTATTCCGGGCATCGATCCCCCGTAAATATTGGGTGGTGACTGACCGGGCATCAGCTCCAGCGGCTGGCTCTACCTGCCAGCGAACCTTGTGGCGATGATCCACTTGCCAACTTTGTGCCCCCTGTAAATCGACCCATTCGACTTCGGGCTGCTGGTCAGCCGATCGCTGGGGCCGGAGCAAAAGCCCAAAGGTATCGCCGAGTTCGTCGGTGCCCCCCACCCGGCGATACTCGGCCAGCGTCCAGCGTTCGCGCCCAATCGACACCTCATCATGAAACGTGCTTTCCCAACCGGGAACCGCGAGAGGCTCCTCAAGGAGCGTCCTGAGTTCTTCAATATGGGGGACGGGGAGTTCATTACTCCACGGCCACTGACCGCTGAAATAACTGGGCAAGGCGGCGATCGCCACGAGGGCAGCGAGCACCGCAATGAGGCCCCACTGAACTAGGGAGCGCGGTTTGGGTCTGGTTTGGGCAGCGTCAGCCATAAATGAGGGCCTCCTATCGGCTAAAGATGCGGACTAGACCGCTGTTTCCGAGTTGACTTCTAGCGATAATTGCGACGGCACATGGGTCTGGATGAGTCGCAGAATGAAGATTAATGACAGCAGCAGCAGGGCAGAGTAAAGGTCTCCTCCCCAACTGTCGTGTAGCCAGGCAAACGCGGCTTTATTGCCCACTCCATGAAAGTAGCTCAACAAGGTATTGCGAATGATGTTGCCGAAGACACTGACGCCAACGGTAGCGATTAAGAACAGGCCAGTGCGCAAGCGCGATCGCCAAACGTCATTCCAGTAAATCAGCATCAACGCCACATATAGGCTGGTAAAGAGCATTTTGAGCCCCGCGCAGTGGGGGGCCACTTCGACCATTTGGTCATTGACCCGTAAATAAATCTGATCCACGGTGACATCGATCCCGGCTTGCATCAGCAAAAAGCCCGCCACGCTGGCAATAAAGCTCTGCAAGGGCAAAATATAGGGCTCAATCAAGTATGGCAGTTGGCTCGGCGTCGCTAAGGCCACTAAAGCGAGGGGAAAACCCATCAATTTGAGGCCCGGCAACCCTTTGAGGGTGATGCAAAGACCGGCGAGCATGAGTGGGAACGAAATGTTCATCCAGTCAGGCAGTTGGCTGAGGTAGAGGGCACTGGCCATGGCCAATAAGCCAATGCCTGCGGGATGCAAACGGTCGGGCAGTTCGCGCCACTGAGGGCGCAGGCTCCACGCCAGGTAAGCCGCAAACGGTAAGCCAATCAGCCCATGGCTAAAGTATTCGTGCTGGATGCTGATGGATTTATTCAGCCACCCATCGACCCAATGCCAGAGCAGGGGGCCATACATCACGGTCAGTAGCGCTAGGAGCGCGATCGATAAGGGTGCTAGTGACCAACGAGGCTTGAGGATAGAAGTCTTCGAAGTCATGGGGTTGATTTATTTGGCGGATAACACAGTGGGCGATTCAGTGATACTGGCACCTTGATTCACAGCTTGGGCGATCGCGTCAATCACCCGGTCAGCTTGCGCCAACGTCATGCCGGGAAACATGGGGAGCGAGAGGATTTCTTGCGATAACGCTTCTGACATCGGGAAATCGCTGGCGTGATATCCCAGAGACTGAAAGGCGGGTTGTAAATGGCAAGGCACCGGGTAGTGAATGCCGCTTTGAATCTGCTGGGCTTCGAGTGCCAGTTGTAGGGCAGTGCGGTCGAGGGGACAGTCGATGGTGACCCGCACTACATACAAGTGGTACACGTGACCGGTGCCGCTATCGTTGCGCATGGGAATAATGCCGAACTCTCGCAGATTGGCTAAGCACTCGTCGTAGTGTTGGGCAATTCGATTGCGCGCTTGGTTCCAATTGTGCAGATAGGGCAGCTTTAATCCCAAGATGGCGGCTTGGAGGGTGTCTAAGCGACTGTTGGTGCCGTGGGGCTCGGTGTGGAAATATTTGCGAGCGGCACCGTAGTTGCGCAGCGATCGCGTGGTTTGGGCGACTAAGGCTTCTTGGGTAAGCAACATGCCACCATCGCCAATGGCCCCCAAATTCTTGCTGGGATAAAAGCTAAAGGCTGCTGCCATGCCGATGCTGCCCGCGGTCACGCCCTCGCGCTGGGCTAAATGCGCTTGCGCTGCATCTTCAAAAATCAGGAGGTTATGGCGTTCGGCGAGGGCCTGAAGCCCGCTGGGGGAAACCATCTGTCCATACAAGTGGACGGGGACAATGGCCCGCGTTTTGGACGTGATGGCAGCCTCAGCAGCGGCTAAATCGATTAAAGCGGTCTCGCGATCGCAGTCCACAAAGACAGGGGTGGCCCCACTGCGCAAAATGCCAATGAGCGTTGCCACAAAGGTGTTGGCGGGTAGTAAGACCTCATCCCCTTCGCCAATGCCGCAGGCTGCGAGCCCCAAAGCGATCGCATCCGTGCCGCAGCCAACGCCCACGCCATGCTGTGCGCCTGAGGCGTCAGCAAAGGCGGTTTCTAAGTCTTTGACCGCTTGCCCTAAGACAAAGTCACCGCGACTCAAAACGGCGGTCAGGGCTGCCTGCATCTCCTCTTGAATCTGGTTATGCTGCCAGGACAGATCAACAAACGGAATGAGTTCTTGAGGGTTAGTCATAACAATAGTTAGGGTTCAAGGGCTGGCAATCGACGGTCTGACTTAAAATCGGCAGGGATAGCATGGTGGCAGCGGATCATTCTCAGACTGCGCTGTGCGATCAACTCACAGGCGACGCGAAGCACTCGCAGTCTCATGGCTCAGGGAGTGAATACGGCGTTTTGGCAATGCTGTTGCTGCTCGGTCACTCATTAGCTGTGTTTTTGATGTTAGTCATCGCGATCAGTGCTTATGGGCGATCGCTCTCGTAGTTCGCAGTTTTCTTACAGAATCAGTCGGTTTCTTGATAAAGTCTCCATGAATGTTGAGGATTATCTCTCATCAGCAAGTTGGGTTTAGGGTGCCCGTAGTTGTCTTGATTGCAACAAGTTCAGCGTGTTTTCTCGGAGAATTTTGCCACCATGGACTTTGATACTGCACGTCGGTTTGTGCTGGCTCAGACGCTGTCCCCAGTCCCCGGACAAAGCACTTTTATTGACTGTTTACGACGCGGCACCGCGCCGTTGCCGGGTCAGGTCACGTCTCTGCTGTTAGCGCTGAAAACGTTGTCCCAGGGGCTGAAAAACGAGCCCATGATTGAGCGATCGCTCGGCCATGCGTTCTTTATCCTGTCTTACGAAAGTCGGCTGCTGTACCTGCGTGGCAAAGCTCAGCAAGTTGACTGGCCCCCTCTGTTAGACGAAGACCTGAGCCGCATGGCGACAGCAGTGGAGAAAATTTGGGCCAATACTGCTACGTTAGAGAATGGCTGAAACCGCTCAAAATGCAGCGGCTAATGATGACAGAGAGCGCCCTGCCTACGGCACCCCGGAGCGATCGCACCCCAGCCCATACCGCCCAAAGGGGCGTGAACAGCAGAACCGGATAGATCACCAAGCGGTCGATCCGAATATTAGCTTTGGGGGTTTGCACCAGGATGAGCCACTCCCAGGCGGCAAAGGCGGCCCACAGTCCGGTGGCCCACAGCAGGGGGCGAGGTCAGCGACCCCGAGTTCTGCCCAGCACCCCAAACAGGACGAGTAGGGTCGTGGCCACAGCAATGATGCGCTCGGGATGAGCAATAAACGGTTGGAGGGGGGCGAAGAATAACCTGAGCCAGTTCATGGCTTCTCCTGAGCGATCGCAATTTCCATGTCTGACCTTTATCAGAGCCCAGTGATTAGCTGGCTGGCCGCCAGCCAGTCCCGATAAAAATACTCTCTGGTAACTAACGTGCGACTTACTCAGAGGTCGTCACTGGTAAGCGATCGGCATCAAAGGCCAGACTATCGAGCACGGTATTCGCCGCAGGCCAAAACTCATCTGCCATCTCGGCGGGGTAGAGCACGATGACCTGAATCGGTTGCCCTGCAGATTGGCCAATCAAGATATGTCCGGCTTGTTCCTGATCGGTGCTGATGTCGAACACCATCTCAAACCAGGGGTAAGGAAACTCAGGCGCGGTGTCAGCGCGAGAGCCATCCAGCGTCCAGCCATTGTTTTCGATCAGGCCGTTGGAGCCAGTAATAAACGCTATCAGGTCGCCCGTATCTGAAGAGTTGGCGGGGAGAAACACATGCACTTCCGCATCATCAAGAGCGTTGCCCTGGGGCTGGAAGGTAAAGAAGACGCCAACGCCTTCGCTGCTGCCCGTTGCCATGACCTCCATGGTGTTGGGGTATTGGGCGGTGACGGGAATATTTTCGGCGGGGCCGTCGTAGGTCAGAAGTCCCGACGGGGTCGTGGACTCGGAGTCCGTTTCCGTGGACTCGGTGCCTGTCCCTGGCATGGTGCAGGCGGTGCCAGAGAAGATCAGGAGTCCAGTGGTGGCAAGGGAAAAAAGGAGCTTTTGCACGGTTTTATTTCAATGCTTTGAAAGGTTGCTATCCATCTCTACAAAACTGCAGAGATGGATGCTTAATCCCGATAGGCTAGCGGCAATGGGAAAGTTGATTAGACATACTTGACCTCTAATAAGTTTCCATGAGCCGTTCCTCAGTACGGGAATTATTTGAAAGCGATGTTGGTGCGTGTGCAGGATGGTCGCAAGTGGCCGTGCTTAAGTCTACCCCCGAAGGCTGGATAATAAGTTTGGCACTGTATTACGACTATCTGCAAAATGCTCTGTTGCCGCTGGATGAATGAGACTGCCCCCCTGCGAGTTATATGAGTCGTCCTTTCGCTATGACGGCGGCGGTGGCCTGCAAGCCGATGCCCCCAACGATGTTGTGTGCCAGACCGATCGCGACCTCCAGGCGGCTCTTCAAGCCTGCGAGTTTGACTATGTCTTCAGCTCACGGCACATGGGCCAGTCGTTGTTGCTAATCCTCATGAAACAGCAGCTCCAGGTCACCGGGGTCGCCTGCGCTTACCTCGGCATGACGGGCTTGGGCACGATGGGGCTCACTCCCGACCCATTGGTCTGCGGGTGTCGTGATGGACTTGCTGCAAATGCTCATCACGACGTGAATCAACCTCTTCTTGCCAAGGAGAGGTGCCGCAGGTGGTCAGGTTTTAGTCATCACGTAGAGCTTAGGGACTGGCGCGCAAAAAAGATCCCCATGGACTGAGTTTCGACTCCGCTCAACTCTCGATACTGGTAGGTTGAGCGAAGTCGAAACCGAATTGAACGAGTACTTTATTTAGTTGCCGATCCCTTGGAAGCCTTGTTTGATATAGCTTGGAGCGACTTGTACCTACTGGGTAGTTATCCAAGGAGTCGTGACGGCGGCGGAGCTTATGGACGCTTGAAAGCCACGCTGGGCGTCCCAACAGGGATGTGTGCTGCAACCGCGTCTTTAATTACACAGTTCTGTGGTCCAGTCTTGGGAGCCGCGACCGGGATAGCCGCGCACTTGGCGACCGGCCCAGACCATTTCCTAAGCCGCCTCCCCGGCGTCAAACTCCAGCCAGTAGCGCATGCCCTCCACCGAGTCGTCGAGCAATCCTGTCTGCGTCAGTGTGACGATCGCCCTCTCCGAAGTCTGCTCCACCAGTTGAGTCTCCTGGCTGAAGTTGCCTTCCATCGGCTCCTCCATCCCAAAGGCATCGAGGGCGATTTGTTCAGGATAGGCCCCAAACCGCTGGCTTTCCGGTGGCAACGAGATTTCGCCATAGGCCGATTGCTCCGTCGGCGCTTCGGGAGCAGGTGGTGTCATACAGGCAGTCGTGGTGCTAAGCAGGGCGATCGCCCCCAGGGTGCTAAAAAGTCGATTATTCATGGGCTTTAGTCATTCAGTCGTGGTGGTGGAGAGTGAAATGTGAGAGTCGGTACGTGAGTAGCGTGGTGCCGAGTTGACGCGACCCGTTGGCACTCTCCTCCGTCTAAGTTGAGAACTCGAGTGATGCCTGCTAAAGGAAAACCTGATCTCACCTCTTCTTAGCCAGGAGAAAAACCAGATATCGTCTCAACCTTATTCTTGGCAACAAGAGGGGCCGTAGGCGTTAAAACTTTCACTTGCCATAATATGCTTGCAAAGCATGATGACCAATCGATGAAAGCGAATTTTCACGTTGCTTGACACTAGCGTGACCATGCTGGCACTGCCCCTGTATTGCCCCTGAGGGCTCAAAGATCTGACAGATCAACAGATCAATTTTTCTTCCATAATTGGCAAAGGTGCGATGGTGAGCTCGCTCATGCGCTTTGGATGCTGGCCAATGAGTGAGTGATGAGCGATCGCGCCTATTCGGCAGGATCTTGCTTCACCAAGCTAGAGGAAGGATGGAAGGCATCGATCGCTTCTCCCAGGGCCGACGTGAGGGTTTTGCGGGTTTCGGCATGGTCATATTTTTCCGCATTCAGCGCATTTTGGAGCTGATCGCAGGTCTGCAAGGCTTTGATGAGTTCCGCCCGCAAGCCTTCGATGGAGTCGAGATTGGTGCTGTCGAGATGATTTTCCAGTTCAGCGGCGATCGCGTCAGTGTGGTGCGATCGTAAGGTGGACAGCTCAGTGCGCAGTGTCGCCTCAGTCGCTTTTGACGTCTCCACTTCTTCACGACGTTGCTTCGCTTCGGCATCATAAAGTTGCCGCCAGTTGGCAGCGCTCTGGTAAGCCTGATCACGCTCTTGGCGCACCGTTTCTAGCTGTTGCTGTAGGGTACGAATTTCCGTCAGCCAGCGGGTGATGTCTTGAGTCATGGAACACAGGGGGCAATAACGACTCGCCGCAGCCCAATCATGCAACTTGCACTAAAAGAGTAGCGCTTTCAATGGGCCTGGCGTGGGCAATACAATCAGCACCAAGAGGGTTAATGTGATGAGTCCTAAAAGATCGCGCTTGTCATCTAGCTCACTCACATCATTGAGGGCGGGCTCATCGATGGCAGGAATAAAGAATAGCAAAATCGCCCAGATAAATAACTCGCTGTGGACAAAGGTGAGCCCCAGCACCAAAAAGCGGCAAACTTGACCAATAATGGCCCCGTTGCGTTGGCCGTACATGGCATGAACAATGTGGCCGCCGTCCAGTTGGCCGACGGGCATCAGATTCAGCGCGGTAACGACCAGTCCTAAACAGCCGGATACGGCAACTGGGTGGAGATGAATGGCCTGATCCATGCCGAGTTGGCTGCCAAGGGCGAGCTTGCTCAACAGGGCTAAAGCAATGGATGCGCCGGGATCAAGCGCTTCAAAGTTCAACAGGCTAGCGGTTTCTGGCATTGGGACGATTTCTGAATGGGCCAGCCCCCAGATGAGTAGCGGTAGAGCCATCACTAGACCCGCCAAGGGCCCCGCAATGCCCACGTCAAACAGGGCGCGCCGATTGGGCACGGGCGATCGCAGCTGAATGAACGCCCCAAACGTACCCAGGAAAAACGGAATCGGGATGAAATAAGGCAACGTCGCCTTCATCTTGTAGCGTTGCGCGGCCATGTAATGGCCAAATTCATGAGTGCCTAAAATCAGCAACAGCGACAGAGCATAAGGTAGTCCCAGCCAAAACAAGTTGGGATCCGCCTGCCAAGACTCTTCTGTAACCCCAGCAATGAAGGCCCCTACCATGGTGGTCGTAAATAACGTAGCCACAAGCAGCCCCAAAGCCAAACCCGGACGCGCTAGTTTCTCCGGTCGCGCGGGTTGATTCGCTTTTTGCCGTTCGGGATTAGGCACTAAGGCAAAAAATGGCTTGCCGTTCAACCCTTCTTGAAAAACGACTAAAAAGCGCTTGCCAAAGTGAGTTTCAATATTTGCGCGCACGGTGTTGTAGGCCACGGTGGGCGAAGATCGCAGTTGGCCTTTGCAAATCAGGGCTTGGGGACGATATTCAATGTTTTGCAAATAGTAGACCGACCAGGGAAAGCAGTGCTGAATCGTCGCTTCTTCTTCTTTCTCTAGCGGTGGAATGGCGGCTTTTTCGGCGGCGGCGCGGACTGCCTCAGTGGCGGTCTGCTGCGCTGATGGGGTTTGTTGACCCGCCTTTTGGGGAGTGCGTCCCCACTGAATCAAAAACCAGTATAAAACCGGACAGACGATAAACAGGCCGAGCAAAACGGCAATGGGAAAGGGCTCGTCGGCGCGATCGCTGAGACTCCAGAACGCCAAGACAAATGCTGGAATCATCATGACCAGCCAAAGCATCCACGTGGGCGTGCGAGTCAGGTCAGCGACACTCTTTTTCACCACGTAGTACGTAAAGATGCTGAGTAACAGCAATAAAATCAGCATTTGACTGGGGTTCCTGCTTGTCTCACGTCAGGCAAGCCGTTACCAAATATTAACGCCACGGCAGCTTGCGGAAATGACTCGACCAATGATTTGTTCCCTTATCCTACCGCGACGATGAATCTGCCGAAGTCTCAAAATATTGCCGGGTCTAGACCAGAGCCGACCCAGCGCGCGCATTGTTGTTGCCAATAAGCAGCTGAGACTGCCATCCGGCACAGCGACTGCTTGACCACCTCCGCCGGGGGATCCGGCGCTGTCAATACCCTAGCAAACGTTGCCAATTCCCATGTTAGGGTAAACAACTGTTCAAGAAAGCGAGAGTAGTAGGGTTAACGGATTAGACGCTGCCGCGCTCGTGATTCTGGTTGCCGCGTGCAGGGGCTATTTATGGTGTCGGTCAAACCCCCCAAACAATTATTTGAAACCGTGTATGCGTTTCCGCCTAATCGAGCCACGTTGGGGGGTACGGCTTACTTTTGTGGGGGCCAGGATGACGCGGGCAACACGGCAAATGTTTTAATCGATGCGCCTGCGAATGAACCCGCAGTGGTAGATTTTTTGCGCGATCGCGGGGGCGTGCAATATTGGGTGATCACCCATCGTGGGGCCAGTGGTGAGGCCAAAGCGCTACAAGCCGCCCTGAACTGTCCGGCAGTGCTGGTGCAAGAACAGGAAGCTTACTTGCTGCCAGATTTGCCGAATTTGGTGACCTATCGCGATCGCTACCCCCTACCAGGGGGCGGAGAAGTGTTTTGGACGCCTGGCTTTTCCCCCGGCTCGGCCTGTGTTTATCTGCCGCAGCAGGGGGGCATATTGTTCACCGGGCGGCATTTACTCCCCAATCGTGACGGTCAGCTCCAGCCCCTGCGATTTTCTAAAACCTTTCACTGGCCCCGGCAGTTGCGCCAGGTGCAACAACTGCAAGACCGCTTCACCGCCGCGACCCTGGCCTATGCCTGTCCCGCCGCGAACACTGGATTCTTGCGGGGGCAGGCAATAATCAAGGATGCCTACTCGCAGTTGCAAGCGCTGGATTCACAGCAGCTGTTGCAGACGCCCGCGCTGCTGTGACGGCTAGATTTCTCGGGTATCCAAGGGCAAAAAGGCCGTCAGGACGTCGCCCTGTTCGGGGCGCTGGCGCAAAATCAGTTTGCCGCCGAGAAATTCAAACAGGTTTTTCGTCACGTCCAGGTTGAGGCTAACGCCGCCGGTTTCGGGGACGATGCTGAGCAGTTGCCCGACTGACTTGAGGGGCGGACGGCGGAAGTTTACCCGCGCATCCGTCGCGCAATGACCGTTCAACGGCTCGGCTTCAAACTGGAGCTTGAGCTGATGACCCGCTAAAGTCACGCCCATATGGACATGGCTCCGGGGGGGCAGGCATTGGGTAAACCATTCCACCACGCCGTTCAGTACTTCGTGGAGCAATGTGGGGTCACTGGTCACGCGCGGCAGGTGGGGCGGCAAGTGGACATCGAGTTTGAGGTTGCGGCGTGCGGCCTGCTGCTGCCACTTGGGAATGGCGTCTTGAAAGATTTGGTTGAGGGCGATGGGCGTTAGGGAAGACCGGGGGCGATCGCGTTCCGTCGTCTCTAACTCGACGGCGCGAAAAATCAGGTTAAACCGATCAATTTGCTGGGTACATTCGGCATCAATGCGATGCAGTCGCTGTTTGGCCGCCGTCGTGACATCTTTGCGGCGCAGGAGCGATCGCGTCAGGGTGCGAATCGTCGTCAGCGGCGTCCGAATCTCATGGGCCATCGCCTGGAGCAACTCGACCTGCTGATTGAAGGTCTCCGCGCGGGGCTCTGATACCGACATGGCGGGCAATACGGACGATAGCTCGGGGGCCTGTCCCGGGTGGGGCGTGGGGGCTGACCATTGCGTAAACCGGAGATGTCCGCGTTCGTCATTGGCTTGCAGGGTGGCGCTCTGACGATGGGGCAACTGGGCCATCATCACCTGGGTAAATCGCGTAATCACGCGATAGTCAGGGGGATTGATCGCTTGGGAAAAGCGCTCGTCGAGATAGTCCAGGCTGGCGATCGCGGGCTCGGCAATGTGCTGACGGATCTGTTGCCACAGCGCTAACAGCGCAGCGGGATCAAATGAGTATTGCAAACACGGACTCTCGCCAGTGGGCTCGCCCAAGACCATCGCTAAGCTCAAAGCTGGACTCGCCACCAAACAAAACCGCTCGGCCAGCAGGGGATTATGCATCGTTAAGGGCAAAACCTGATTTTGCGGCGGCGCGATTGGCAAGTCGGCCCCCTCGCTGGGCAACAGAGCGTGCTGTCCCTGCAACGCATGGGCCAATGGCTGCGGCGTCACTACCCACGATTCAAATCGGGGGCCGAAATCTGCTTCATTCAACACGGGCACTGGCCCCGACAGCGCCAGGCCACCGAGGGGATACTCATCGAATGTTGTTTGGGTAGGGCGGGGCAAGGTGGGCAACAGGCGAGTCAGTGCCGCGATCGCCGCCCGCCACTCCGCCTCAGCGATCAGTCTGGCCTGAGTCCCACGGGCTACGGCACCACTCAGAGGAGTATGCTCTGAGCCCCCGTCTAAATCCATTAACAGATCGCTTAAGCGAGTTTGGTTAGTCGCTGCCTCCACCCTGGCCTCCCGGTCTGAGACTGGGGGTGATCCGTCGGTCGGTCATCCACTCCCCAGTGAAAAAATTGCTCTAATACGTAGAGCCTACTGGAAAGCCAGGGAATCTGTTAGGGGTAGAACCGAACGCCGCGAGCACGGGTTTCTAGCCAAACCAGTGGGAGGGGGATGACTCAAAGCTGCCAGTGACGGCTTGTGCCTGGGTCTCCCAGCTACTACGACGGGCGCTTAAATGCCGCAAGCCTGCATCAATGAGTTGATCCATTTCTGCTTGCTGAGCTTGAGAAAAGCAGCTAATGGGATTTTCGAGCGAACAGGGTTGATGCTGTTCCGCAGTGACGTAATAGGTCGGCATGCGACTCACGACGTAAGCCACCAGCTTTTCTTGCAGTCGATTCGTAATTTCCGTCATCGGCATAGATTTAGCAGGGACATTTTCCAACGCTGCTTCAACTTTTCTTTGAATAACGGGTAGCGTTAAATTGATGATTGTTTGCGTCATCTTAATCCACTCCTAAACAGTCGTGAGCATCATGAGCGGTGTTAGTCAGGCTGAGTATTTCTCAGTTGTGTCTATGCGCCTCATTTCCTAATTCTGAAGGACAATCAACTCCAGGTTTCTTCAGGATTGAGAAGAGAAAGGGGGCAATGTAGCATTTGAATGCCGATACCGAGATATGAGTACTGAGTGGCCTATTTTGGGAGTGGGGGACTGATTGGGCAATGGCCAATCTGAGACGTTTCCGTTCACCTGACGGCGAGCCTGGTTGTCAAAGGCTTACGACTCGAATTTGCGTCGATTCGCTCCTCTCAAAAGCGACCTCATAGGTCACGTCGCAGACTTCATGGGATATTACATAGTGGGCCTGTAGATCCCTGATGATGGCGAGCAGATCGATCGCAGACACCTTTTTTAAGTCACCGTTCCAAGACAATTGCATGATCCTATTTATGTTTTAGGGAAGATCTTTATTTCCTTCCAAAAAGAATGGCGATCGTTGTTATTTCTCTACAGATTGCAACCTAAATTAACGCGCCTAAATGGATATTTCCACCCTTAGAAAGGTGACAACCCTTTTCCTCATAAACCAATATTTTGCTGGCTTACTGCGGCGGAACGTTCGTGTTGAGCCATTGCGCGATCGCCTCGGCTAACTCAGCCGCGAGTGTTGCTTGGGCGCTTGGATCGGTAATCCATTCAAACTCGTCGGGGTTAATCATGAAGCCCAGCTCCAACAATACTGACGGGGCGACGGTGGGCCGGGTCAGTGCCAAGTTGTTCCAATAAACACCGTAGGAGGGGCGATCGAGGTCTTGCACCAGGGTATTGTGCAGAAATTCGGACAAGTCGTGGGCCTGGGCGTGGTACCAAAACATGCCGATGCCAGCGGTATTGAGGGCATCGCCCGCATCGGGCAGGGCATTGTAATGGAGGCTGAGGGCGAGGGTGGGTTCAACTTGGTTGATGATGTCCACGCGATCGCCTGGAAACAGGTCATCGTCGCCCTCGCGGGTCATCACCACGGTGGCTCCCCGGGCCTCTAGCTCCGCTTGCAGCAGCTGCGAGACCACCAAATTCACATCCTTTTCGGGATAGCCGTTGGGGCCGCGCGCGCCGAGATCATTCTCGCTGCCGTGCCCCGGATCGAGCAGGATCGTCGCGCCCGCCAGGGAGTCGGTCGCCAATGCGGGGGGATGCCGGAGAGCTAACACCAGAGTCGTTCCCTCATAACGCACCTTGTAGCCCCATTGCTGATCCGTGCGGAACTGAAAGCGGAACTGGGCGCGATCGGGTAGTACGGGTTGCCAGTCCAGCCGCTGCACGACGGGATCGACATCAAAGTAGATGGTGTCGGTTTGGGGCGTGGTGTTATGCAGGGTGAGGGTGAGGGTGTCGGCAGTTTGATCGATCGCGATCGGCACTGGGGTTTGTAACGGAAAGCGCACCTCCGTCCAGCCGGGAATTTGCTCGGAGGTGACACTGCGAATGATGGAACGGGGCGGCGCGGTCGCTGGGGCGATCGCCGTTTCTGAGGCGCGAATCCAACCGCCGTAGTCGAGCCGTAACCAGTCGCCTTCCGTCGCCGTAATAGCGGCCCGGGTGCCCTGGGGCAGGGGGGTGATCCGCGAATAGCTGGTGCTGGGGCCAGTTCTGGCGATCCCCGAGGCGACGGTCACTGCCGCCACTGGAAAAAAGTCGGTGGTTTCTAGGCGACTGATATTGCCGGGAGCCGTGACCGTTTCGGGGCGATCGCGAGTCGCCATGGAATACGTAGGCGGGCCGAGTTCACCTGCGGCTGGCATCGTGGTGCAACCTTCATAGGGGGTCGCTGCTAAGGGCACCGGCTCATTTTGGGAGGTGAGAACCGCGTAGTTAGGGGGCAGGGTGACGGCAGTGGGCGGCGGGGCGAGGGGAATCACCTGATCGGCCCAGTTCACCGCAATGTCCGCATCCGGGATGGCCTGTACGCCAAAGCACACCAGTTCGCCAGCGGGGCGGGCGATATCCACCTGCGGGACGAGGGACTCGGGGACAAACCACGACTCTGGGGGCACCGTGGGCGTGGCCGAGATTCGCGTGATCGTAAGGGTGAGGGTGTCGTCGCCTTGGGTCAGGGTGAGGGTATTTTCTCCTGGTTCCAGCGGTACGGTGGGGGCAAAGTGGCCTGCGGCGCTACGGTATTCGATGGGCTCGCCGTTGACCAGGACGGGCTGCTCGGGATCAGCGGTGCCGATCAAAAAGATGCGATCGCTCACCGTTTGGTGGGTCGCGGGCGGATACGCCACAAACAGGTCGGCCTCGGTATCGGCGATCGCTGGAGCCATCACCGCCACACTCCCCAAGGCCCCCAGGCCCATCCACCGCAAATCAGAAATCATCATAGGCTTTGCCCCGTCGCTCCCGAGTTGAGTCTAGCTGGCCTTCCTGGCAGTGATTTTAATATGTCGGCGGCGGCCCACTACAACGGCGGGGAAAAAATCGGCGGACGCTGGATCACTATGGCAGAATTAATGGGTTAAAACGACAGCAGTAAATCGCGATCGCCCGTCGGTAAGCTGTGGATGCGCGGGGCGATCTTCATTGGTCTTGGGGATTACAGAGCATATGGCTAAGTTTGTCTTTGTCACGGGTGGCGTGGTTTCCAGTATTGGAAAGGGGATTGCCGCCGCCAGTTTGGGGCGGCTGCTCAAATCGCGGGGCTATTCCGTCTCCATTTTGAAGCTCGATCCCTACATCAATGTTGATCCTGGGACGATGAGCCCGTTTCAGCATGGCGAAGTTTTCGTCACCGAAGATGGCGCGGAAACCGACCTCGACCTCGGCCACTACGAACGCTTTACCGATACGGCGATGTCGCGGCTCAATAGCGTCACCACGGGCTCCATTTACCAAGCGGTGATCAACAAAGAGCGGCGCGGCGACTACGAAGGCGGTACGGTGCAGGTGATTCCCCATGTCACCAACGAGATTAAAGAACGCATCCATCGCGTCGCCCGCAACACCAACCCCGACGTGGTGATTACAGAAATTGGGGGCACGGTGGGCGACATTGAATCCCTGCCGTTTTTGGAAGCGATTCGGCAGTTTCGGAAAGACGTGGGCCGCCATGACGTGATTTATATGCATGTCACTTTAGTGCCCTACATCGCGGCGGCGGGCGAGGTCAAAACGAAGCCGACGCAGCATTCAGTGAAGGAATTGCGCTCGATCGGTATTCAGCCCGATATTCTGGTTTGCCGTTCCGAAAAGCCGATCCCGTACAGCATCAAAGAAAAGATTTCCGAGTTTTGTAACGTCCCTACGAACTGTGTCATCACGACGCACGATGTGGACAGCATTTATGAAGTGCCGCTGATGGTAGAACAAGAAGGCTTGGCCCATCAGGTGCTCGATATTTTTGGCATGGAGCAGCGCGAACCGGATCTGACCCACTGGCAGGCGATCGTCGATGGTATGCACAATACCTATCGTGATGTGGAAATTGCGATCGTGGGCAAATATGTCAGTCTCAACGACGCCTACAAGTCCGTCTCGGAAGCGTTGCAGCACGCCGCGATCGCCACCCACGCTAACCTCAAAATCCGCTGGGTCAACTCTGAAGACATCGAGGACCAGTCACCCGCCATTTTGCTTAAGGGCATCGACGGCGTGGTGGTGCCGGGGGGATTTGGCACCCGGGGGGTAGACGGCAAAATTCGCGCCATCCAGTACGTGCGAGAAAATCAAATTCCCTTTCTCGGGCTGTGTTTGGGGATGCAATGCTCCGTCGTGGAGTGGGCACGCAATGTAGCCCACCTGGAACAGGCCAACAGTTCAGAAATGGATCCCGACACGCCTAACCCGGTGATTAGTCTGCTGCCCGAGCAGCAGGATGTGGTGGATTTGGGCGGCACGATGCGGCTGGGGCTTTATCCCTGCCGGATTAAGCCCGATACCCTGGCGAGTCGGCTGTACCACGACGAAGTCATTTACGAGCGACACCGCCATCGCTACGAATTCAACAACGCTTTCCGCAATCTGTTTGACGAGTCGGGGTACGTGATCAGCGGTACCTCGCCGGACGGTCGCCTGGTGGAAATGATTGAATATCCGAACCATCCCTTCTTCATTGCCAGCCAGTTCCATCCTGAATTTCAATCTCGCCCTAGTGCGCCGCACCCGCTATTTCTAGGGTTTATGCAGGCCGCCTGTGGTGGGGCTGAGGCTCATTCCTCGGTACCCGCGCTGACTGCCGATAGCATCGCTTAGCGATCGGCGGGGAAATAACATCTCGGTAACGGCAGGGGTTGGGTGGCTGGGTGGCTGAGTAGTTAGGTCGCTGGGTGGCTGGGTCAGTTTTTAGTCGAGAGTAGGTACTTTAATTGCAGGCACATCGCTTAGCGATCGCGCTCCAGCAGCCGAGTCGCCAGGAGAATTGCCGCGCCAATCTCCATCCCTGACAGATTGTGGATTCCCCGCTGCCGTTGTTCCCTGCTCAATCGGGGCTTTCAACACACTGGCGATATTGCTCATCAGCCCAATTTCGCCCCCTTTGCCCGACATCAGGGTTGTCTCACCAACTGACTTTTGTCCATTGTCTTCAGCACATTCTCTATGTTGCCAATGTGTCAGCTGAGGCGAAAAATTTTTGGGTAATCGCGTCTGCGGCAAGCGGTTTAGAAAAGTAGTATCCCTGGCCAAATTGACAACGGCATTGCTTTAACCATTGCACTTGCTCCAGGGTTTCAATGCCCTCAGCAATTACCGATAGCTGTAGCTTATGACTTAACGCCATGATGGTTTCCACCATCGAAATCGCGCGTTGCAAGTTGGAGGCGCTGCTCACGAATGATCGATCGATCTTGAGGGTATTAATTGGCAGGCGATGTAAATAGCCTAGAGAAGAATAACCCGTACCAAAGTCGTCAAGGCTAATTTGAATATGGCGCGATCGCAACGCTTCGGTGATTGCGATCGCCGCATCCGCATTTTCAATAATCGCACTTTCCGTAATTTCGAGCTTCAAGCAAGCCGGATCAATCTGCGTATCGGCGATGACCTGATCAATATCCGTCAATAACGTTGGTGAATTAAACTGACGACCAGAGAGATTAACACTCATCATCAGGTCGGCATACCCCATCGCTTGCCATTGTCGTAATTGCACACAAGCCTGCCGCAGCACCATAAGTCCCACCGGAATAATCAAACCAGTCAGTTCTAAACAGGGAATAAATTCTCCTGGTGAAATCATACCTTTGGTGGGATGCTGCCACCGCACGAGTGCTTCCAAACCGACAACTTGGTGCGAGTCTAAATTGATAATCGGTTGGTAATAGGTGACAAACTCCTGCCGCTCTAAGGCTCGTTTGATGTCATTTTCTAAGGTCAGTCGTTGGGCGATCTGCTGTTGGAGATTTTGATCAAACTGCCGATGGTGACTGCGACCTTTTTGCTTTGCCTGATACATCGCCGTATCCGCATTTTGCAATAGGGTTTCGACATTAGTGGTGAGGGTGTCGCTCACAGCGATGCCCGCACAAACCGTCATAAAAATCTCACAGTTTGGCAGCATAAAGGGACGTTCAAAAGCTGCCAATAGAGTCTGAGTCATGGCCTCTGCCCCCGCCGCATCGGTGTCAGGCAACCAGCAACAAAACTCATCCGCGCCCAGGCGGGCGAGCATGTCTTGAGGACGTAACAGAGGCTCTAGACGTTGGGCGATCGCAATTAGCAATTGATTGCCGGTTTCATGGCCAAAGGCAGTGTTAATCAGCTTAAAGTCATCGCAGTCCAGATAAATTAACGTCATTGACTGCGACGTCGCCAACCAGCGATCGCGCATCGTTTCCAGCAACCCAGTCCGGCTCGGCAAACGGGTCAATGAATCTTGTCGAATGATTGTCTGGAGCTCTTGAGTGCGCTTCGCCACCTCTTGTTCTAAACGCTGATTAAAAGAGGCTAGCTGGAGATATTGATCGCGGATTTTGAGCATGGACTGGACTCTAGCCATCAACTCAACGCGATCGAGAGGCTTACTGATAAAGTCATTCGCCCCAGCGGCTAAACAAGCTGCTAAATCCGCTTTGGTGGCAAGGGCGGTCACCATAATTATTGGCACCATTTGCCACTCTGGCAGTGCCCGAATCCGGCGGCAAAATTCTAGACCATCCATGCCTGCCATCATGACATCTAGCAGGATGAGATCAGGCTGATAAATATCTATTCTGTTAAGCGCAGTGAGGGCATCGCTAGCATAGTGAAAGCAACCATCCAATCCTGCTAAAAGGGTCGTGATGACGTCAAAATTATCCGGCACATCATCAATTACAAGAATGTTTTTCTGTCCGTCTTGATTAGTCATCGCCATGATCGATAGATGCTGTTTTGAATTCAGAAGCGATCGCCAGATTCAGTGGCAAATTGATGATCGCCTTCGTCCCTGATGAAACTTGGCTATGTACTTCAAAAGTACCATTTGCCTGCTCCACAATTTTATGCATAATCCGCAAGCCAATGCCAACGCCTTGTTGTTCATAGAGTTGCCGATCGAATTGCATGAAAGCGCCAATCTTGGCAGTTTGCTCTGGCGTCATGCCGCGACCAAAATCTTGTACTGTCAGCGTTAATTGCCTCTGATCAAGTTTTCCCGTCACTTTTACCGGGGTCTCTGGTTGCGAAAACTTCAAGGCATTATCAACGAGCTCCCGCAGGGCAATGACTAAATATCGTTGAGGGATAGATACCGGCCCAGTACTGAAATCACAGATTAAGTCTGAGGTGCGCCCCACTTGTTGCGCGCGGGCAGACAGTTCTTCGAGCAGCTCCTGACCGGGAAATATCCAATCATCTGAGCACTCTAGCTGTGAAGATGAGCGCTTTAACTCCAGTTCTAGATAAATCAAAAATTTCTGAGTGAGGCTTTCTAAACGGCGAGTGGATGTCTCAGTCCAGGCTAAGATTTCCTTGATCTCATCCACTGCCATCTCTTCGAGATCATCCTTGAGGAGCGATAGAGTCCCCAGAATGCCGTTGATCGGAGTATTCAACTCATGGGATAGACTGCGAGCCAAATTACCTCGCAGTTCATCTAAGGTTTCTTGTAAAAATGAGACCGTATTGGCTTGTAGCGCAGAGAGATTTTGAATGTCATCATATTGCTGTTTAATCCGCAACATTGATTGAATGCGGGCTTTTAACTCGATTGAGTTAATGGGTTTAGTCACAAAATCATTGGCCCCAGCGGTCAGACAATGGGACATAATCAAGGTGTTATCTAAAGCCGTCACCATGATGATGGGAACAGTCGCCCACTGAGCCTTAGACCGAATTTGCTGACAGGTTTCGACGCCATTCATGCCAGGCATCATGACATCCAACAAAATTAAGTCAGGGTCAACTTCATCCAGAATTGCTAGAGCCGAGTTGCCACTGCTGACATAGTGCAGCTCATAACTGTATTGATCTAATAAAGCCTCGATTACGTCAAAATTGATTGGGTCATCATCGACCACTAAAATGCAGTTTTCTTTCATAGCTTTAGATGACAATACTTGTTGCTGGGTCAATTTTCAACATCGTAAAATTGCATAATTACTGGCTGAGCTTGATGCTTTTCATCTGTCACCTCAAGTGTTTCATCAATAGTTTTGTCTTGGGTGTTGCTCACAGTTGTCAGCAGTCCATATGGGATCCACTGGGTGAGCCCTCACTGGTGCAGAAAAGTTTTGGGAGCAAAGTATCGGTAGTCTCATCGTGAGAAAGTCGTCACTTTCGAGAACT
>NZ_JACSWC010000400.1 GCF_016888165.1 Halomicronema sp. CCY15110 | reverse complement strand
CCGAAACCTCGGTCCTCTTTGAACTCATTGCTCATCGCTACGAGCGCCGCAGTTTACTCATTACCGCTAATCAGCCTTTTAGCCAGTGGGATGCCGTCTTTGCTGACACCATGATGACCGTCGCTGCGGTTGACCGCCTGGTGCATCATGCTTTGATTGTCGAAATGCAGACCGATAGTTACCGCAAGCGTTCAGCCACGACACGCTCGGCCTCAGCGACACAGCCATCCTAGAACCCGATCTATAGTTGTCGCGACAACTATGATCTCTTCTCAAATTAGACGTTGGTGACTGAAGATACGGTTGCTGCCGCTGCCGATCGCGCTTTGCCGACGACTCATCCGCCTATGTAGTTGTCGCGACACGCCTATGTACTTGACATTTAATA
>NZ_JACSWC010000040.1 GCF_016888165.1 Halomicronema sp. CCY15110 | reverse complement strand
TCGATGACCCCATGTTTTCTGGCAGCATCCTACTACAACATGACTTGTGTGTACTTAGTAGCCTTGGTAAGGAGAGGTGCCGCAGGCGGCGAGGTTTTACCCCCCGCAACTCAAGGCCACAAACCTTGCGATACAAGTCTTTGATAGAGTTTTGCCTAGTGGATAACTTTTTAAGAGTAATTAGATATTTGATGCACCAGGCTGTTTACCCTCACCGTAAATCCCTCTCCCAAAACTGGGCTACTACGTATACACAAATTATCCGTCATGCCTTGCCAGCGATTCAGCCCCCTAAATCCCCCAAGTTTGGGGGACTTTGAATTCTGGTCTCCTCCCAGAATTGGGAGGATAAAGGGGGGCCAATGCAGCATGTTGAGGGAGCCATCGAGATGTGTGTACGTCGCAGCCCAAAATTGGGAGAGGGACTTTTCCGGCTCTCCTTCTCCCAAAACTGGGAGAAGGGGCTGGGGGCACGAAATAGATGAATGCCTGTTTAAGCAACTAGAGGCAAACCTTTGCAGATTATTGCTATTCCGTGCCAAAGCCGATGACTTCGGTCAGATTGAAAAGCATAGACGCTTCAGCTTTGGGAGTAATTGGGTGCCATGACCTCGATAACTGTACCCGCAATTTATGGACCAGTCCGGTCCTGGCGATTTGGTCAATCTTTAGGCATCGATCTGCTCGGGGCGGTCTCGACCTGCTCGTTGCACTGTCGCTATTGCCAGCTCGGCACCATTGAACAGTTGACCTGCGATCGCGCTGAGTTTGTGCCCACTCAGCAAGTGCAGACGGAGTTGCAACAGTTCGCGGCAGCCAGCGACGCGATCGATGTGGTCACTTTGAGCGGCAGCGGTGAACCGACCCTCGCCAGCAATCTGGCCCCCGTAATTGCGATCGCGCGCGCGCAACTGCATCGGCCAGTGGTGGTGCTGACCAATGGCACCTTGTTGGGCGATCGTGCCGTGCGCCAAGACTTAGCCGCTGCCGATATCGTCGCAGTCAAAATCGACGCCGTCACTGCGGGCCAATGGCAAGCGCTCAACCGTCCTGTGGCAGGGCTAAACCTCGACCAAGTGCTGGCGGGCATCATGACCTTCCGTGAGCAGTTTGCCGGACAATTTACGATTCAGACCATGGTGACGGAGCCTTGGAGCAAGCTGGATGTGGAGCGCTACAAAGCGGTCATTCGGGCTTTGATGCCGGATGAGGTACAGCTCAACACGCCCCTACGGCCCCGACCGTTGACCCATCAACTAGACGCTCGGGGCAACCATGACGGACCCGCTGATCCGCACTGGCGGCAGCCTCGGTCCGTTTCTGCCGAAGTGCTAACGGCCTTGGGCCATCAATTACAGGCCGATTTGCCCCTGCCGGTGCGTCACCGCTATGAAGCCACACCCCTCTCTGCTTGTTGACTTTTGGAGGCTCTAGCTCATGTGTGACTGGGCGGTGCGCGATCGCTTCCTCAACTTAGAGACCCGCTGGTTTACCCTCATCGGTGAGCAGCTCGAAACCGAGCAGGGTGACTTGCTGGAATATTGGCGAGTCGAGCGCGCCCACTCCCTGATTGTGCTGCCCCTGCTGGGAGATGTCATGCTCCTCCCCGAACCGACCTATCGCCCCGGCGTCGGCACCACCACCTTAGACTTTCCCGGCGGCCGCGTGGCCCCTGAGCTGCCCCTCGTCACCGCAGCCCGGCAAATTTTGCAGCGCGAGTTGGGGATTGACGGGTCTCAAGATCTGCAACTCATGCTGTTGAATCCCCACGGTTGGCCCGTCAACAGTTCCTTTTCGAATCAGCGGTTGTTTGGCATGGTGGCCCAACTCACTGCGCCTTGTCAGCCTACCCAGCCGCACCGCCACTACCCTTGCAACGCAGCGGGGATACAGCGTTTAGCCGATCAGCTCACCTGTTTGCAATGTCGGGCCGTGCTGCGCGAATGGCAAGCGCTGGCCACCCACAGCCACTAGCTCACGCCCCCAGATAAGAAAGGGGATGCAAATTTCCATCGAATGGCACTAGTGGTCTGTCAACTTTCAAATTGTGGGTCAGTGTAGATTGGGTTGAGGTCACGAAACCCAACGATGACAA
>NZ_JACSWC010000004.1 GCF_016888165.1 Halomicronema sp. CCY15110 | reverse complement strand
TTGCCTGATGTCTCAGCACTGAACCTGAAACACTGGGAACTGGATGCCGAGCGTCATCAGCTGATTGTCACCGTTTCTTCTACCCAAGCGGTGGCCTGTTGCCCGCTTTGTCAGTCCCTGACAGGGCGCATCCATAGCCGCTACGAGCGTACTCTCCAAGACTTGCCTCTAGCTCAGTTCGGCCTCACCATCCTGTTGGAAGTGGGTAAGTTCTTTTGCCTGAATGAGACCTG
>NZ_JACSWC010000399.1 GCF_016888165.1 Halomicronema sp. CCY15110 | reverse complement strand
CTTAGTGGTGCAGAAAAGTCCTGAGAGTATTGATGTAGCTAGATTCTCAGATTGAGAAGGGGAGCCATCTGTGAGAGGCTGAAGTTCCCCAACTTAGCAGCAACTGTCATGATGACTCCCCCGCTCTATCGTCAACTGATGACTCAACTGAGTCAATGGGTGAACGCCAAAGAGGTGCGTCATCTGCAGGGGGTTTGTGAAGCAGTGGGGGCGATTCTGCAGTCTCAGCAAGCCGCCCCCGCCCGTTGGTTACCCTACCTGAGTCATCGTCGCTGTGGGGCCCGCGCCCATCTGGCACGCCTGCAATATCTGCTGGAGCATCCGCAGATCAGCGCCGAGCGTTTCTATCAGCCTTTGCTACAGCGAGTCTTCGCTGCGTTTGCCCACACCGCGGTCACCCTAGCCCTCGATACCAGTGTGCTGTGGAATCAGTATTGTCTCGTTGAGGTGTCGCTGATTTGGGGTGGCCGCTCCCTGACGGTGGCGCAAACCGTGCTGGAGCATCCCAGTGCCAGTGTGGCGTTCGAGGACTATCAAGCGGTGTTAGAGCAAGCCTATACCCAGTTGCCCGTTGGCTGTCAGGTGACCCTCTTGGCGGACCGGGGCTTTGACCACAAGCAACTCTTACAGTGGCTGCAAGCGCATCAGTGGAACTGGGCGATTCGCCTCAAAGGGGATGTCTCTCTGCGTCTAGCGACCGGACGCCCTTGCCAGGTCGATGACTTGTGGCCCCCACCGGACGAAGCCTATTTCTACCATCACGTTGAGGTTTATGACGAGATTCCCGCGCACTTAGCCACCGCTCAGCTCTCAACG
>NZ_JACSWC010000398.1 GCF_016888165.1 Halomicronema sp. CCY15110 | reverse complement strand
GGCGGGACCAGGCATTCGACGTCAGCCTCTAAAACTCACTCCTTAAGGGTATATGCATTTCCGCTATGCGGTACTAGTCAAGCAACTTTTTAGCGTCGTCCTTCAGTTCTTCTACCTTTTTAGTAACTTTGGCCTCCGCCTGTTTGGCCTTACCTTTCGCCTGGGCTTCTTGATTTCCGGTTAAGTCACCGGTAGCTTCTTGAACTTTACCCTCAACATCCCTAGCGGCGGTTTTGGCCTGAGCTTTTAAGCTCATGACTGCATCCTTTGTTATCTGTTTTATCTGTGAACTTGAATCATTTTGATTGAGTTGAGGAGACCATCTTGCCTCTCACGTTATTGTTGAGGGTTAGTGTTCGATTTTCCGAATGATTTGGTGGAAAAAAGATACAAAACGACAATCATGGCGGTAAAAGTAGTGAAGCCTAAGAGGCATCAGCATTGCCGAGCCAGCGATCGCTCATAGCTTGTCCATAGTCCGGATCTTGAGTGCCGAGCAGCCGATCCCAAAAGGTGAAATACAGCCCGAAATGCACGGTGTATTTGCGGTGATGAATAGAATGGTGGGCCGGGCCAATAACCCATTGACCGAGCCAATGATGCGGAAATAGGGCGGGCAGGCGATCGAGCCCTAAGGGGCCAGCAAATAAATAAGGTACCGTTTAAGCCGGGAAGATGGAGATATCCCATTTAGGCAAGATTTCAGAACGTTGCCACTGCTGTTCACACTCCTCCAATTCTTGCTTAGGAACCGATACTCGCTTGGGATAGATGCCCTCAACCAAATGAACCAAGGGCGAGATGCCGTTCCAGGTCATATTGGACGCCCATCGCAGCGCCTCGTCAACAGTGTTGAGTAGCGTGCCATTCCAGTAATTTTCCAGGGCCGCCCAGCACCGCTCGATCGGGTTGTATTTGCTGTGATACGGCGGATAATAGGTCAAGTGCAATTTCAGCCCGGTTGCTTGAACGAACTGCACCAACCGTTTGATGAACTGCGTGCGGTTGCTGCGAACCGCCGAGCCGCCATCGAGATCAATCGCAAGGGCTTGAATGTCAGGATAACTGGCCCGATGTTCGTCCCACCAAGCGTCTAGGCAATCGACAATAAAATCGCTGGTCTCGGCAGACTGACCAAAGTAGAGCGAGAGTTGGCTGTCCGCCACATCGAGGATGCCAAAGGGGACTAAGACGGCAGCCCAGTGGTCATCGTGGTCATCGGCTTGGTTCGCTTTCAGAGTACGGGCTTGGCCCCGTCTAGAGAGATTGCCAATTTTGACTTTCGCTTTGCTATCAATCGACAGTCTCAGCACGGTGGGATTCGCGTCAGCGGCTCGGTTTCGAAAATGGCATCGGTTTCGGGGAGCTTTTTCTGCGGCTTCACTTTTTGTGTTTTTTTAGGTGGTAGCCCAGCCGATTGAGCATCGTGCCCATCGTTTGACGGCAGGGCAAGGCCGTTTCAGGGTATCCCTTCTCTGTCGTCAACGCCGTCAGCACCGCCTGGGCGCTGATTTTCGTATAGACAAATGTGGTCTTAAAGGTGGGGTCGGCTGGGGACTGCCCATCCACTAGGTCTCGAATATCGGCGGCCAATGTCGGCAGGTTCACTTCTGTTTTCTGGCGGCCTCGTGCCTGATAATTATCCCGGCACGTCACCCCGCAGCGTCGTTCATGAAGCCCTAATTGAACACTTTGGCGTTTTCAACCCAGATGGGTTTCGGCTTGCCGTGCTGATCCGCCGAAGTAGTCCTCAGCTACCTTTGCCATGAACGCTCGCTTTTTCGGCCCGGTCAGTTTTTGGGCGGCATCTTTCAGCGTTAATTTGACGGTTTCATCTAGCATTGGCCATGCCTACCCCTAACTGATACATGAAGTTTATCTCAGGGTGGTGTGGCTATTGGTACTCTATTTTTGAGCGAGCCCCTAAGGTGATCCACGGCAATCCCCAGTAACTCGAACTTTGGGTAGTGCGGGTTGCCGAAATTCAGGCGATTTTGCTGCGGGAATTTTATTTTTACCTTGAAGAAAGAATTCCATGCAGACACGACAGGATTAACCATGCCAGCTACGATTCCTACGCTACTGACGCTCGCGATTTTTGCTTGGTCAATATTTATCGTGTTGGGACAGTTGGGTGGCTAGCCGCGATCGCCAACCACAGTCCAATGCCTGCCCTGAGCGACTTTCTCGATGGTGAGATCGCGCTCCTAGACCATCCGCCAAAGCCGCGATACAGGAAGCGATGCAGACGAGCCTCCATGCAGACTAACCGTTCAAAGTTGCTTGCAAAACATCTTCTTTGGCCCGGAAGCCCACCAATACTGCCTGACCGTCTTTAACAAACAGAGGACGCTTCAGCAGCATGGCATTCTCGGCAAAGGCTTTGACCCATTGCTCATCGCTCCAGGTTTTTTTCTCTTCCCCAATGGCGCGATAAGCCTGCCCAGAAGTATTCCGCATCGGTTTAGAGCCCAGAACTGCCACCCATTCAGCAATCATGTCACGGGTCGGGGGAGCAATCTTCGTGTCGATAAAGTCGTAACTGACGCCGTTCGATTCCAGCCAGCTAAAGGCTTTTTTGCACGTGCCGCAGTTGGGAATACCGTAAACCTGAAGTGCCATAGCGGTAGAGAAAAGTGACTGGAAAGATATTTAATCGCCAGTAGCGTAACAGACTGAGCCCGCGCTTCGTCAAGGTACCGGCATCACTTCAGGACAGTAATACATATCCGTAATAGAGACACCTTTCCGGTTTCTATCCCGCTTGCCCCGTGCTGACTCGTTTAACCCTCACCTTAAATCCCTTCTCCGAGGGGTGAGGGGCTGTCGATTCGGCTCCTCTTCGCCCTCTAAAAGTAGGGGCTGGGGAATGTGAACACCAGGGGACACCAAGCGAATTTCTTATAGACAGCCATCATGCCACGTCTCAATTGGCGGCTTCTGACTTAGAGGCTGGATCAGGCTGAACCGCTGCACTCTCTAGCCATTCAATTTCGCGGGCGGCGGGGGGTAGCTTCGCCGTGCGTTGCCCCTGTTCTCGCGATCGCCCACAAAACAAATCTAACGGCGGCCCTACCATCTCGATGGCCGGAGCCTGACCCCGGAGCGATCGCCACGCTGCCACCGGCAACCCTTTGAGCAGCCAGCGAGTGAGCCGGTTAGCCACATGAAACCGGGGCGACTCCTGTTGCAGCGGCACGTCAAACAGTTCGTAAAGATAACGATTAGACCGACCATAGCGTCGCCACTGACTGCCCAGCTCTTTAAGGGTCGAGCGGTGACGATGGCAAATAATGGCGTCTTGCGCAAAATGCACCGTCCAGTCGCCCGTCATTTGAATGCGCCAGCACAAATCCGCATCGCCGCCAGTGGTGAGATAGGGCCGAAACAGGCCAGATTTTTGCAACGCCACCTTACGGACGGCAAGGTTCGCCGTTTGGCCATAGGGATAGAACCCATGGGCAATGGTGAATTTTTGGGACAGGATTTCGCGCCGCTCAGCGAACTGTTCCAGCCAGGAATCACCGGGTAGGGCTTTGATTTCGCCGACCACCAACCCCACCGTCTCAGTCTCAAAAGGCGGCACCATCTGAGCCAGCCATGTCGGTTCAGGGCGACAGTCCGCATCCGTAAAGACCAAGATGTTGCCTTGGGCAGCGCGAATGCCTCGGTTTCTAGCCGCATAGGAACTTTGGATCGCCACCTCAGACAGCGGCCGGACGGTGACGCCTTGCCGCCGAGCGCGATCGCTAAAGTCCCGCAGCCTCGCCAACGTGTCATCTTGACTATCGTTGTCCACCAGCAAAAACTCCACCTGGTCAGCCGGAAAAGTCTGCGCCAGCAAGCACGTCTCTAAATCGGGCAAATCTTGAATACCGTTATAAATCGGAATAATGACAGAGACCGAGATTGTCATAGGAAAATTGCGAGTGCTCGCTGACGATAAGAGTGGGGCAGTCCAGGATGGATAAGTCGTACCCACAACTGGAAGGGGAATTCAAGGTGAGGACGAGCCAGTGGTTGTACCATTTCACCTCGTCACAAGGGGCCTTACACAAACTGTTAGTCGCGATTGGCAGAACTTTTGTCAGGCGTTGCCTGCTTACCGATAATGCCCGACTCGTTCCAGGCAGTTGCCAACAGGTTCGATGATTTTTCGAAAGGATTATCGGTTTGACGGCATTTCAGCAGTTTGACGGCATTGAATCCCATTACCAGGATGACTAGTCGGCGGGCTTTCAACGATCGCAATTCTGTCAGCGTAGCGCTCCGCTGCTCACAATCCTGGTCATGGGGCTCGACTTTGCCCACCGGATTGCGATCGCCGATAGTCGTAATGCGGCTGATACGGCCCTAGGCATCGCTCAAGAAGAAAACGAACACCGACAGAATTCGTTTCAAATCGATTAGAAAAGTCATCAAAAAGGCTCTGAAATATCAAACATTGAGCGAAGAATAATCAGATAAAGTAATTGCGTTAAAATTAAAGTATAAGTCAATTTAATATACAAAAATACGATGGATAAGACTCAATCATCAGCTCCAAACACTAATCTCAAGCCACTGCATCATAGCGATGGTAGCGAATTGGTGCCTGCTGAGGTGCAGGCTCATCAGCGCCTTGATGCCCCCGGCGAAGGCCCCTCATCTCAAGAGTCAGCGATTTCTGGTTCAACGATTGATGATGAAGGGCGCATCAATAATTTTGCCGTTGAACCCAAGGTTTACCCATCAGAGTACCCTTCACCGCGCGAACAGCGGCGCTACGTTTACTGGGGTATTGCTGCAACTTTGTTGGTAGCTACTCTCGTGCTAGTTTCACGGTTTGTAAGCTAGCTTCAAGAGCTATTTCTGCACTCATTAAGGAAATGCGATCGCGGCGAGTTAGCCGCGATCGCTGTATGCCAAAAACGAAGTTTCACCGCTGATTGATTCATTAATTGTCTGCTCAATCTGCTCAAATCAACAGGTCAATCGGTTACTTTCCCCAATGACAAGCACCGCAAGTCGGACTGCATTTTTATCGGCTGTATGGCAGTAGTTCCTGAGAAATTGCAGCAAATGCTATCTAGAGACCCACGAGGATGCCAATAACAATATTTTACAAGGCTCTCTGAACTTTTCCTCATCCCTAAAACAGCGCTGTCAAGGTGTTTGACTCTCAGACTTTCAGCCAACTGTGGTCATAGTCTGAACGGTGCTCAACGGCGGGGCAGGCTAATTTCCCCATCCCATCAATAACAGGTCAAAAATATGAACGCTCAAGAGATCCTCACCCTTTACGCCGATGGACATCGCGACTTTAGTCATGTCAGCTTAGTACGGGTGTGTTTGATCAATGCCAACCTCATCGGCGCTGACTTAGCCGGTGCTGAGTTGGTCGGTGCTGACTTGCGGGGCACTGATCTAACGGCAGCCCACCTCAATCAGGCCAAGCTCAATCAAAGTAACTTAGCCCATGCCGCAATGATTAGAGCTTGTTTAACCCAGGCTGATTTAAGTAACGCTGATCTCAGTGGTGCCAATCTGTCCCAGGCTGATCTCAGTGGTGCCGACTTGAGTGGGGCCAATTTGGGTGGCAGTAACTTATACCAGGCAGATTTGAGCCGAGCGAATTTAAGCGGTGTTGATCTACGCTGTGCCGATTTGACCGGAGCTAACCTGCGGGATGCTGACCTTGCTGATGCCGATTTGACGGGAGCCTACCTCGGTGAAGCCGATTTCACAGGGGCTAATCTTGAGGGCACCAACATTGAAACGACTGGATTGAATCAAACGCAAATGGTCGATGCGGCTGTACTCGGCTGAGACATTAGAAACTTCAGTGAAAGGGGTCAATTCAATCCGTTTTTGATCTTTTCTTGGATACCCACCATGGCGCAGCTTTTTCGATTGATCTCATTGCCAGAAAACATCCCGGATTAAATTGCTGTTGAGGCACTCAAAAACCGCCTTGACTGGGGTAAACCAGCGCTCACGGTGATTGATCTCAGCGACCGTTGCGTTTCAAGCGCAGCATATCTTAGGAGCCCTTCCGGTGTCCAAGGGGGAACTGCTGGGCTGGGCTCGCTCCCATCTTGAATGCATGCGAGACACTTATCTCTACGGTGAGACCAATCGCTGTACCGCAGAAGCGGCTGATCAGTTACGCCGGGTGGGCTATCAGCACATGGCCGAACTCCTGGGCGGCCTCGCTTGGCAAAAGGCGCAGTACCCCGTGGCGGGCGTTTCCGCATTTTGGGTTAGATGCGATAAATAGGGGCGAGATTTTGCAACTCATCAGTCTGGCGAAAGATTGCAATTTTTGATGGTGTGATTCATCTTTTGCCCCCCTTGCCAACTTGTTTACGCACATTTATCGAGGTTCACATGGCGACATTAACGAAAGGTACCCTCGTCACGATCATTGGCGAAGCGGTTTTGCAGGAACGCTTAATTTATCTATTCAAACAACTAGGGGTTTCGGGCTACACGATGATTCCCGCAAAGGGCGCGGGCAGTCATGGCAGGCGGATGGGCGATATTGCGGGCTACAACACCAATATTGAAATCAAAACCATCGTCAATGCCACCATTGCTGATCAGTTGTTCGAAGCCTTGAAGCCGTTTCAAGAGACCCATGCGCTGATCGCTTTTCGGCAAGCGGTAGAAGGTTCATTCTGAGCTTGTCTGAGGTCGTGCCTCCCCGAAGGAAATAGCATATTGGCAAGTATGCACAACTCTAAAATTAGAAACTGACGGAGCATTCGGTCGGCCTCAATCTAAGGGCGTCTAAATGAGGCCCATTCTCGGACCATCCATAGACGCGGTTAGGGCAAGAGTTGGCGATCGCTAACGATGCGCGATCGCCAACGACTCTGCATCAACTCCACAAAAGTTTCTTAATCGGCCGCGATCGCGCTGCCCTAAAGTTTAAGCCCAGGATCTCTCATGAAGCAGAGCAACTTACCCGCTACCCAGCCGGATCCCGTTCCCGGGACTGCGATCGCCCCCTTTTTGTTAATGACCTTTGGCATCGCCTGGGGCATTTTGGCGCTGTATATTTTCTGGCCGAGGCCGATGGGGGCTGTCTTTGGCGAGATGAGCGGGCATCATCCGCTGTTTATCCTGGCGGTGTGGGCTCCAGCGATCGCGGCGTTTATTCTGGTCACTCACTACGGTGGGCGGGCGGGCTTACGGCGATTTCTATCGCGAATTTTTCTCTGGCGTTGCCATCCGGCCTGGTATGGCTTTTTGGTGGGGCTGCCGTTGATGTTCTACGCGGGGGCGGCCGTCAAGGGCAATCTGTTCACCGCGCCGTTGACGTCCGGGACGGCACTGCTGGCCGCGATCGCCATGACCTTCAT
>NZ_JACSWC010000397.1 GCF_016888165.1 Halomicronema sp. CCY15110 | reverse complement strand
AGCTTTACCTCGACCAAAATCAACTGACGGCGGTGCCGCCAGAACTGGGCCAACTGGCCAATCTGACGGAGCTTTACTTACACGACAATCCTCAGCTCGGACTCTCGGATGAGGTTTTAGGCCCAACCTGGAAGCAGGTCATCAGCGAGCAGGCTTCTCCGGCTGATCCCAAAGATATTCTGAATTACTATTTTCAGCTTCTAGAAAACGGGACCCCCCTCAACGAAGCCAAGCTGATTTTGGTGGGGTTTGGGGCCGTGGGCAAAACCTCCCTGGTCAATCGCCTCATTCACCAAAAATTTGATCGCGATTCCCCAAAGACCGACGGCATCCAGATCACCCAGTGGCCCGTCATCCTCAACCAAACCGAAGCTATCACCCTCCACGTCTGGGACTTCGGCGGCCAAGAGATCATGCACTCCACCCACCAATTCTTCCTCACCGAGCGCAGCCTCTACCTGCTAGTGCTCAACGGTCGCCAGGGCCACGAAGACGAAGACGCCGACTACTGGCTAGAGCTGATCCAGAGCTTTGGCGGCAGTTCCCCCGTGATTGTGGCCCTAAACAAAATCAGCGAGCAGCCCTTTGATGTCAACCGCGCCGCCCTCCAGCAAAAGTATCCCAACATTCGCGCCTTCATCCCCACCGATTGCCAGACCGAGCAGGGCCTCTCGCCACTCCGCCAGGTCATCGAACAAGAAACGGACGCATTAGAGCATCTGCGCGCGCCCTTTCCTGCCAGTTGGCTCACCATCAAAAACAAGCTGGCCGCGATGGCCGACAACTACATCTCCTTTGAGCAATACCGCGCCCTCTGCCACCAAGACGGCGAAGCCGACCTGGGCCAGCAAGATTCCCTCGCCGTCCATCTCCACAGCCTCGGCATCGCCCTCAACTACAAAGACGACCCCCGCCTGCGCGATACCCACGTGCTCAATCCCCGCTGGGTCACCAACGGCATCTACACCCTGCTCAACGCCAAAGAACTCGCCACCACCAAAGGCGAACTGGAAGCCGCCTGCCTGGGCCGTACTCTTGATCGCGCCGCCTATCCCCCCGAGCGCCACGGCTTCCTGCTCGATCTCATGCGCAAATTCGAGCTGTGCTTCCGCTTCGAAGAAGACGAAAACCGCTTCCTCATTCCCGACCTGCTCGACAAACAGCAACCCCCTGAGGCCGCCGAGTTCCAGCTTGCCGACTGCCTCAACTTCCGCTACGAATACCCCATCCTGCCCGAGGGCTTGCTGCCCCGCTTCATTGTCCGCACCCACGTGCTCAGTGAGCACCAACTGCGCTGGCGCACGGGCGTCATCCTCCACTTCGAGGGCAACCGCGCCCTGGTCAAAGCCGATCGCGCCGATCGCTGCGTCACCATCAGCGTCGCTGGCCCCCTCGCCAGCCGTCGCCGCCTCCTCGCCATCATCCGCTACGACTTCGATCGCATCCACAGCAGCTTCAAATTCACCCCCCAAGAACTCGTCCCCGTGCCCGCTCACCCTCAGGTCATGCTGCCCTACCAGGATTTGCTCGTCATGGAAGAGTCTGGCCTGCAAGAGATGCCCCAAGTCATCAACGGCAAAGTCGAAAAGCTCAACGTGCGCGACCTCCTCAACGGCGTCGATATCGAAGGCAGCCGTAAACGCGAATCCCGGCTAGAGCGCCAAACCGATGCCCTGCGCCTGTTCTACAGCTACTCCCACAAAGACGACCTGCTGCGCGAACAACTGGAAACCCACCTCAAACTGCTCCAGCGCCAGGGCCTCATTCAGCCCTGGCACGATCGCCGCATCGTCCCCGGTAGCGATTGGGAGCAGGACATCGACGACAACCTCAACCGCGCCGACATCATTTTGTTCCTCGTTAGTCCTGATTTCTTAAACTCTGACTACTGCTACGAAATCGAGATGCCCCGTGCCATGGAGCGCCACGAGGCGAAAGAAGCCACCGTCATTCCCGTGATTGTGCGGCCCGTCGATTGGCGCGGTACTCCCTTCAACCAGCTGAGTTGGCTGCCCCAGAATGGCGAGCCGGTGACCCAGTGGCGCGATCGCGATGCGGCGTGGCTCAACGTCGAGCAGGGCATCAAAGCGGTGATTGAAACGAGGAAGGGCGATCGGCGCTTTTAAGCCGCCCGCCAACATCGCGCAGCATCATGGTTACTCAGTTCAGCAACCGGACTCAGCGCCGCCCCGTGCCCGGTGGTTGGGCCGCCACCCTTAACAAAGTTACGGTCCTCGCCAAGAATATAGTGGGGACGGAATATGACATTCCGCCGCGACTTGCCCTAACGACCTTGAGGCGCTTTTATGTTGGCTCCTGCAATCCTGGCGCTAGATTTTGACGGTGTGCTCTGCGATGGCCTGGTGGAATATTTTCAAACCGCGTGGCGAGCCTATTGCCAACTGTTTGACCAGCCCCTCACGCCGCCACCGGATGGCCTGGCCGATCGTTTTTATCCGCTGCGTCCGGTAATTGAAACTGGGTGGGAAATGCCCCTCTTGCTCCACGCATTGCAGCAAGGGGTAGACGATGCTGCCGTGTTAGACCACTGGCAATCGGTCGTGCAAGAGATTTTGCAAGAAACACAAATTCAGCCCGATGTGGCGATGGCGGCGGTGGATGGGGTGCGCGATCGCTGGATTCAATCTGACTTGGAAGGCTGGCTCAGCCTGCATCGCTTTTATCCCGGCGTGATTGAGTGGCTGCAAGGGGCGATCGCGGCGGGCATCTTTCCCGTCATCATTTCCACCAAAGAGGGCCGCTTTATTCAAGCGCTGCTCGCCCAAGCGGGCGTCGAGCTGCCCCCGGAGCAGATCATCGGCAAAGAAATTCAGCAGCCCAAGACGGTCACGCTTAAACAACTGCAAACCGCTCCGCCTGCCGAGGCCGCTGCCCCGCGTCCCCTCTGGTTTGTCGAAGACCGCCTCAAAACTTTGGATAAAGTGCAAGCTGATGCAGCGCTGAATGAGGTCACGTTGTTTTTGGTGGATTGGGGCTACAACACGGCAACGGAGCGCGATCGCGCCGCCAGCGATCGCCGCGTCCATCTCTTATCGTTGTCCCAGTTTTCGGGCGAGTTTATGGGGTGGGTGGGGGCGCTGTGACCCGGTGTGCTTAGGGGACGCGCACCCCTTCAAGGGGTGCGTCCCCTGATGATCAAAACTTCTCGTTAACCAGGGCTTTGGTGTATTCCACGATGGTTTCCACCAGTTCAAAGTTCATCAGCCCCCCGACATAAAAGGTGTGGCGCTGTCCCTGCATGGCTTCTAACTGGTCGTAAAAGCCGTGGGCCAGGGCCGCCGACGTGACATGGGGAAAGTAGGGCCAGAGGTCGTAGGTGAAGTACTGCTCAGGCAATTGGCCGCCCAGATTTGTCACGGTCGTTTCAATGCCCGCGAGAATGCGCTGTTGGAAGTCTGCCAAAACTGCCTGGTGATCCTCAGTGGCCTGCAAAGTGGCCCAATCTGCGCTGGGGATGCGGCTGTAAAAGGCGATCAAGTCATTGTCGGGAAACTGTTGGGAAATGAACCAGGGATTTGCCATCGCATCCAGCGGCACGACGTTGGTAACCCCAGTGGGCATCGACAGATCAGGAATCGCGTAGGTGGTCAGGGCGTAGGGGTTGAGCACGATTTGTTGGAACAAGTCGCGTTCGTGGTCTGACAAATCCAGGTGGAGCGAGGTGTCGCCTTCAGCAAGCACATCGAGAGTGAGCGGACAGGCCAGGATCAGCCAGTCGAAGGTTTCGTGATGGTGCGATCGCCCGTAGCGATCGATCACCTGCTCCCGCTCTGAGAACTTCACCTCAATGCCCGCCCCCCGCTGAATGGAGTGGATATCCACGTTCAACCGCACATCCAGATTCCACGATACGCGCTCCCAAAGGCGCTGAAAGCCCTGCACAAACCGCTTGGGCCAGCCGCATTCCAGCCCCGCCCCGTAGGTGACCAGGGTGCCAAAGGTTTCCAGCGTCATGTATTTGAGGGCGTAGATGGCGGGAATCTCGTGGAGATAGCCATAGCCCATCGCGGTAATCGGAATCTCGAACAGGGTGCCTAGGCAGCTCAGATCCTTCTCTTCGAGCCAGGCCGCGAAGGATTGAGTCAGGTCGGGATGCTGGCTAATGCCCCGAAATCCCGGTACGGACACAATCGGTTCCAGTTGCAGTCGCTCCCAGGTGTAGCGGGCCACCGCTGCCGCATAGGTGATGGGGTCGGTGCCCTGCATCACCGCACTCATGATGGACTGGTAGGCTGGCTGGTTCGGGGCCGATTCGAGGGGATTGTAAACCTGACCTGGCCCTTCGGTGTAGAGGTCAGCGCCAACTTGCTGGGCCAGGGCCAGCACTTCTTTGTACGCCGGGGTGAGGTAGTTGGCCCCCAGGTCAAAGGATTTGCCCTCGTGGGTGACGGAGCAGCACAGGCCCCCCACGCGCCCCTGCTTTTCCAGCACGACGACGTGTTCGTAGCCCTTTTGCTTGAGGTAGTAGCCAGTGGAGAGGCCAGCGGCCCCAGCCCCCACAATGCAGATGCGATCGCTTTTCGAAACCATGAGCAGTCACCTGATGAACAATGAACAGTCGGGCGGGTTAGCAAAATTTTGAACGGTGGCAGGCAGGACGCGAATTTCATCGACTGTAGAACCTCACCTCCTTGTCAAGGAGAGGAACCGGCAGCCCTGTCACATTCGGGACAAAGGTGGCCAGCATTTGGATAAACCTCTCCTTTAGGAAGGAGAGGTGCCGCAGGCGGTGAGGTTGTAACCCCTTGAGCATGAATCCTACCCCCTGACTGGATTAGCTGGATTAGGTCGAGGATGTCTCAAAGTGGGGGTAGACCTGTTCGTGGAACAGGCGGCGGATCTCCGGTTGGGTGAGCAGGGGATCGTAGTCTTGGCGAACGGGGACATGGTAAGTGGCGGTGCGGGGCGCGATCGCCGGTAGCCAGTCGGTGTGCATCGTGAAGCCAAACTGAAACTCGGGATGGCTGAGTTTGCACAGGGGGCCAGCGGCAATGTCGTCGGCCCGGAAGACCCAAATTTCCTTGCGATCGCGATTCACCGCCTGCTCTGCCTGGGGATCGGTGCCAAAGGCGGTGCAAATGATGTAGCCGTCTTCGCCACTGTCGTCGCCGTTTTGGCGGGGCACAAACTGGGGCGAACTGAGAAAGTAGCCGGGCGGTGCATCGTAGGCGGAGGTGATGTCGAGGGTGGCGGCATCGACCTGGAATAACGACGAGGGGCGATCGGCCTCCTGGTCGAGTAATTCGGAGAGGGCGATCGCCCGATACGGATAATCCGCGTATAAGTCGTAGACAAACTCCGTCAGCAGTTCCGGCCAAAAGCCGAGGGATTGCCAGTACAGCTTTTTGAGCTGGCGGGGCGGCATCCCCTCAGCCGTCCGTTCCTGATAGGCGTAGAAGCCGATGCCCCAGTGGCGCTTGCTGTCGTAGGTGATTTTGGCGTCGGTAAGGCGGCCCGTGTCGCCGTCGATGCGATAGCGGGCGACGCGGCCAATATCCATTTGGCCGTTGGCAATCATGCCCCGCAGCCAGGCGGGCGGCCCGTGGGGTGGGTCAAATTTGAACACATCAAAGTCGTGCAGCCATTCCCCGATGTCGGTGGCCGCCAGGTGCGCCGCGTGCAGGGTGATTTCGCCATGGGGATTGTCGTAGTCCACCAGATAGTGAACGATCTCCATGGGAATGCGGCAAAACTGGGCCGTCACCGTGGGAATCGTGCCGTCGGCGTTGGGTGTCGCGGTGGCGGCGAGATCAGCCCGTTTCACAATGTAGGTGGGCGAGTCGGGCTGCTGGGGGCGGGTGAGGGTCTGGCGCAGCAAGCGCTCCGTTTCAGGACTGTCGGGCACTGGGTTGTTGAGAATTTGCTCTGGCCCAATTTTCAGCGACGTATCCATGAGCACCACATAATCTTGGGTGACGCCGACCTGGTGCAGGCTCTGCTCAATGCGGACGGGGGTGCCATCGGGCTGCATCAGTTGCCACCGCTGAATGTCGCCCTGCCCATCCCAACTGACCAGATATGTAAAGTTGGGCAGCACTTCCCCCAGCCGGTGACTGAGCCAGTCCCAAAGGTGCTGGCTGATGCCCTCGGTCAAACTCACCAGGCTCGCCAACGGCCCTTTGAGCAAGGGCGCATTGAGGATTTCGGTGAGATGATGCAGCACTTGCTCCACTTCTTGGGGCAAGCCTTCGAGCCCGTAGACAAAGCGGGCACTTTCCAAAAAGTTGTTGAGCGATCGCCCATAATTCACCATAAACACCTCGTGGGTGTAGCCGTCGTAGGCGGGGTGCGAGGTGGTCATCAACGGCGCAAAGGGATAGTCCATCGGCAAAAAGGCTTTCCAGTGCTGCTGCTGACCCACCGGAGTGACGACTTCCAGACTGTGGGTGTCAATTTCGTAGGGGCGACCGGCCTCGTAAGTCACCAGCAGCCGATCCTGCTCCTCGCCCGCAGCTTTGAAGGGCAGAAAGGCGATGTCCACTTCATCCCGCAGGCCCAACGCAAAGGAAAACCGCAACATGCCATAGTCGCGAAACTGATAGGGCTGAAAGACGGGATCATCAAAGGTGGCGCGATCGGCGTAGTGGCAGGGGGTGCGCATGAGGCGATTGGCGGCTTTAACCTCGCCTGCGCCCAAGTCGAGACGGTAAACCATGCCATCGCTGTTAAAAATATGGGTGCCGTTGGGATTGGGCAACCCGTCGGAGGCGACGGTGCCCACAGGAGCGATGAAAAAAGAGGAGCCGTACCAATCGGTCGGGACGGTGCCCTCGATGCAGTGCAGGGTCAGAACGGTGTCGCCAATGTGATCAGTGCGATCGGCGGTCATGGCCGCTTTGGGAAAGCTGGGGGCAGGCATAGGTTTAGCGCTAAGGGCAGAGTAGGTAGATGGAGGGGTTGGGTGGCTGGGTGATTGGGGGGCGGGCGAATTCTTGACCGCACCATGGCTGGCCTATGCCGGGCCGTACAGACCAGCACATTTTTTTTAGGCGCGACCGATTTGCCGGTCGGTGAAAGATTCAAACAGGGATTCGAGATCGAGTGTATCCCGACTTGGCAATTTCGTTTGTCGGCCTCGGACGGCTAGGAGGGCGATTGAACCAAAGCGCTGCCAACTCTGACAAGATTGCTCAAGCGTCCGATTGAGTCGGCTGACCGCCTGCCGTCCTCGCGGCCAAACTGGGATGTCCCCGTCGCGATCGCCCTCCTCGCTCACCATCGGGATCAGCGTGGCGACTGACAGCGTTCCACATAAATTCGCGCAACGGAATCTTCAGGATTATCGGTGAGACATGCTTGGAAGCACTGGTAGGCGTCACCAAACTTTTGGTTGTAGTAAAGCAGTAAGCCTTGCTCAAACTGCGATCGCGTTTGGATTTTGCCCGCTTTACTGGCGGGCTCATCCGCGTCAAACACTTCGTACACCGTCACCGCGATCGACTTGCCTTTAACTTTGGCTTTATCCACAATGCGCAGATGGTAGCGATCGTGGTTGGTCAAGTTAAAAAAAGTGCCTTCGCCAATGAGCAGGGGCACGTTATACACCTTGGTAAGCCCCTCAATCCGCGAGGCCAGGTTGACGGCATCGCTGATCACGGTACTATCCATGCGGTTTTGGCCGCCGACCGTGCCCAGCATCAAAGAGCCGGTATTGATGCCGATGCCGATGTGCAGAGGTTGATAGCCGTTGTGGGAGCGGTGCTCGTTGTAGGCCCGCAATTGCTCCAGCATGGCAATGCCGCCCTGCACCGCTTCATCGGCGGAGCCGCTAAACAGCGCCATAATGGCATCCCCGATGTACTTATCAATGAAGCCGTTATGCTCGGCAATGACGCGATCCATCCGACTGAGAAAGCCGTTAATCAGGGCAAAGTTATCTTCGGGAGAAAGTTTTTCTGACAGGGAGGTGAAGTCGCGGATGTCGGAAAACAGAATGGACATTTCCTGCCGCACACTGTCGCCGAGTTCGACTTTGGTGATGCTGTCTTTGCCCAGCAGTTGCAAAAATTGCCCCGGCACAAAGCGCTCATAGGCTTGGTTGAGGGTGGCGAGGTCGGTATACAGCCGCGCATTGGCGATGGAAATGGCCGCCTGGGTCGAAATCAGGTTCAGCAATTCCAGCCGCTTAGGGGTGAACGCGCCCGTGGTCAGGTTGTTTTCGAGGTAAACGATGCCCGCCAGTTTGCCCTGATTCAGCAAGGGCGCGCAGAGAATTGACTGGGGCTGATGGGCTTGCACGTAGGCATCTTGCACAAAGTCGCCGACTTGGGTGGCGTCGTTGAGCACCACGCTGGTTTGCGTTCGGGCCACGTAGTTGACGATGCCCACAGAGAGCACGTCGGTATCGGCGATGTCGGCGATCGCGATCGACTCTGTGACTTCGACATCGGCCTGATCATCCTCCGCCGGCTCGACACTGCCCTGGGCTTCAATGCGAAAGTCGCCATCGGTTTCCAGCAGCAGCAGCCCCCGCTGCGCCCCCGCATTCTCAATCAGCAGCCGCATCAGCGTTTTGAGCAGTTTGTCGAGCTGAATTTCTTCCGACAGGGCTTGGGAGGCGCGCATGGCGGCCATCCAATCCAGGTTGTCGTTACTTTTGCCCCCGGTCGTGTGCGCCGACACCGTATTCCCCAGCGTGGAATACACACTGCGACTGGTGGGGGCAGTGCCCAGCGACGTCAACTGCGGAAATTGCTCGGCGAGGGCGTTGACCTTGGCGATCGCCCCCCACTGACTGTAGAGATAGTGCGCTTCTTGTAAATAGGGGGAGGCGATTTTGGGGCGCTGTTGGGCCAGATAGTACAGGGCGGCCCGTTCGTTAGCGAGGGCGGCCTCGGGGATGAACTGATGGTCTAAGGCCAGTTGAACGGCGCGATCGTAGGCGATCGCGGCGGCTTGGTGACGAGCATGAACCCGATGGAATTCAGCGTCTACCAGGGCGAGTTTGTGGGCGTAGTTGGTCGGCGCAGAGGCGGCCCAGGCGGCTAATTTACGGCGATTTTTTCGCGCGGCACGGATGAGCTGACGCCGCTGCTGGGGCGGGGCGCTGGTGGCGAGGGCAAGCTGGGTGAGTGCTTGGTAAAAGGTAAACCAGCCGGTGATGTACAGCGCCACTACGGCTTCGAGGTACTGTTGACCTTGATTGGCGACCGCGATCGCCGCCTCATAGTTGCCAAAGCTATAGTTCAGCACCAGTTGATAGGTGTAGGCATAAAAGATCGCGGTGCGGTAGTTGCCTGCTAAATGTTGTGGCAGCTGCTCCTCCACGTTGTAAAACTCGCCCACCAACTCAGTCGGACTCGCACTAGTCCCCTGCAAGTTGGCGATCGTCTGTCGCGACTGCTGAATCAGTTCGTAAATGGGCTGCTTTTTGAACTTGAGAATGGCTTCAGCAAAAATTTGCGCCCGCTCGGCCAATCCAGGCAGGGGTTCCCCGGCAAACAAGCCATGCATCGTCGACAGCTGGGCACAAAAGCCCGCATATTCAGTGTCGCCGGTTTCATACCCCGCTTGAAAACCTCGTTGCAGTTCGGGCAGGGTTTCCCGCAGGGGATCGCGCCAGTGCCGCACAAAGGAGTTCACCACAAACAGGGTGCGGGGGGGCAGCGCTGCCCCCTGAAAGCGATTGAGCAAGGTCATGGCGAGTTCGCCAAAGCTGTAACCGCCCTTGAGGTCGCCCACCACCCCGCATAAAATCAGGCCATACATGGCGTAGGAAAATGCTGACAGTGGCAAGTTGCCGTACCGGGCCGATAACTCCACCTGCTTAAACACGGTTAGGGGAAACAGGTTAGGCACGGCCATATAGGTTGCCGAGGCAATGCTGGCCAAAATCTGCGTGGCGGCGATCGCGTAGGGATCGCCCATATCCGGCTGTTGTGCCAGGCTCGGCGTTGATTTTCCCCATAGAGCCCATTTCGTCCGGGCCAGCCCTAGCAAAATCTGGATTTGGTTCGGCGCGGCGGGCAGTTTCACCCCCAATTGCTGCAGCACCCGCAGCCCTAGCTGAGCTGCAGCGGCGAGTTCGTGGCGGGCCATCAACGCCTGAATCTGCACGGTATACACCGCGATGCAGTCCAGCACGCCAGGGGCGTGGCTGACGACGGTGGTCACCAGCCGATCCATCGCCTCAAAGTCGCCACTCAAAAACGCGGCTTCGGCGGCGGCTTGGTGCAGTTGCAGGGTCAGGTCGTATTGCGGTTGCCAACTTTGCGCCGACAGGCAGCGCAGTCCGGCGCTCAGGTAGGCATAGGCCGGCCCGTAGGCGGCGGCAGCGATCGCCTTTTGCCCCGCCGCCAGGTTCAGCTCGGCCAGGGCTTGACGCTCCGCCGCCCCGGTGAGCAAATCGACCCCAAAGTTGAGCTGATTCACCAGGTCAAACAGGCGCTCTTGCTGCTGCTCGGGGGTGAGCTGTTGCTGCCAGGTGCGACCAATTTGCAGGTGCAGGGCGTTAATCTGTTCGGGATCAATCAGCGAGTAGGCGGCCTGCTGCACGCGATCGTGCAAAAAGCGGTAGCTGACCCCAGCCGTCACGGTGAATGGGTCATCGTCATGGGCCGCGATCGCCTGCCACAGTTTGTAGTTGTCGTCTTCAGGAATGATCAACCCCTGCTGGGCCGCTTCCCACAGGGCCGCCGCCGTTTGTTGGGGGGCGGCTTGCCGCACCGCTGCTACCAAATGCAGCGTAAACACATTGCCGATCCCGGCCCCCACTTGCAGGGCTTGTTGCGTCGCCGCTGGCAGCTTTTGCAACTTGTCGGCCATCAGCTCGACCACGTTATCGGTGATTTGCGCCGCTTCAATCTGCTCAAGACTCCACTGCCAGCCCGCCGAGGCCTCAAAATAGACCAACCCGTCACTGTAAAGCGACTTCAAAAACTCCCCCATGAAGAAGGGGTTGCCGTTCGTTTTGGTTTGCAGCAGGGTAGCCAGGGCCTGACAGTCAGCAACCGTGGCCCCCACAAACGTATCTTGCAACAGGGCCTGAATCTGCTCAAACTGCAACGCTGTCAGGTGAAAGTCGTGGCGGGTGACCTGGGCTTGCTGCAAGTCCGTCAGGGTCGCCCGCAGGGGATGGGTCGCATCCACTTCGTTGTCGCGATACGCCCCGACCAACAATAAAGACTGCTGGGCATCGGCGCGCATCAGCACCTGAATCAGTTGCAGCGAGGCACTATCGGCCCATTGCAGGTCGTCTAAAAACAGCACCAGGGGATGCTGGGGCTGACTAAAGACGCGAATGAATTGCTCAAACACCAGGTTCAGCCGGTTTTGGGCGGCGTCGGCGCTGAGGGCAGGGGCCTCAGGCTGTGACCCCAAAATCAGCTCCAGCTCGGGGATCACTTCAATCAGCACGGCGGCATTAGGGGCAAGGGCGGCGTTGAGGCGATCGCGCCACTGATCAATCCCGTCCCGGCTGGCGGTGAGCAACTGCCGCACCAACGTGGTGAACGCTTGAATCAAGGCGCTGTAGGGCAAGTTGCGCTGAAACTGGTCGTACTTGCCGCTGATGTAATAGCCCCGCTTGGCGGTAATCGGCTTGTGAATTTCTTGCACTAGGGCCGATTTGCCGATGCCCGAATAGCCCGACACCAACACCAGTTCTGCGGGTGTATCCGCCTGGCTGATGCGGTCAAAGGCGGCGAGCAAGGCGGCGACCTCGGCCTCGCGACCGTACAGCTTTTGGGGAATTTGGAAGCGATCGCTGCGATCGGCCTGCCCCAGCGCAAACGGTTCAATGTGTCCGGCTGCTTGCCAAGCTTGTAAACAGCGCTGCAAATCATGAGCCAGGCCGTGGGCACTTTGATACCGCGCTTCCGCATTTTTGGCGAGCAAGCGCATCACGATCTGCGACACCATGCCGGGAATTTGGGGATCGACCTGCGCGGGAGCGATCGGCTGGCGGGCCAGGTGACTATGCACCAGTTCCGCCAAATCTTCACTCACAAAGGGGGGCTGCCCCGTCAGCAACTCATACAGCGTCGCCCCGAGGGAATAAAAGTCGCTGCGGTAGTCCAGCGATCGGTTCATGCGCCCGGTTTGCTCGGGCGAGAGATAGGCCGGGGTGCCCTCCAGGCTGTCCAGGTTGCCGGGGCGAGTGTTTTCCTGCGAGAGCTGAGTCGCAATGCCAAAGTCGATGATCTTGACCTTGCCCGTTGCCTGATTCAGCAGAATATTGGCGGGATTGATGTCTTTGTGAATGATGCCGTGCTGGTGGATCACCGCTAGCGCCTGGGCTACCTGCAACGCAATTTCCAGCACCGCTGGCAGGGTCAAAGGCGCGGTTTGGGTGACTCCCTTGAGAGACTGCCCCCCATAGTCTTCCAGCACCAGCATCAACGTGTTGTTGTACGGCTCTAGGGCATAGGCCTGAATGATGCCAGGCGTTGTCAGGCATTGGGTCAGGTCATATTCCAACCGAAAGCGCGCCACTTCTTCGGGCGTCGGATAGGACTTGCGCAAAATTTTCAGGACGACCGGCTGCTGGTCAGAAGCCCGGCAGGCGCGATAGACCTGAGAGTTAAAACCGCTGTGAATCAAGTTTAAATCTTGATAACCTTCGACGCTGAGCATTACGACGTGAACACCTGCTATCTATGGGGGGCTGATGATGGTTACGCGGCTTTTGCCTGAAGCCAGTACCGGATGCAATGACGAGGTTCTCAGCGCATCAAGCGATGATTTTCTATTCAAGTTAGTTAATCATTTTTCGGGATAAAGACAGTGTTTCCCAACAATCACGCTGAAATTTAATCATGGGACGGATATTCCCAGAGCTGAGCCGCGTTGATCTGCATTAGGATTGACAGATTCTAGCCGTTAATATTGCTGTGCTTAATGATGTTTGACTTTTGGGGCGCGGCTAACGCCTGACGGATACTCGCTGTCCTGGCGCGCAGCGAAAAGTTCTCAGCAGTGTACTCAGTACGACATCTTTCGGTGTCCCCAGCAACGTGATCGCATCGAGAAGACCGCTTTAGCCTCAGACCAAAAGTCTCTACAATGCTGGGATGGAATGTTGTAGGCAGGAGATTGCCCCATGCGCCTCTCTCAGATGTTGTTCGTTACCCTGCGCGAAGACCCCGCCGAGGCGGAAATTCCCAGTCATAAGCTGCTGCTGCGGGCGGGGTATATGCGGCGCATCGCGAGTGGCGTGTATGCCTATTTGCCGCTGCTGTGGCGGGTCATGAATAAGGTCTCGGCCATTGTGCGCGAAGAAATGGACGCTACGGGAGCCCAGGAATGCCTATTACCCCAACTACAGCCCTCTGACCTGTGGAAGGAGTCGGGGCGCTGGGATACCTACACCAAGGCGGAAGGCATTATGTTTTCCCTGATCGATCGCCGCGATCAGGAAATGGGGCTGGGGCCGACCCACGAAGAGGTGATTACCGCGATCGCCCGCGACATGATTCGTTCCTATCGCCAGCTACCACTAAACCTGTACCAAATTCAGACTAAGTTTCGCGATGAGATTCGATCGCGCTTTGGGCTGATGCGGGGTCGCGAATTCATCATGAAGGATGCCTACTCCTTTCATGCGGACGAAGACAGCCTGAAAGCAACGTATCAGGATATGTACGTGGCCTACACCAACATTTTGCGGCGGTGCGGGCTGAAGTTTCGGGCGGTGGATGCGGATTCGGGGGCGATCGGGGGTTCGGGCTCGACGGAGTTCATGGTGTTGGCCGACGCGGGCGAAGACGAGGTGCTGTATACCGAAGATGGCAAATACGCCGCCAACGTCGAAAAGGCCACCTCTTTGCCAGCGGATGCGGTGCCCTCTGAGTTCACGCAGTTTGAAAAGTTAGAAACACCGAACACCCCCACCATCGAATCACTGGCGCAGTTCCTAAAATGTTCGCCGACGCAAATCGTGAAGAACGTGCTGTACCAGGTGACTTACGACACGGGACATACCGTGCTCGTGCTGGTAAACATTCGCGGCGACCAAGATGTGAACGACACCAAATTGCAAAATGAGTTGTCGAAGCTGGCGGGCAATTATGGAGCCAGTGCGGTGATCGCCCTGGACGTTCCCGATGCCGAGATGCAGGGCCAGTGGGCGACGAAGCCGCTGCCGCTGGGCTACATCGCACCGAACTTAGCCGATGACTATATCCAGCCTGGACTCAAAGAGGTAGAGCCGAAATTTTTGCGCCTGGTGGATCAGACCGCCGTCGAGTTACAGAATTTTGTCACGGGATCGAATGAGTCCGGCTATCACACCGTTGGCGGCAACTGGGATCAGGAATACCCGAAACCGACGCTGGTGGTAGATGTGCGGGAGGCGAAAGCAGGCGATCGCGCCACTCATGATCCCACCCAAACGCTGCAAACCGCTCGCGGCATTGAAATTGGGCATATCTTTCAGCTGGGACAAAAATATTCCCAGGCCATGGGCGCGACCTATACCGCTGAGTCAGGCGAAGAGGTGCCCCTGTGGATGGGCTGTTACGGCGTGGGTGTATCCCGCTTGGCGCAGTCAGCGGTGGAGCAATCTCACGATAAGAACGGCATTATCTGGCCGGTGGCGATCGCGCCCTATCACGCGATCGTGGTCGTGCCCAATGTCAGCGATGAGGCCCAGATGACCGCCGCCGAGCAGCTTTACACCGACCTCAACGCCGCCGGGGTGGAAACGCTATTGGACGATCGCAATGAACGGGCCGGGGTCAAGTTCAAAGACTCGGAACTGGTGGGTATTCCCTTCCGGATTGTCACTGGGCGATCGCTGAAAAATGGCCAAGTTGAAGTGGTGCAGCGGGCCACTGGGGAAGCCCAAGAAATGGCGATCGCCGATGTGGTGCCGACCCTCAAACAATGGGTCGCCGACGCTTCGTAAGATGGCATGGCGCCAACCTCACCACCTGCGGCCCCCCTCCTCGTCCAGGAGAGGTGTCGTAAAAAATCTGGTCCCTCTCCTTGAGTAAGGAGAGGCTAGGAGAGGTTTGAGTAGTTCCCTAACAACACGTCTGAATCTGGATGAGGTTTTCGATCACAAGCCTTGCCCTCGACCGTAATGCCAATCCCGCCTAGAGGCCATTGTTATGGAATGGATCACGATTATCATTTCCAGCTTATTCACGCTGATCTCGCCCGTGGGTTTAGTGGCTGACCAGGTGGCCGAGGGGTTAATTCGCGACAACCTCTATCAGGCGGAACTCATCAACGTTCGCATTGACAATACCCCCAACTTTCGCCTCGTGGGCGGTCGGGTTGATCGGGTGCGGTTTGCCGGGCGAGGCATTTCACCGATTCCCGAACTGCGCATTGACGTGCTCGATGTCGAAACCGACCCCATTGATATTGACTTGCCCGCGCTGCAAGATGGCAAGTTTGCGCTGGATGAGCCGATTCAGGCGGCGATGCACCTGGTACTCAGTACAGAGGATATTAATGCGTTCTTGCGATCGCCCCGCGTACAAGAATTACTCAACACCCTGGAGTTCAATCTGCCCGGCACCTCAGAGCGAGAAAGAAACCGCTATGGCCTAAGCAATCCGCAGATTGCATTTCTCGGGGGCAGCCGGGTACGCATCACGGTAGATTTAGCCGATCGCGTGCAGCAGGAACAAGTTGAGGCGCTGGTCGAAACTGGGATTCAAGTCATTGATGGCCATCAACTGGTGCTATTAGAGCCGACCATCGTCATTGATGGTCAGCCTGTGCCCCAGCAACTGATCACCGCATTTACCGAAGGCATCGATTCCGAACTCACCCTCAAACAGTTTGATGCCTTAGCCATCGTGGCGCGGGTGCTGCAGTTTGAGCTGCAGCCCGAAGACCTGGATGTGGTGGTTTACGTACGGGTTGATCCCAGTTCGCCGCTGCTAAATTTGGCCGCGGAGTGATCCGCAGGGAGCCTGTTCAGGCAATGGGATCTTCCGAGTTTGCGCATTCCCACTGAGAAGAAGTGTCATAATGTAGCCCCGGTTTCATGAGCCGCTGTGTCAAGCTGTAGGCAGTGCTGAGGGATTCAGAGATGGAAGACCAAACGACTCGACGGAGACCCCCACTAGGCGTAGCGATCGCCCTCGCGGCGCTTGTTTTGAGTGCCGGTAGTGCCACCGCATGGTTTACCTGGCGATCGGTTGCGCCACCCGACCCCACCGTTGAATTTCCGGAACTCGAAATTGATGGCGAGGCCGTTCCAGAGGGTTTCGATCCGCCCACAACTGCGCCGATTGAAGTGCCGGATCTCCCGGCTCCCGAGGTCGCTGCCAACCCTAATCAGTCGGGGACGCTTTACTGGCTTTCGACCGATGGTACGACTGTGGCCCTTAATCCCGTCACCATCGAAGTCCCTGTCAACGCGACCGATGCCGATGCCTTAGAGTTGGCGTTCAGTAATCTCATGGGTGGTCCCAATAGCGAAGGCGTCGCTACTGGCATTCCCGAACAGACAGAATTGCTGGCGCTCTCCGTTGAGTCCGACGGAGTTTACGTCAATCTGTCCGAAGACTTTACCGATGGCGGCGGCAGCGCCTCGATGATTGGCCGCCTCGCTCAGGTTATCTACACGGCCACGGCTTTTGACCCCGATGCCGCAGTGTGGATTGACGTGGAAGGTGAGCCGTTAACGCTGCTCGGCGGCGAAGGCTTAGAAGTGCGACAACCCATGACCCGCGAACATTTGACGACCGACTTTGGCGTTGAAGCCCCACCGGAAGGTTAGCAGCCCGCGCGATCGCTCCGCCCCCGCCTGCTGTCGGGAGCAGACTCATGAGGGCCATCACCGTTATCAATGAGAAGCACTGCTGCCGAGTTGCCAACCAGCCGTTGAGCTCCGCTTTATGTGAGAACCCCGGTGAGGCTAGGTAGACATGTTTTGGGCTGGCGGGAAAGTCTTTCATGATGACAGGACGGGCCTTACAGGATTCGAACCTGTGACCGACCGCTTAGAAGGCGGTTGCTCTAGAACTTGAAAGCCTTTATTAAAGATGGTTCTCAGATTGCGCTCTCGTGACTGTCCTAAATCTGTCCTAGAAAAGCACAACAAAGGGGATTGGTTTGATGTTGATCCACCGAATTGTTGATGGTGTAATTCTTGTTTTTTTTCATCCCTAGGGGGTGTCCAGGTTGTTTGGCAAGAGCGCCTCATAACTGATTGGGGGAAGCATTTGTACTGGTTAGGGGGCATTTGTGATCTTCGGAACACGATAGATCCTTCCAGTGATCTTATTAAAAGCTATTCCATATAAGCTTTTCAGACTACAAGGATCAATGATCCTTTCTTTTGTGTAGTGTTCGAAAAAGTCTTAAGGGGCGAGCATTGTCTTGCTGGCTAGGTCTGCTGTTCCATCGTGGCAGAAATATTAGGTGCGGCTGAAGGGCTGTCTAGGTTGTTTGAATACCTGTAACTTGATCTGAGAACCTATCAAAGCTCAGTTAACTTTGTGCAGTCGCTTCTTCTAAATCGATGGGCATTCCTCTTGACGCCTCTAACTCATCTAGCCATCATTCAAAGGACAGTATTGGAGAAGCGCTTTGGACAGAGCCCTCGCAGAGTTTCAGCTAGAAGGTGGTGGCACCTTCCTGATCGAGGTTCCGGAACCCGAATCAGAGAGCGCTTTAGAGCCCGTATCGGTGGATGGGCAGATGGTTTATCGAGCGACGAAGAGTTTTGAAGAGGCGATCGCCCAGGTCCGTCCCGTCGTCTCATCGATCGCGACTCGGTTCAAAACAGGACTGACCACACCCGCTGATGAGGTGGAAGTCAAGTTTGGATTGAATTTGAGCGTGGATGCGGGGGTGGTGTTTTCTTCCGTAGGCGGGCAAGTTAACTTTGAAGTCACTCTCAAGTGGAAAGGTGACGAGGCAAAGGCTGACTGATCGCATGTGGACGCCTGAAGACGCGGCAAAATATGAAGCTGCCCTAGTGCGGTTCTATAACGGCTCTAGAGTTGTCGGTGCGGGTATCTTAGTGTCCGATCGCTATGTGCTGACCTGTGCCCATGTGTTGACGCGAGCCAACACTCCACCGAAAGAGGTCAATCTTGATTTTCCGTTTAAGGCGGATGGCCTAAAGCTTCAGGGCACAGTGGAGTACTGGGAACCCGATCGCGACGTCGCCGGTATTAGACTGCTAGATCCGGTGCCTCCGGGGGCAGCTCCATTACCTTTTCGACCCTCTCGCAACTACATCGGTGGGGGCTTTCAGGTCTATGGATTCCCTGATAGGCAGCCCATCGGTGGTTGGGCACTCGGAAAAATTATCGGCGATGCTACCAGCGACCTGGTGCAAATTCAAGGAGATACCGACCAGGGTTATGGTATCGAGCCAGGGTTTAGTGGGGCACCAGTTTGGAGCGAGGATTTTGGCGGCATCATTGGTTTGACCCGCCTACGGGATAAAGATCGACCGGAAGCAAAAATCGCCTACCTGATTCCCTACCGGCAGCTCATTGATGCCTTAAAAGTAGGCGAGGCGATTGGTCTACTCACGTTGCTCGAAAACAGTGTCGGTGTACCGGATGAGAGTATTGAGGGCGCTTATCGAGTCTGTCGGCCAGAAGGCTCGCTGAATCCAATTCCGGAGGATTTGCCGGGAACGGTCAAGGCGTTGGCTCGCATGAGAGATCAAGCCGGGTACTCGGCGCTGTTGCGATTCGCGGTGTGTCTGACTCTGGTCGAGTTTCCGGTGCCGCTGGCAGTGAAGCAGCAGCTTCGGGAATGGCTAAGACAGCGCGAAGTGGATACGGATACCGTTGAGCAGGCGATCGCCTCTCAAATCCAGTTAGAACAGGCCATCACTGCCAACACGGCATCTCCTCACTTGTTAATCTGGCTGAAAACCTCGGACATTAAGGGTGTCTATTCCGTCGGCTCCTTGTTCATCCCTGATCGCACTCGGTACAACTGGAAAAGGTCAGAAGGCTTTGAATCAATTCCCGCGATCGCTCCCTACGAAGACACGCCGATCAAACTCTCCCAGCTACCCGAAGTCATCCGGGCGTGTCTCGTCGATTGCCGAGGGTTGTGTAGCAGTGCTGACCTGGCCAACTTGACGATTGAATTATTTCTACCCTTCTCACTGCTGAAAGAGTCTCTGGAATGGGAAGCGGCTTTTGCCATCGATGGTGAGGATGACGAAGAATTGGAATTTCTAGAGGATGAAGACGAGCCTGACCCGCTGGCGATTCTGCATCGCTTGGTTGCGCGATGTTCGGATCGGTTGTTAAAAGCCTACAAACGTAAAGGCTTTCGGGCACTATGGGAGCAGAAATGGACACAAGTCTCCCCTATCCAACACACCTCCTGTTGCATGGCGCTGTTGCCGGTTGAAGATGACACCGATTTGAAAGATCTCAAAATTGAGCTGTTGCAAAATCCAAACAAGGTCGGCATCCGCTCGCTCAAGTGTCCGACTCAGCTAGCCATGGGGAATCCTCTGAAAGCGGTGTTGATGAGTGGTGCGCCCACGGCTGTGTGGCTGCGCGAGTCTCTGAGTCAAGTGGACTGCGGCGCGGAGTTTACGACCCTTTTGGGATGTTGTGTCGAGGGCTTGCCAGACTCCATTAGGCAAGCCCGTCGAGCGGCCTTTCCCCTGGCAAAAGATGAACACATCGGGCATCATTTGTCCTTAGTGTGGGAAGACCCTAACCTAGTGCCACCTGAATCGGACGATTTGGCCTCATGAACGACTGGAAAGTCTATAAAAATAACCGCACCCCCCATAGCGAGTGGCAACTGCCACCCCCTCCCAGTTGGCGCACCTTTACCCAGCAGCATTCGGCGGCGGAAGCGGAAAATGAGCAATCCCATCGGGGAGCGCTCTTCTACGCGGAAGAAGAAGAGGTGAATATGGTGAATGCGGCGCTGTATTTGCGGCGACCGCTGCTGGTCACGGGCAATCCTGGCACGGGCAAAACATCTCTGGCTTATTCCGTCGCCTATGAGCTGGACTTAGGGGAAGTGCTGTACTGGCCGATTACGACCCGCACCACGTTGAAAGATGGACTCTACAACTACGACGCGGTAGGCCGCTTGCAGGATGCCAAGCTGAACCCAGAGGACAGTCTGAATCGCATTGGCAAGTACATCACCCTGGGGCCACTGGGCACAGCGCTACTGCCGTCAGAACGCCCCCGCGTACTCCTGATTGATGAAATTGATAAGAGCGACGTAGATTTGCCGAATGACTTGCTCCATGTGTTTGAAAACGGGGAATACACCATTCCCGAGCTGACACGCATTGCCACCACCCAGCCCACGGTGAACGTGCAGACGGCCTACAGCAGTGCCGATGTCGCCGATGAGGACAGTGACGCCTACGCCACGGTGACGAAGGGACGAGTACGCTGTACCAATTTTCCCTTTGTGGTGTTGACGAGCAATGGCGAACGGGACTTTCCGCCCGCCTTTTTGCGGCGCTGTTTGCGGTTGGATATGGCCGAGCCCCTAGAACCAAGACTGCGGCGGATTGTGGCCGCCCATTTGGGAGAGCCCGACGCGGATGAGGTGACCAAGCGCATTAAAGCGTTTCTAGCGCAGCGCACCGAAGGCGAGATGGCGACCGATCAGTTGCTCAATGCTATTTATCTGGTCAGTCAAGGGCAACTGTCGCCTCAAGGGACGACCCGAGAAGATTTAATTAAGGCGATTCTCAAACGGTTGGATAGTCGCGACGGGGTATGAGCAATCCTGACTTTGGCATTCCTGAGTTTGAGAACTTCACCGATGTGCTGAAGCAGGTGAAGTTGAATCTCTATGCTGAAGATTTGATGGATATTCTCTGGCTGGCAAACCAGACGGGAGCAATCCCGCCGATCGCCCCTGACCCGAGCGAAGATGACGATAACGAGGTCGAAGTCGTCTGGGGCGAAGACTTACCGCTGTCGGAGCTGCCCCCGCTAGATCGCGTGGCCGTGACCCAGCGCGATTCTTCAGCCGCGGGGGAACAACAAACTCGCAAGTCGCCCTCCGGTGGCATTGCTGTGTCGGCTCCAGCCGCACCAGCGTTGCGCACTCGGTTAGAACTAGGGCGAGCCCTACGGCCCTTGATGCGCAAGGTAGCGGCGCTCAATCGAGAATATCTGGATGAAGAAGCAACGGCGAATCAAATCGCGGAGCAGGATGTCTGGTTGCCGGTGATGCGTCCGGCAGCGGAGCGCTGGCTGGAGTTGGCCCTGGTGGTGGAAGAGACGGATTCCACGCCCATTTGGCGATCGCTAATCCAAGAGCTGCGACTGCTCACAGAGCGGCAGGGTGCATTCCGCACGGTGCAGTCTTGGCGGCTAACGGCTTCTGAGTCAGGGCAACCGCAGCTATTTTCGGGCAACCATGCGCCGCGACCAGGGCAGCGATCGCGCAGTCCCAAAGAACTGATCGACCCGGCGGGGCGGCGGCTGATTTTGTTGGTCAGCGATTGCACGTCGGCGCTGTGGCGGCAAAGCTCGATATATCGCTGGCTAGAATTATGGGAAGCCTATGCCCCCACGACGGTGATGCAGCTGTTACCCCAGCGGTTATGGGAGCGGAGCGCCTTGGGGGAAGGGACACCCGTGTGGGTCAAGTCACTCACCCCCGGTACTGTGACCGCGAACTGGCAGGTCGAGGCCCCGCTCGACTTTTTGGCGGATGAATCAGATAGCGAGCCGTCACCCGCTACGCTGACGGTGCCGGTGGTAACCGTGGAGCCGAACTCAATTAAGTCTTGGGCGAGGGTGCTGGTTGGCGCAGGGGAAGACCGAGCGGCGGCGGTGCAGTTTGATTGGGCTAATATTCCCCCGCCAGCAGCCCAAACGTCTGAGGATACAGAGCCCCTGGCCTTGGTGCGACGGTTTCGGGGTGGGGCGTCGATTGTGGCCCAGCGATTGGCAGGGATGATGGCGGCGGTGCCCGTGAGTCCGGAAATCACCGATTTGCTGCGGCAGACGTTGCTGCCAGAGGCGCGGCAGGTGCATGTGGCGGAGGTGTTTATGAGTGGCCTCATCTGCATGACGCGCACTGAGAGGCCGGAGGGAGGCCATAGCCAGGTCTACGATTTTGTGAACGAGGAGGTGCGGGATCTGCTGACGGATGCGGTGGATGTACCTACCACCGAAAAGATACTAGACGCTGTATCAGCCTATCTCTCTGAGCGTTGGGGCTTGGGGACTCGCACCCTTGAGGCGTTGCTGACGCCCGATCTGGGATTGAATGATGAGGCAGCGGGGCAGGTGGCGCGGTTTGCTTATTTAGCGCGGCGGACATTAGAACGGATGGGGCCGGAATATGTGGAATGGTTACAACTGTTTGAACAACCGGCCACCCCGCCATCTACGACCGAGACTCCGACCTCTTCCACGGAAACCAATTTCCCGCCGTTGAAGACGTTTGAGTTTGAGGTGGCAAAGTTTGTGCCCGCTGCGGCAGCTTGGCCGGAGCTACGCACGAAAGAGTTTGAGGTGATAACTATTGAGCTGGAACTATCGAGGGAGGTTCTGGAGTCCTTTGAGTTTGAGACTGCAACGATTCAGAAGGCGCAGCGACGGTTCTTTTCTAGACTGTGGCAACCCCGCTGGCAGATTACCCAACGGCGGGGCCAGGGGCGACGCCTGGTAGAGCGACTGGGGGATGATTTGATGCTGGAGATGGTGTGGGTGCCTAGTGGCAGCTTTGTGATGGGCTCGCCAGAGGATGAGCCTGAGCGGTCCAGCGCCGAGGGGCCGCAGCACGAGGTGACAATGACCAGCTTTTTGATCGGACAGTATCCGGTGACGCAGGCTCAATGGCGTTTTGTCGCAGGGTTGCCACAGGTTGGGCTTGAGCTAAACCCGGAACCATCAAACTTCAAAGGGGATGACTTGCCAGTGGAGAGGGTGAGTTGGGAAGAGGCCCAGGAGTTTTGTCGGCGACTCTCAGCGTATGCCCAGCGGGAGTATCGGTTACCCAGTGAGGCGGAGTGGGAATATGCCTGTCGGGCGGGGACTCAGACACCCTTTCACTTTGGTGAGATGATCACGCCTGATTTGGCCAACTATGACGGCAGCTATGCCTACAACGATGGCCCCAAGGGACAAAATCGCGGGAAGACTACAGCCGTGGGTAGCTTTCCCGCCAATCAGTGGGGGCTCAGCGATATGCACGGCAATGTCTATGAGTGGTGTCAAGACGTATGGCATGACAATTATGAGGGAGCACCGACGAACGGTAGTGCTTGGACAAAGGGAGGTAATCAGGACAGACGAGTGACTCGCGGCGGCTCTTGGCTCTTCAGTGCGTGGTTCTGCCGCTCCGCGTACCGCCTCAACGATACGCCCGACGACCGCAGCCGCGTTATCGGTTTTCGCGTTTGTTGTTCGGCCCCAGGTCTTTCCTAGCGCTCTGCGCTTTTGCCCTCTTGCCCTTTGCGGGCGCGCAGCGCCTCGAATTTTTCGGCGATTTTGAGTATCTGGAAATAGCCATTCTGTCTTCTAACTTCTGACTCCCGTTCCCTTCCCTATGGCCGAACTCACCCTTAACCGCCAACGCTACCAAGCCCAATACTTTATTGAGTCACTGGGCGATGGGATTGATCTGGAAATGACCCTCATCCCTGCGGGCACCTTTCTCATGGGCTCCCCACAGGATGAGCTGGAGCGGTTTGACAGCGAAGGCCCCCAGCATCAGGTAACGGTGCCAAGCTTCTTTATGGGCACGTACCCGGTAACTCAAGCCCAATGGCGAGCTGTGGCAGGTTTACCCCAGGTCGAAACTGAACTGAACCCCGATCCAGCTAAATTTCCGGGCGACATGAACCCAGTAGAGCAAGTGAACTGGCACGAAGCGGTGGAGTTTTGTGCCCGCCTCGCAGCCTACACCGGACGCCCCTATCGCCTTCCCAGTGAAACTGAGTGGGAATATGCCTGTCGCGCTGGCACCACCACCCCGTTTCATTTTGGTGAGACGATTACAACCGACTTAGCCAACTACGATGGCACTGCCGCTTTTGATGGCGGCCCAATCGGCGAATATCGGGAAAAAACAACCTCTGTCGATCACTTTACAACCGCCAATGCCTTTGGTCTCTGCGATATGCACGGTAATGTATGGGAGTGGTGTCAGGACGTGTGGCACGACAACTATGACGGAGCGCCGACTGACGGCAGTGCTTGGACAGAAGGTGGAAATCAAGACAGACGAGTAGCACGCGGCGGCTCTTGGGGCAGCTCTCCGGGGTACTGCCGTTCCGCGTCTCACGCCTACGATAACCCCGGCTCCCGCTTCGTCGATTTCGGTTTTCGGATTTGTTGTACTGCTCCGCAGAAGCAAGCTACGGCCCCAGGCTTCTCTTAGCGCTCTGCGCTTTAGAGCAGGAGTTGAGGAGGTAGGAGATAGAAGGTAGAAGCAGTCAATGGGAATCATTGGAGTAGATATTGTGCCGCTCTCCTGTCTCCTAAATTCACACTCCTACCTGCCATGACCCGATCGCCAGCCCGATCCTTTCAAGATCTCATCGTCTGGCAAAAAGCCCATCAGTTTGTGTTGGCTGTTTACAAACACAGTGAAGACTTCCCCCGAACAGAGACCTATGGCCTCACGTCTCAACTCGGACGAGCAGCGGTTTCGATTCCTGCCAATATCGCCGAAGGCTTTAAGCGTAAAACCAAGGCCGACAAAGCCCGCATGATGAACATCGCCCAAGGCTCCCTCGAAGAATGCCAGTATTACCTGATCTTGACCCAAGACCTGGGGTACGGCGATACCATAAGCCTCAAGACCCAACTCGACGAAGTTGGCAAACTCCTCAACGCCTACATCCGCTCCCTCTCCTAACTCCCGTCTCCTCCCTCCTGCCTTCTATCTCCTATCTCCTGCCTTCTATCTCCTAACTCCTATCTCCTGCCCCATGCCCGAACTCATCCTCCAGCGCACCCGCCATCAAGCTCAAGGGTACACCGAACCTCTGGGCGATCTTGGCCTCGACATGATGCTGATTCCCGCTGGCGAGTTTCTGATGGGCTCTCCAGCCGATGAGCCGGAGCGTCGAGATAGTGAAGGCCCGCAACATCGTGTGAGTATCCCCAGCTTTTTCCTCGGTCGCTTTCCGGTGACTCAGGCCCAGTGGCGGTTTGTCGCTGAGCTACCCCAGCAAGAGATTGAACTGAAGCGTGATCCTGCCAAATTCAAAGGGGGCGATCGCCCGGTAGAGCAAGTGAACTGGCACGAAGCTGTAGAGTTCTGTGCCCGCTTAGCTGAGCACACCCAACGCCCCTATCGCTTGCCCAGCGAAGCCGAATGGGAATATGCCTGTCGCGCGGGTACCACCACCCCATTCCACTTTGGCGAGACGATCTCCTCCGAACTTGCCAATTACGATGGCAACTATGCTTTTGCCGATGGCCCCAAGGGTAAGTACCGAGAGAAAACTACTCCAGTTGGCAGCTTTCAAGTTGCCAACGACTTCGGCCTATGTGACATGCACGGCAACATATTGGAATGGTGCCAGGATGTTTGGCACGACAATTACGAGGGTGCGCCGACAGACGGTAGTGCTTGGACAGAGGGCGGCAATCAAGGAGGGCGTATCCTACGCGGCGGCTCTTGTTTCGTCTTTCCGTGGTTCTGCCGCTCCGCGTACCGCTACAACATTACGCCCGGCGACCGCAGCAACGGTCTCGGTTTTCGCGTTTGTTGTACTGCTCCGCAGAAGCAAGCTACGGCCCCAGGCTTCTCCTAGCGCTCTGCGCTTTTGCCCTCTTTCCCTCTGCTGGCGCGCAGCGCCTCAAAATTTTTCGGACATTTTCAGGCTTCTGGCCGCTCCGTCAACAAGCACTGCGGTGGCTTCAGCCACACCGACTTGCCCCTAAAAGTCAGACGCACCACCGTCCATCCCGGAGCCTTTTCTCGCAACAGCCGAGGCGTACTTACCCATACCTCCACTCGACTGCTGCTCACTTCCAACGCCACACTTGCCTCCTGCATGGAAAACAGACCATACAGCTCAACTGCACTCAGCGGTGGATTCGGTGCATCCGCATCCGCCGGATACAAAAACCACTTCATGTTCCTGGGGCGCTGAACCGCCTGCCACCCCGGAAATACCTGATTAAGGGCGTTGTTCTTCAGGTAGCTATTGAGGGTTGCCAGAGGAAGCTGAACGATTTTGGCGAATCGGGCAATGGGCATCGCTTTAGCGGGCGGCTCCCACAGCTTGGCCCCCGGCTGCCGAAAAATAATCCAGCGCACACTCTTAAAACCCGTTCCTTGCGCCCGGTACCCTGGGAACGTCTGTGAAAATTGCCCCTGTTCCAGCAGTGTCTTCAGCTGATAAAACGTGATGCCCGCCCGTTTCATAAAGCTCTGAATCGTCAAGAGTTCAGCCGCATCGCCCAAACGCACAAAGCGAAATCGCTGACTACGGAGCCCAAAGAAGCTCCATCCCGGAAACCGCGCTTGAAAGGCCTCTCTCCCGGCTCTGGTTGCCCGGAACACCGCCACCGGCTCTAGCCCCTGTAGCCGCGCAAACTGCTCCGTCGTCAAAAAATCCTCCGGAATGGGGTTAGCATCCTCGCGGGCACCCAAATCTTCAATGCGCCCAAACCAGTATTCCAAAGGAGACTGGCCATATTGCTTGCGGGTAAAAAACTCCCATTCCGGAAATCGCTCTCGAAACGCCTCATGTCCCTTGCGAACGAGGCGCTGCACCTCCTCCAACGCAACCGTCTGACGTTTGGCAAAATCCTCTAGCGTCAGCAGCCACAAACCATACCGATACAATTCAGCCGGATGCAACGTCCCATAAAACGTGAACAGCCTGCGATAAGGGAGGCAATGCTGCATTTTGCTTTTCTCCACTTCCCAAAAATCACAATCCTCCGCAAACCGCTTTCGGAAGTGGTCTTTCCCTCGGGCAGCATGAACGCTGACATTGCCAGAACTCACTCCTGCCAGTTGGCCAAACTCGACCGATGAAATGCCCGATTTCAGAAAAGGCGTCTCTTTCTTAGCCTCAAACAGCGCGACCTGCCATTGGCTATTCCAACTCTCAGGGGGCATGGGGAAACTCCTCAACTTTGCGACAGTAGACGAACGTTCGGCCTTCCTGACGAAAGCTCCACCCCGGAAACCGCTGCTCAAAGCGTTCGAGTCCCTGATCTCTAAATCGACGCACCGTTTGATAATGAACGCCGACCAAATGAGCCAATTTGTAGATGGTTAGGGCCGTCTCGTCTGGCGGAGCATCCGGTTGCTCGCCAATGTCCTCAATACGCCCAAACCAACGAGCCGTCCAGTTGCTAAAGGGGTACGTTTGCTCAAGAAAATCCCATTCCGGGAAGTGCCGTCGAAACGCCGCGTGCCCCCTACGGACTTCGCGTCTGACCAGCCAATCCTTCACCTGTTGTTGCTCACAAAACTGAGGCAGTGATAGCAATCCAGGCAATGGCGGCTTACTGGCAGCGGGCCTGATCACGCCGCCGAAGGTGAACACCAGGCGAGCGATTTGAAATTTTGAGTCATGAACTTTGCGAAAAGAGCACTGCTCGCCAAAGCGCGTTTGAAAATGAGCTAGACCAGCCTTGGCATGCTCATGTACGACTCCAACTGAGACACCTGCCAGAGTCGCAAATTCTTTCCCAGTCAGTCCTTCGCGATAACAGATGATCCCAAGGGTGGCATTGACCAGAGCTGCCTGCCAGTCAGGGGCCCAGCTCGTTGGAGGAGAATTCATAGACAAAAGCTACTATCACGTTGACCGGTTTAGAAACGATTCTAATCCTTATTTAGCAATATTTTCACAGATCTTGGTGTTAGATAAAGCGATTTTCTATATATAGCTATTTGTTCGACAAAATCGCCAAACCAAAGATCATTTAAGGGCTTCCGTAATTTACGCTTTTTGCTATTATTCCAATGACTGGGCCGCACACATTGAAACAATTCGGAAAACCCTAGATAAATTGAGAAGCAGATGCAAACAATTCATGCAACGCTACAGTACTACGAGAAGAGTCTGAGATCGAACGACAAACAGCACCTCAGAGATTTGATGTCAGTACTCCGCCGCTACTGGATGGTGGGTCTAGGCTTCCCACGTTTGACCTCGGCGCGAGCGACTTTGGCCGACAAAGCAAATACTGAGTATGCTCTAAGCAATCTTCCTATCGAACGTTTATATGACTGGGAGGCCGTTTTAGAAACGGGATTTAATGTCGAACAAAAAGAGAACAAAAATCGTTCTGCGCACCGCTCTCATGTTCGACGTTTTGTGAATTGGTGCTTTGAAAACGGCATCCTGATTAATCCTGCTATCCTGACGCAAAAACAGAAGCGAATTCCAGAACAGCCGCAAGCGGTTGGGAAGCGACCCAAGCTCCGGCCAAACGATATTGATTTCAGCAAGTTTGCTCTAGCCGAGAAGGATTTGACGGCTGATCAAGCACAACTGCTCAAGACCTACGGTGATTACCTGGAGAAGACACGGCAACGGCAGCGCCGTCAAAAATCGATTCGCGACACCACCAGTTCGATGCGGCAACGGGCAGTACGTAAATTCTGGGGCTTTCTACATAACCAACGAGGCATCCCGAAAGAAGGCCTCACCTTTGATTCCATTATTGGTCTGGCCGATTTTCAGGATCAGGTAGCGACCGACCAGGTGATCGACGATTTTGAAGATTTGGCCCTGGAATACGCAGATTTTATGGCCGCACGCGGCTGTGTGAATCGGACGATTTCGAGTGACTTAGTTAGCCTGACTCGGCTTTGTCAGTACCAGTATCGCGGTCAGTACCTCAATAAACACGGCAACGATATCCCGCTAATGGGGCGTCTACGCGAGCTAATCAACTATTACGAAGAACTTTCCAGCAACGAATTGGCCGCGATTCCCCTGGAACTGAAATGGCTCGATTTGCCCCATGTGATTAATCATGTCACCCTGCCAGCCTTTAGATGGACTGAACACCGCACGGCCACTTGGTCTAAGCGGTCAGACACCAAGATCGCAGATGATTTTGCCAATGCCATCATGTTCGCGGTATTCACCTTAATGCCGCCACGCCGTTCGGGTGAATGGTGCCGTGCCAAAATCGCGATGGCCTGTGATCTCAAGAGCCGTCCAGACGACTTGCGGGAAGGTGAATGGATTTGGCCCCTACCCAGCGATCGCCGGAGTCAGGACGAAATCAAGTTCAGCTACTTGACCCGCCAGTATGTTCATGTTGATCCTCAGACGGGGGAGAAATTTGGCCCCTATCTAGGAACCATGCCACCCGCAGACCGCTACTTGGAGCGGGTGCCGATGTGGTTTAAGGACACTCCACCTCGTGCCGCCAAGAGCGGCGATTCTCATCGTTACCAGCGGATCACGATTTTGAATCGACAAGTCTATCAGGGCAAAACACTCTACGACTTTCTAGAGGCTTACCTAATGGGCTACTGGCGCGACAAGCGCGGCAACTGGGTAAGTTTAGGCCGCAGCTTAGAGCGACCTCACGAAAAGTTCAAATACCATGAACTGCGCTCATCACTCCTGAAGATAGAAGAAGCCAGCGGTGAGCAGCCAGCGGGATGGTTTTTCCTCGGTCGCAAGTCTGGGAAAGCAATTCGAATTGGCGACTTTGGTACTAAGTTCGCTTTGGCCTTTAACCGCATGACCATGCATGCGCAATTGGGCCGTCGTTATATGAACCCGCACTTGATGCGATCGGTCTATGCGGTCTACATGATTGAGAACAGCAGTTCTCTGGCCGAACTCAAGTCCTTAGCAACAGCCATGGGTCATACCATGGAAACCCTGGAGCGGATCTACGACAAACGTCGCCCCGACCAAAAGATGCGGCTGATCGAGGTGAAGGTGCAGAAAACCATTGACGACATCTGCGGCGCTTCAACGACCTGGGATTTGCAGGGTAAGAGCGAGTAAGCGCCAACAGCTACCGTGCTGGCGTTTTTGCCCCACACGCTAAACTCTACACAAATACCCTTCAGGCATCCAGGCAATGGCCCTTTCGCTGCCCCCTGACCTAAAACAATTCACCGATCGCCAAATCGCTAGTGGCAAGTACGCTTCTCTGGACGACATTTTGTTGGCGGGACTACAAGCCCTGGCAGAGCGGGAACAGATTTATCAGGGACGATTTGAGGAGTTACGGCAAGAGATCTTACTGGGTGCGGCGGAAGCTGAGCAGGGAGAACTGTTAAACGCCTCCACGGAAATTGATGCCATTCGTCAGCGCCTTCGCGATCGCCACGCTCAACAATGACCCGCTCCTGCCGCATTACCCCGGAGGCCAGTCAGGATATTGAGGCGATCGCCGATTACCTGGCCACTCACAGTAGTTTGACCAGAGCCGAAGATTTCCTCAGTGGTATCGACGCTGCTTTGCAACGCATTGCCCAGTTTCCAGAAATCGGTCGCAAACGCGATGAACTCTATCCTGGTTTGCGCAGTGTGCCCTACAAACAGTATTTGATTTTCTATCGTCTGCTCAATGACGCGATCGAGATCTTCCGAGTCGTGAGCGGCTATCAAGATCTGCCCGCTTTATTTGAGGAGGATCCAGAGTAGTCCACAAATATCAGAAAGCCCTGACAATCCGCAGAAATTAAAAACATTGCCGAAAATGAGCATTTTCGGCAATGTTCACTCCATTCGACAACGACGCTTCAATCTTTAGAGCCATGTCAGACAAAACTGCCCAAACATCATTTTCGGCAAAGTTTGAAGAGGTGCCCAACGTGCCACCGCGCAAACCGAAAAATGACGCGGTGCGATCGCGCGAGCACCTCACCCCCGATGAAGTCGATCAGCTCATTCAAGCCGCGAAGAACATCGGTCGCCACGGTCATCGCGATGCAACGCTGATCATGATCATGTATCGCCACGGCTTTCGAGTATCGGAGGCGATCTCCCTGCGGTGGGACCAGATTGATCTAAAAGCGGGAGTGCTCCACGTGGCGCGACGGAAGAAGGGGACGCCAGCGACTCATCCACTCCGGGGGCCAGAGCTGCGATCGCTGCGACAACTCCAGCGCGATTATCCCGACACGCCGTACCTGTTCGTGACGGAGCGAGGTGGCCCGATGACAGAGCGCACGGGGCACAACATCATTCAGCGAGCGGGGAAGGCGGCAGAGTTGGCGTTTCCCGTGCATCCCCATCAACTTCGTCATGCCTGTGGCTACTATCTGGCCGCCAAGGGGCATGACACGCGGGCAATTCAGGCATACCTGGGGCACCGCAACATCCAGCACACGGTGAAGTACACAGAGTTGTCGCCAGGGCGCTTCAGAGACTTCTGGCAGGATTAGGGGATTCTTGGCTGCAGTGGGCAAAACCGTCATACGGAAGTCGTGTAATCACATCAATGTATTAATAGGAACGTCGAGCACGGAGTTTGGAGATCTTCTTATCGTTACAGGATGAAATCCAACACATGATTGACAGAGCTGAAATTGGGCATCGCGATCGCGTGCTGCGCGCCTATTTTGAAGGACGTTACTGGGACGGCAATGAAGAGTTTGCCCTCAAACGCGAGTTAGTGCTGAGTAGCTCTCAACTGCTACCTGACTATCCATTTGTCGTTGATGACGAATGGGAGGCTGAGCCAAATCAAGGAGATCGAGGCAAAGGAGATTTGATTTTCACCAATGGTGAAAGCCGGTTTGCTGTTGTAGAGGTGAAATGGATTGACTTGGTACGTACCGGGAAGACAGTCCGTACAGGACGGAACAGGGATCGCAATAAAGTAAGAGAACAGGCGGAAAAATATCGCGATATTCTGGCTGCAAAACTGGGTCCAGATTTCCACGTTGAGGGGTACTACTTCACCAATGAAGACGAAACACAAGTTTTCAAAGTCTGAAGCCTAGCTGAGGCAATCGTTTGCTTTAAGCAACAGGGAAGTACTGCTGATACTGACGGGCGATGTCTTCGGCGAAGCGATCGCGCACCGCATCCGGTCCCACAATGACGCAATTAGCCCCATAGCGGCGCACTTCACGAAAGAACCAAAACGAGTAGTGAAGGCGCCGCACCACCCGCCGTACTTGCTGTTCCGGCAGCCATTCGTTGACCAAGTCGGCCCCCGTCTTGGTGCGATAGCCGACAGCGAGTTGATTGAGAAGATGTAATTCGACTTCGAGGTGCCCGAGTTCGGGCTGCCAGTGGCCCTCAGCGGGTGAAATCGTGGCTTCATCGGGAATGCGATCGATGCGCAACGACCAGTTGTGTTGCAAGGACTCAAGGTCGCGATTGTCTTCGGTTTCATCGCACCAGCAGTCGAGATACTGGCGATCTTCATGGCGTTTAACTTTGGCATGGCGAATGGTGAACGTCATGATGCGGTCAGCGGCATCTTGGTAAGTCAGGCAGAAGGGACGCTGTCTGCGGATAAAGCTGTCGAGATGAACGCGCCAAGGAGCACTGGGTTGTTTTAACCAATGCTCAATTTCTTGGCGTAATGGCAGACTTAATTCGCTCCGTTCAAGCAGTAAGTGCGCCATCTCCGTAGCCTTTTCCAGCTCACCGAGATCCTTCAGTAAATTCAGGGAACCATTGAGGGTGTCAATCCGATCTCGACTCCAGTCGTGGTTAGCCGCGAGGCGAAGTTTACCTTGGGCGATCGCCTTCAACAATTTGGACACATTTGGGCTGTCACCCCATTTTTGCCCAAAGTCCAGGGCTAGTTGCTCTAGCTCAGCCTTTTCATGCTCTTCGATGGAGAGGGTAATGGAGCGTTTTTTGCGAGTCATTAGGGGAAAGGAGGTGAGTGTACGGACACTTCGTGATGTTTTCTATTGAATAGCTCCATTATCGCTGCCATGATAGATGTATTCAATGAGATACGGATACTTTATCTGTCTAATAAATGCCCCCCGACGTCTGTTGCTAGAACGTATTACTGAAAATTCCGGCATCTTGGATGGCAAGCCTGTGATTCGAGAACGCTGGATTCCGGTGGCTCAGGTGATTGGCCGTTTGGCCGATGGTTTTTCCTACCATGACTTGATGCAGGCTCATCCCGACATGACAAGTGAAGACATTCGAGCCTGTCTCGCTTATGCCTATTTCCGCATTACTGATCAGTTGCCCCACGATCTCTTCAGTCACAGATCAAAGTCAGTTGAATAAGTCTTTTGACTATTGTCCTCTATTATCTTGAGACCAAGAATTCGAGTTAAATAATTTTATTTAAGCCAAGATTTGCTATTTAGAAGGATCAGGAAAAAACATGCCAAATCAAAATGGAAACCTTGATGGACTAAAGACCATACTTTGGTCGAGCCTTAGCCAGCTTGAGATAGATAACAACGCTAAAGAAAAGCTCGTCCAGTCAATTCTCTATAGAATTCAAGACAAAATCGAGCCCAAAGTTCTCAAAGAGAAACTCAACATCCTTTATGAGTATGAGAAACATTATCTCGAACTCTTGAAAGAATACAAAGAGGAAATCAAGTTTGCAGCCAACTTGCAAGAAGAACTTAGAAAAGAAAGGGCCAAATTCTTTTCTGAATCTCTAAAGGAGGTGTCCGACACACTTAAAGACTCAGAAGTCGATAGCAAAGTTGCTTCAGCCTGGATTGAAGATCTGGTTGAAAGTTACACTCGCAGTCTAGACCTATCTAGCAACTTGATGGAGGAAAATACAGTAGACATGATTGGTGAACTAAGAAAACAAACGAGGAAAGCTACCCAGTCAGTCAACTCTCCAACAGAAACAGAGAAATGAGTTCATTAGAGCCGGAAGAACTGTCGGAAATGCTCGTTTTCTTAAAGAGCATGCGTCAGAAACTACTCGCAGACTTCCTTTCACAAGAACGAGAGGTCTTTATTCCTATGTTTGCCTATGAGAATGAACCAGTTTCAATGGATATTGCTATTGAGAAATATTTTCTAGGATGGCTTAATGAGCATTTCTCATTCCTTTCTGAAGAGTCAGACGATTACAAAGAGGCTGTCAGGCAGGCTTTCTTGGTATTCATGTCTTCACTGATTCAAGAGCATATTAAATATAAGCAGAAACACCTTGCCAAAAAATCAGAAAGCTTTGTTTTTCCGGTTCTGAGGGCAAAGATAGATTTTCTGGAGAGTCTTCTCAATGTTAGTGCGAATGGCAACAAAAAATATAATGAACTGCTCTTTGCTAGAGAAAAAGATAGAGCATTGTTTCAGCGTCAACTAGATAAATTACAGGAGCAAAGCTAAATGCTACTAAATATGTTTGATAAATTGGATGACATTGTTTATTTGCCCATCAAAATGATCACTGACTGGGCTGGTGAGCCTTTGAAGCACATAGAGCACAAGAGGCAAATAGAATTGAAGGAGATTGACCATAAAATTAAAGTTGAACAGGAAACAGCCATGATCAATGCTGAGGCAAAGATCAAAAAAGAAGAAAAAGAGCTGGATACTGCACTCGCCATCAAGAAAGAAACTGAAGTGCAAAGAGTGTTGGTTGAAATTGAAGAGTGTAGAAAAGACAGAGAGCTAGAACGCATGAAATGTGTCTCCGAAGCCATTATGAGGTATCAGAAAGAACTCACTAAATTAAACACTGATGCTGTGATGGCGATTGGGCAAATGCAGCTTGACTTGAAAGATCAAGCTCAGTCCTTGGTATATGAAAAAACCATCAAGTATAAGGAGCTACAGGATGTCGCATTTGCTGAAGCGGCAATAGATTTAGAGAAAATTGAGGAAAGGTTTTCAGATAATACTGCTGCCCGTGAGATTTTGCTGAAAGCAGTTGATAGAAGGCTTGCCAATATTATTGATACGGCTCATAACTTCTTGATTGAGCTGAATGATGACATTAAGCTCCTAAACCAAAATATTAATCTTTTGGCAGAGAGAGGGCATACATTTATTGAAGATCATTTGGATAAGTTTCACGTAATTGAAACTACTGCTCAAGAAGTCAGGAAGTTGAAAGGCTGATTCGAGCATCTGTAAAAGCGATGAGGGTTAGTGTTTGTTATTAACTGAATCAAATGAAAAAATAATCCTCAATCCAGGTCAGATCGTGCGAGTGCGATCGCGCCAATATCTGGTCGAGGAAGTCACGCCCCCAGCAGAACCAGCGGGCGACCATATTGTGAGCCTGGCTTGCTTGGAGGACGATGCCCAGGGCGAAGCGCTGGAGGTGTTCTGGGAGCGGGAAATTGATGCCCAGATCCTGGAGACGGATTCCTGGGAGTCGGTGGCGAGTAAGGGGTTCGACGATCCCCGCTATTTTTCGGCGTATCTCCATGCTTTGCGATGGAACTGCGTCACTTCCACTGAGCCGAAGCTCTTTCAGGCCCCCTATCGAGCCGGAATTGAGGTTAAGACCTATCAGCTAGAGCCGTTGCGCAAGGCGCTGCGGATGCCACGGGTGAACCTGTTCATTGCCGATGATGTGGGCTTGGGCAAGACCATTGAGGCGGGGCTGATTCTGCGGGAGATGTTGATGCGCCAGAAGATCAAGCGCGTCGTGATTTCCTGTCCGCCATCGGTGGTGCGTCAGTGGCAGGAGGAAATGGAGAGCCGCTTTGGTCTCACCTTCGTGATTTTCGATCGCGACTTTATGGCCGCGAAGCGTCGGCAGCGGGGCTATGGCATCAACCCCTGGAAGACTCACACCCGCTTCATTATTTCCCATTCTCTCTTGCGGGATGAGACCTATGCAGCGCCGCTGCGGGACTGGCTGGGGGACTTCTCGGCGGGGGGCTTGTTCATCTTAGATGAGGCCCATAACGCCGCTCCTGCCAGCGGGTCGCGGTATGCGATTGACTCGCAGCTCACCAAGGTGGTGCGGGACTTAGCTACCCGATTTGAGCATCGACTGTTTTTGTCAGCAACGCCCCACAATGGTCACTCCAATAGCTTTGCGGCCCTCCTGGAAATTCTTGATCCCCAGCGGTTTTGCCGGGGCGTTCCCGTGCGGAGCAAGAAGCTGCTAGATGCGGTGATGGTGCGGCGGCTGAAGCAGGATTTGCGCGAGATTAATGAACCGGACTTTCCGAAGCGGGAAGTGGTGCCGGTAGTGATTGACGGACTGCCGGAGGATGCGCCGGAGCTGAAGCTGTCTCGCCTGCTGCAACAGTATCGCCAACTCCGGGAGCAGCGGCTCCAGGAAATGCCGCGATCGACCCAGACGGCGGCAATGCTGGTGATGACCAATCTGCAAAAGCGGTTGCTGTCTTCTATCGAAGCCTTTGCGCGGACGCTGCGGGTTCACCGCAAGGCGATTGAACGGCAGGCCGAGCAGCAGCAGGCGGTGACGAGCCGTCCCCTGTCGCTGTTGCAAGAGTCCGCAGGATCAGATGACGATCGCGCCGACCTCAGCGAAGACGAGGTGATGGTGGAAGAAGATACCCAGATGGAGAAGGCTACCTACGCCGCTGGGGCGGGCATTGCTCAGGCGGAGTTGGATCTGCTAGCAGAGATGGGCCAGATTGCAGAGCAGGCCAAATACCAGCCCGACAGCCGCATTCGCCAGCTAGAAGTCTGGATGAAAGCCAACCTCTGCCCTGATTTGGGGGCATCTGGGGCGAAGTGGCTCAATCGGCGGGTGCTGATCTTCACGGAGTACACCGACACCAAGCGCTATCTGGAGCAGCAGCTCAAAACGATTATTGCTCGCTCTGATCAGGAGCACGATCGCATCGGCACTTTCCACGGAGGCATGGGGGACGATCGCCGTGAGGAAATCAAGGCAGCCTTTAACGCCGACCCCACCCGGCATCCGTTGCGGATTTTGATTGCCACCGATGCGGCGCGGGAGGGGGTTAACTTGCAAAACTATTGCGCCGATTTATTCCACTTTGATGTGCCGTGGAACCCCAGCCGCATGGAGCAGCGCAACGGCCGCATCGACCGAAAATTGCAGCGATCGCCCGTGGTGCATTGTCACTATTTCGTGCTGCCCCAGCGCCCGGAGGATCGGGTAATTGATGTGCTGGTGCAGAAGACCCAGCGCATCCACGAGGAGTTGGGTAGCCTCTCTCCGGTGATTGAGAAGAATGTTTCAAAGCTGTTGGAACAGGGGATTCGGGCCGACGAGGAGGCCACCTTGAAGGGGGCGATCGACGAGGCAGATACCGCTGGTGAGACGTCTCAGGTCAGGGGCCGCGCCATCAAGGAAGAGTTAGAGGCGATTCGGCTACGTCAGGACAAGCTGCGGCAGCAGCAAGTAGAACTGGAAACGATTCTGCGGGACTCGCGGGACTGGTTGGGGCTGAGCGATCGCCACTTTCGCGATGCCCTCTCGGTGTCGCTAGAGCTGATGGGGGCACCGGGACTGAGACCGCTCTCGGCAGAGGCAGCGGTGGACAACGAGGAGCGTAGCCGCTGGGAAGTGCCCGCACTGGATCAGGAGATGGGAGCCGACCCGACCTGGGCAAATACGCTGGATACCCTGCGGGCACCCCGGCAGCGGGGGCAGAAGCTGTGGGAATGGCGCAGGTCAGCGCCGATTCGTCCGATTGTGTTCCGCGATCCGGGGTCGCTGGATGGCGAGGTGGTGCACCTGCATCTGGAGCACCGCATGGTGCAGCGGCTGTTGGGGCGGTTTCTGTCGCAAGGGTTTCTCCATGATGAGCTGACGCGGGCCTGTGTGGTGCGCACGGATGATCCCATTCCTCGGGTGTTGGTGCTGGGGCGGCTGTCGCTGTATGGCGATCGCGCGGCGCGGCTCCACGATGAGATTGTCACGGTGGCGGCGGAGTGGCTGGACCCGGAAGCGCGGGGGCGCAGTAAGTTGCGACCGCTGACGGAGGGGGAAAAGCGGGATGTGCTGAAAATCCTGGAGGATTCGCTGGCAAATCGGCGCTTGCAGGAGGTGCCGCCGAACCGTTTGGCGCAGATGAAGCAGTACACCGCTCAGGATGTGGCGGAGTTGTTGCCCCATCTGGAGCGGCGATCGCAGCAGCTCACCGAGAGCGCGAAGCGCAAGCTGGAGAAGCGCGGGGAGCGGGAAGCAGCAGAGATGAAGCAACTGCTGGCGGAACAGCGCGATCGCATTCTCAAGCAGGCTCAGCAGTATGAGACGCAGCAGCTCAATCTGTTTAACCCGGAGGAGCGGCGGCAGATTGATAGCGATCGGCGTCACTGGGAAAGCCGGGTGGCGCAGTTGGAGCAGGAAATTTTGACGGAGCCGGAGCGAATTCAGCAGACTTATCAGGTCAAAGCGGAACGCATCGAGCCGGTGGGGGTTGTGTATTTGTGGCCAGTATCTAGCTAACCGAGGAGATGGAATCGATGAAACTACAGGATTACAAACAAGCCATCTTCGATCACTTCAATGTTGCTAACCTGGACGAACTGAAGCAGCTAGAGGCATGGCAAGCATTGGTAGAAAGATTGGAACTAACCAGTCTTCGATCGCTAAGTGCCTGGGAGAGCATCTGTAAAGCTGTCTTTCTGAGTCATCAGGAAGCTTCTATGGACGACAAATCAGCGAGTCCTCAAGGCGAAGAGTCCCCGGCCCTCGTACCTACCGAGACAGTCACGCTCCATAAAATGCACAACCACGGTGGCGAATTAGTGGGTGCACTGATGGAGTACTCGCCGGAACAAAGCCAACAACTCATTGAGTATTTCAAGCAGCTCAATCTGCACTCACCGGAACCCTGGCACCAAGGCAAGCTCAATGGGGCGATCGTTGATCAGCTCGGCGTCTCCTCCTCTCTGGTCGCAACGGGCTTACAAGCGGGTCAGCTTTTTCGCGTTGTAGGACCACCAGACCTGGTCGCCAAAATTGCTGCTGGTACCCATCAGATGATTCAGACCACTGGGGGCTCTATCGGTACTGTCACAGCCACAGGAGGAGGTCAATTTGTGGGCCAGTTACGCTTCGCCAATGGTGCAGCGGCAGCCATGCCCGTTTTAGCTCCGCTCTTGGTCTATCAAGTGCTGCACGCCATTGTTGGCACCCAACAGCTCAATCAGATCAACCAACGACTCGCGAGAATTGAACATACGTTAGAAGAATTGCACGTCCGGCAAGAAGCCACTATCTTGGGCGAGATTCATGGCGCGATTGAGACGCTGGACGATGTGCTTGCGAGTCGCATGAATACAGGCATTTTTTCTGTGGATGGGATTGCCCGGTTGGCAATTGCTGAGAAAACCATTCGCTCAATTTTGGAACGCAATCGCTTACTCGTAGACCGTTTCCAGGATAAAACTTCCCGTGTTAAGCGCAAACATGGCAAGCATGGTGCCCGCAGTGCAGCAGAACTTCTGAAGGCTGATGGACCCCAAGCAGTTTATGACATGCAGTGTTTGGTCGGGCTGATTGCCGCCGATTTAAAGCTAGAGCAGGCTTATTTGCTCTTAGCGATTCAAAACAATCCGGCTGATGTCGGGCGGCGACAGGAAGGCATTCGGACCAAAATGCAAACCCATCATGAAACGATTGAGCATTTTCCCTCGGTTCGTGAAGTCGAGCGCCATGCGCAAGTTTGCCTGAAGGCAATGCGTTGGTGGGAAAAGTTATTTGATTTTGGTCAGACCAAGAAAGAAGTCCGAGCTGCTAAGAAGCTTGATTTAGAGGACATTAAAGCCCCTTCTCTGGCGCCTCAAACTGATTTAAACGGTTATGTGTTCTGGCGGAATGCAGAAGGCACTCATGTTTTCTCGATGGCAGGAGATGACCTAAAGTTAGCGCCAGTGGGTGAGCAATCTACGAGTCATTCACGAAAACCACCTCCAAGGAAGGCGACAAGAAGTCGCCCCCGCAAACCCACGCTACGGAAGGCTACAAACAGTCGAGGAGGTCGATAAGACATGGCTAAGGATCTCGACATACTCAGACACCAAGAATGGCTGGGCCTGCTGCAACCGGTGGGTCTGGTCGTGTCGCCGCCCGCGCTGATTAAAGCCCAGGCGGTGATCGATCGCGCCAAACTGGTAGACCTGCAAGAGCGGCTGCAAGCGGTGATCTCTACCGAGGCCATCCCGCGCCACCAGGATGACGGTATTGCCTGGATTGAGAACTTTCCTGCCTTTACCCAGCAGGTGCTGGGCTGGATGCCCGAAGACCTGGTGCCAGCGGCGGACCTGCCCGATCGCCTCTCGGCGGTGCTGCCCAGCTATGGCGAGACCCTGCGGCCCACCTATGGGGTCAAAGACCCCGACAGCGATGAGTGGGTTTTGCTGATTCAGGAGCTCGCACCGGGGCTGCCCTTGGATGAGGATGACCCGGCGGCGGCGACGGGGCAGGGCTGGAAGGCGAGTTTTCAGGCCAAGTTTGAGCGGCTGCTGCGGGAGACGGGCATTGCGGCGGGGCTGCTGGTGAATGGTACCGACATTCGGCTGGTGTATGCCCCCAGTGGCGAGTCGTCGGGGTATCTGACCTTGCCGGTGCAGGCGATGACGGAGGTGCCGGGGCGGCTGATTCTGGGGGCGCTGGATCTGCTCCTGGGGGCCGATCGCCTATTCAACGTGCCAGAAAATCAGCGGTTGAACCGCCTGCTGGTGGAGAGCCGCAACTACCAGGCGGAAGTGTCTACCAAGCTGGCGGAGCAGGTGCTCGATGCCTTGTGGGAACTGCTGCGGGGCTTCCAGGCGGCAGATGCCGCCGCTAACGGCAAAATCTTTGCCCCCCTCTTATCACCCCTCGCCCGTTCTGGGAGAGGGGCCGGGGGTGAGGGCCAACACATCTACGGTGGCCTAATCGCCACGCTGATGCGGCTGGTGTTTTTGCTGTACGCCGAAGACGAGGGGCTGATGCCCGATGACCCGGTGTATCAGCAGAACTATGCCGTCTCGGGCCTGTACGAAAAGCTGCGGGAAGACATGGGCAGCTACCCCGACACGATGGATCAGCGCTATGGGGCCTGGTCTACGCTGCTGAGCCTGTTTCGGCTGGTATATGACGGCGGCGGTGCCTACGAAGAATATCTCCCAGCCCGCCACGGGCAACTGTTTGACCCCGACGAGTATCCGTTTTTGGAAGGGCGGCCCCAGGGCACCCAGTATGAGACCCATGGCCGGGTAGAAGCGCCCCGCATTGCCGATGGGGTGATTTACCGGATGCTCGACAAACTGCTGATGCTGGATGGCGATCGCCTCTCTTACCGCGCCCTGGATGTGGAGCAGATCGGCTCGGTGTATGAGGCGATCATGGGCTACGAGGTGGAGGTGGCCGAGGGGCGCTCCATTGCGGTGAAGCCGAAGGATGTGGTGGTGAATGTGGAGGCGCTGCTGGCAACCAAGGGGAAGGATCGGGCCAAGGTGCTGAAGGATGAGGCCGAGTGCAAGGTCACGGGCAAGAGTGCTACGGCGCTAAAGCAGGCCGAAACCGTGGAAGACATGGTGGCAGCGCTGGAGCGGCGGGTATCGTCGCGGACGCCGAACCTGTTGCCCCCCGGCAGCCTGTACCTGCAACCGGGGGAAGAACGCCGCCGCACGGGCTCTCACTATACGCCCCGAAAGCTGACCCAGCCGATTGTGGAGACCACCCTGCGTCCGGTGCTGGAGGCGCTGGGGCCGCACCCCACCCCCGACCAGATTTTGGCGCTGAAGGTGTGCGACCTGGCGATGGGGTCGGCGGCGTTTTTGGTGGAAGCCTGTCGGCAACTGGCGGAAACGCTGGTGGCTGCCTGGGACACCCACGGTCAGCCCGCCGACCTGCCCGCTGCGGTGGAGCCGGTGCTCTATGCCCGTCGCCTCGTGGCTCAGCGCTGCCTCTATGGGGTAGACAAAAACCCCTTTGCCGTGAACCTGGCGAAGCTGTCGCTGTGGCTGGTGACCCTGTCCAAAGACCAGCCCTTTACCTTTGTGGATCATGCGCTGAAGTGTGGGGATTCGCTGGTGGGGCTGACGCGGGCGGAAATCGGCTCCTTTGGCAAAGACCCCACGGAAGATCTGCCGCTGTTTAAGTACCTGAAGGAGAAGGTCGATCGCGCTAAGTCGTATCGGGCGCAAATTCAAGCGCTGGATACCCGCACCGACCAGGATGCCGAGGCCAAGCTGGCCCAGTGGCAGCGGGCGGAACAGGAGCTAGAGGAAGCCAAGCTGATCGGCGATGTGAAGATTGCGGCGTTCTTTGACGGCAAGAGCAAGAAAGACCGGGAGGCAAAGCTCTCGGAATACGGCGACCTCGTCCGCACCTGGCGACAATCCACCCTCACCGAAGATGCCCCACCCTCTCACTCTCATACCCTCACACCCTCACACTCCCTAAACGCCATCCGCGACTCCCTCCGCAACGCCGCCAAGCCCATCACGCCGTTTAACTGGGAAATTGAGTTTCCAGAGGTGTTTGATCGGGAGAATCCGGGGTTTGATGCGAT
>NZ_JACSWC010000396.1 GCF_016888165.1 Halomicronema sp. CCY15110 | reverse complement strand
TGCTTGGGTGGCTGGGTAGCTGGGTGCCTGGGTCAGTTACGTGTCTGGAGTCGGTACTTTAGTTGCACGCGCATCCCAAAACTGAGTTCTCCCAGCTTCGGATTTACTGCAACAGGTTGGCGATCGCATGGCTGTATTCGGCGTAAGATTTCACGCCAGTTAGGGTCGTCTGTAGCTGTCCATGTTTGAAATATAAGACGGCTGGAATGCCCTGAAGCCCAAACCGCTTGGAAAGTTGGCGATTGGCATCAAAGTCGATTTTCATGACGTTGACGCGATCGCGATATTCCGCTGCCAGTTGGTCGATCAAGGGCGACACCTGCTGGCACGACCCACACCAAGGGGCCATGCAGTCTACGACTAGACACGACTCACCATAAATGAGCGTATCGAGTTCCGCCTCATCGGCAATCAATGGCGCTGCCTCTGACTGCGGCTGACCAATCCCCGCCAGGTCTCTCGCGACCTCCGCAAACGAAAGATTCGCGTTGATTTTGGTCAACTGCTCCTGCTGCTGGTAGTACTCGGTTAAGGGAAGCACCTCTGCTTGGTAGTGCTCTAAGCAGCGCTTGAGCGCGGGTGTCGTCGCCGTTTGACCAGGCTCAGCCGCAAGGCGATTCATCAAGATCCCTGTCATCGCTTTCAAATAAATCACAGTGGGCACCGGACGCCCCATCTTAGTCCACCAATCGTTTAAGCCCTGGGCTTGAGCGACGCTGCGGGGAAATCCTTCCAAAACCCAGCCTTTGAGCACGGCGTCGGGCTGCTCTAGCCGCCGTTTCACTAATTTGAGCGCCACCTCATCTGGCACAGGGTCGCCCGCCGCCAGATCGGGACGCACTGCTGCCGCGATCTCGCCACCATTGGCGATCGCCTGCTGCAATAGCTCTGACATCGATACCTGGGGCACGGCCCATCGCTTAGCGAGGGTCGCTGCATGTTCTGCGCCTCTAGTCCCCGGTGGCGCTAACAGAATAAACTGCTTGGTTTCCATGAAGCGAATACACCTTGGTCTGCATCGGAAGATCCTTGAATAGAGGATACTTGCCAAGCTTTTATCTAGGGCATAAAGAAACCTAAAATTCTCAAACGCTAGTCACTCTAAGCGTAAAACCAGGCCATAAGTCTCCCTGCTGCTGACGCTTTGTCGGCTAACGCGAGAGCTGCTTGACGCGCCAACCCGTGTAGGTCAAGAGTCCGGTGGCCCCCGCCGCGCACAGGAAGCCAGCCGGAATACCCGCGAAGGCTACCGCTAAGCTACCGGCCCACAGAGTCAGCGCATAGATGAACAAAACTGCCCAACGGTGGGATAAACCCGCCTTCAGCAGTCGGTGGTGCAGGTGGCGCTTGTCGGCCACGAAGGGCGAGTCACCAGAACGCAGGCGATCCAAAATAACGGCAGACATATCGAGAATGGGGACGGCCAGAATAATGTAAGGCAGCAACACCGCCACTGTGGTGACGCTCTTGATCAGGCCGATGACTCCAACCCCCGCCAGAGTAAAGCCGATAAAGTAGGAGCCGCCATCCCCCATGAAAATTTTGGCTGGATTGAAGTTGTAGCGCAGAAAGCTCAGACACCCCCCAGCGAGGGCCGCCGCAATGAGAGCAGCTGCGGGTTGAGCCATAAACAAGCTCACGATCAGCATGATTAGAGCCGCGATGCCGCAGACACCAGCGGCTAAACCATCCAAACCGTCGATCCAGTTGATGGCATTGGTCATGCCCACCAACCACACAATCGTGATGGGCAAACTAATCCACACTGGGAGGGACACCAAGCCCACAAAGGGAATTGTCAGGAAGTCAATGCTGACGCCAACATGCCAAGCGATCGCGGCGATCGCCGCCTGCATCAACAGCCGACTCGACGCTGACAAGCCAAACAAATCATCCAGCAGCCCAATCAGAAAGAAGGCAAACCCGCCGAGGGTGACGCCCCAGATTTCATACTCGTCGGTGGGGCTCAAATGGGTGCCCGAGGCGTCAATAAAACCGCCACTCCACCAGACAAACAGCAGCGAAGTCAGCGTGCCGAGAAAGATTGAAATGCCACCCAAACGCACCATCGGTTGAGTATGCACCTTGCGACCGCCGGGCACATCAACCCGACCACATTTCAGACCTATGCGCCGCACAATTGGGGTCGAGATCAAAACGACCGCGCCGGAAATTACAAAGGCCAATAGATGGTAAAGCTGAAAAGGCATAAAAATCGCTTCAACAAAGTCGAAGGGTGGCAATCAGCATTTGAGCAGGAGATTCGCGACCCATACTAAGGCCATTGGCGAGAATTGAACTCTGTTAAGGGCCGATTATTGAGTCTCTTAACAAAATTTAGAATCTTGACAATACTATAAAGCCCCATGGAGGATATGGCAGATCAAAACGATTGTCTACTGTCATACACTCCATAGAGCTGAGTTATCGGAATCGCTGGATTCGCGAACTGCCCTTTAGACCAATGCCGGTTGAGCTTGGCCCAAGTAGGGATACAGCGGGAAGCGATCGCACAGCGCCGCGACCCGCCGCCGACAGTTTTCCCGCACTACTTCATCATCAGGATTCGTCAAGCGCTCGGCGATGATGTCGGCAATTTCCTCAAATTCCTCAATCCCCATGCCTCGTGTGGTCATCGCGGGCGAGCCCAAGCGCAGACCGCTGGTAACAAACGGTGATTCCGGGTCAAAGGGCACCGTGTTTTTGTTGGCGGTGATATTGACTTCGCTCACGAGTCTGTCAGCTTGCTTGCCAGTGAGTCCAACGGAACGCAGATCCACCAAAATCAGGTGATTGTCGGTGCCGCCAGACACCAGCTTTAATCCCCGTGCTTGCAAGCGATCGCCCATCGCTTGAGCATTCGCAATCACCTGCTGGGAGTAGGTCTTAAACTCCGGCTGTAGCGCTTCACCAAACGCCACGGCTTTCGCCGCGATCACATGTTCCAGCGGGCCACCCTGAGAGCCAGGAAAAACGGCCTTGTCAAACTTTTTGCCTAGTTCCGGATCACGGGTCAAAATCAGACCGCCCCGAGGGCCGCGCAGGGTCTTGTGGGTAGTCGTGGTGACGACGTCGCAATGGGGTACCGGATTCGGATGCACGCCTGCCGCGACGAGGCCCGCAATGTGGGCAATGTCGGCCAGCAAGTAAGCTCCTACTTCGTCTGCGATCGCCCGGAATTTTTCAAACGGAATCGTGCGGGGATACGCTGAGTAGCCGCAGATAATCATCTTGGGCTTGTGCTCTAGCGCTAGTTGGCGAATCTGGTCAAAATCTAGCGTCTCGGTCTCTGGACTCACACCGTACTGCACCACGTTGAACCACTTGCCCGACACATTCACGGGCGAACCGTGGGTGAGGTGCCCCCCGTGGGACAAATCCATCCCCATAATCGTGTCGCCGGGCTTTAATAAAGCCAAAAAGACCGCAAAATTAGCCTGGGCTCCCGAGTGGGGTTGCACGTTGGCATGGGCCGCCCCAAACAACTCTTTGATGCGGGCGATCGCCAGACTCTCAACTTGATCAACAAACTCGCAACCACCGTAATACCGCTTACCCGGCAGCCCTTCGGCGTATTTATTGGTCAACACTGAGCCCTGCGCCGCCATCACCGCTGGTGAGGCAAAATTTTCACTCGCAATGAGTTCCAAGTGCTGGCGCTGGCGCTGTAATTCACTGGCCACCATGCCCGCCACCTGCGGATCACTGTCTTGAAGAATGTCCAAAATTGATTGCGTCACAGCTTTCAACCCCAAATAACCGATTCGATGTGTTGCGTATCTCAACTTTCGCGTAGTCGCCCAGTAGTCTTAGTCACCCGTGAGGATCTCGGTCATATGCTTGGCCTGCCCTGGCTAACAAAAACTCTGGATTCATTATTTTAGGAGGTTTATTCCTGAGAAACTACCCTCACCCGAGAATCACAGCGGCCAAAGGGAGGGGATCGCCCAGGAGATTCTTAGAGATTTCTGAGTTTGTTACGAAATGAAACATATAATGATGAAGAGACGGTAAAGCAGGCCAGGTGGCTTGCAAGGGGAATAGGCATTCATGCGAGTTGCGATCGCGGGTGGTGGGTTAGCTGGACTCGCCTGTGCAAAATACTTAGTCGATGCGGGACACACGCCTATCGTGTTGGAAAGCCGTGACGTCTTAGGGGGCTTAGTCGCCGCCTGGAAAGATGAAGATGGCGATTGGTACGAGACGGGTCTGCACGTCTTTTTTGGTGCCTATCCCAACATGCTGCAGTTGATGGAGGAGTTGGGCATTTCCGACCGCCTGCAATGGAAAGAGCACACCTTGATTTTCAACCAGCCTGAGCAGCCTGGTGTTCTGTCTCGCTTTGATGTGCCAGATATTCCCGCCCCGATCAACGTGGTCATGTCGATTCTGCGCAACAATGACATGCTGACCTGGGAACAAAAAATCCGCTTTGCCATTGGCCTGTTACCCGCGATCGTCCGGGGCCAAAAGTATGTGGAAAAGATGGACCAGTACAGCTTGCTGGAATGGCTGCGACGGCAAGGGGTGGACGATCGCGTCAACTCTGACATCTTCATTGCCGCCTCCAAAGCATTGACCTTCATTAACCCCGAAGATGTGTCGGCCACCGTGCCTTTGACCGCCCTGAATCGGTTTTTGCAAGAGCGCTACGGGTCAAAGGTGGCCTTTTTAGATGGCGCGCCCCCCGAGCGCCTCTGTCAGCCGATGGTGGACTATGTCACCGAGCACGGCGGCGAAGTTTTGCTTAATAAACCGCTGCGACAGATCTTGTTGAATGCGGACAGCACCGTTCAGGGGTACCTCGTGCGAGGACTCGACGGGGCAGAAGATGAAATCATCACGGCGGATGCCTATGTGTGCGCCACCTCCGTAGATGTGATCAAGGCATTGATGCCCGAGCCCTGGAAAGGAATTGACGTCTTCCAGAAAATGCAGAATTTGGTCGGTGTGCCGGTCATCAACATCCACCTCTGGTTCGATCGCAAAATGACCGACGTGGATCAGTTGCTCTTTTCGCGTTCCGAGTTGCTGAGTGTGTATGCCGACATGAGCAACACTTGCCACGAATACGCCGACCCAGACAAATCCATGCTGGAGTTGGTGCTAGCCCCGGCTAAAGACTGGATCGATCGCTCCGAGGCAGACATTCTGACGGCGACGATGGCTGAGCTAGAAAAGCTTTATCCGGAACAGCTAACGGGAGAGCATCCCGCTAAGTTGCTGAAGCATCGCATCGTCAAAACGCCGCGTTCAGTCTACACAGCAGCACCTGGTACCCAGGCTTGTCGGCCTGATCAGGCGACGCCGATCGCGAACTTCTTTTTGGCGGGCAGCTACACCATGCAACGCTACCTCGGCAGCATGGAAGGGGCGGTGCTTTCTGGTAAGCTAGCGGCGCAGGCAGTCAGTCAGCGGTCATCATCAGAGGCGCAGGATGCGGAGCGCAATCGTCAACCCGCTTCCGTGGCTTAGCCAAATCCCACGATTCCCAGTCAAATCGGGCTGAATTTCCCGTATTCTGTGAAAGGAAGTCAGTCCGTAATCAGCGGGTCTAAGCGCTGTAGTCTGAAAAGTTCCGAGTTTCCAGCTAACAAGATTAATGCTGCAATTGTCTCACTCGCTGCGGTCTAAAGATTTGGTTCCTAAGGAGGACGCCTACGAGGTTTGCCGTCAGATTACAGCGGAATATTCCAAAACCTTTTATCTAGGAACACTATTGATGACGCCCGCCAAACGTCGGGCGATTTGGGCGATTTACGTTTGGTGTCGTCGCACTGACGAACTCGTCGATGGTCCCCAAGCCGCGCTCACCACAACAGAGACACTGGATCGCTGGGAAAAACAGCTTCACTCGATCTTTCAGGGGCATCCAGTAGAAGATACCGATGTGGCTTTGGTGGATACCCTCAAGCAATTTCCCCTCGACATTCAGCCCTTCGTCGATATGATTGACGGTCAACGGATGGATCTTGATAAGGATCGCTATCACACCTTTGAGGAGCTGGAACTCTATTGCTATCGCGTGGCGGGCACGGTTGGCCTCATGTCAACGACGGTGATGGGGGTTGACTCTGAACAGACTACGGCTCCTTGGCGGCGCTACGGTGCTGTGCCCAACCCAACCCAGGAGGCCGTGGCCTTGGGCATTGCCAATCAGCTCACCAATATTCTGCGCGATGTCGGTGAAGATGCCTGCCGAGGCCGGATTTATCTGCCCTTAGATGACCTGGCTCTGTTCGATTACACCGAAGCCGATTTGCTGAACGGGGTGATCGACGATCGCTGGCGCGCCCTGATGCAGTTTGAAATTCAGCGGGCTCGCAAGTTTTACCAGGAGGCTGAAACGGGCATTAGTCAATTGAGTCCCGATGCGCGCTGGCCGGTATGGGCGGCCCAAGTGCTGTACAGCAAGATTTTGGACGTGATTGAGCAAAACGATTACGACGTGTTCAATCGCCGCGCCTTTGTGCCGACCTTGCAAAAATTGACCTGCCTACCGGGTACGCTCGTGCGATCTCGCATTTTGTAAACGCGCCTCTGTCACTTTATGCTTGTCTTGGTCAGAGTGAAATGAAGCCGTATCAGCACGTTCTGATTGCAGAATGCGGTGAGTCGCTGGTGCCGCTATCGCTAACTGAGTTTGCGGTGGTGACGCCTCACCCATATGTTGAGCGAGGAGCCCCCTATGGCGATCGCTCGCCCTATTGGGTACGCCAGTCGGTCGCGACGGCCCTCACTCAGGCGCAGCTGAACTTGCAGGCTATGCCCCTCGGCTGGCGTCTCCAGATCTTCGACGCTTATCGTCCCCTGGCAGTGCAACAATTCATGGTGGACCATACAGCGCAAGAGTTGGCGCAGCAGCAGGGCCTCGACCTGGCAAAAGTCTCAGACTTAGCAAGGCAAGCCCTCATGGAAGCGGTCTATCAATTTTGGGCGTTGCCCAGTGCCGACCCGAAAACGCCACCGCCTCATAGCACTGGAGCTGCAATCGATCTGACGTTGGTGGATAGCGACGGTCAGCCCATCGATATGGGCTCGCCGATTGATGAAGTGTCGGCGCGATCGCACCCCGACCACTTTCACAACCAGAGTCATGCCTACAGTCAGCAAGTCCATCAACATCGACGCCTGCTGCGACAGGTGATGAGTGAGGCGGGCTTCGAGCAACATCCCAACGAGTGGTGGCACTTCTCCCTAGGAGACCAAATGTGGGCGTGGCGACGAGCACAAGTTACCGGGCAGACGGCGATCGCTCGATACGGCAACATTACCCCAGCGGGCTAACGCCGATTTAGGAACGTGCGCGAAATAACAGTTCCTGTCCTTTCGCAACTGCGCTCCAGCCATCCAGCTACCCAACTACTGCCTTCAACCAGGAATTGGGGTTTCTCCCAAGTCCTTAGGGATGCGAGGGCGTGCGCGGTAGCGAGAGCGACGGAGACAGTTGATCAACGGGCAAATGTGCCTCTAGCCGCAAACAGTTGCCTTGGCCTGGCACCTGAACCTGATACTCCACCTTATCCATCAATCGATTGAGAATCATCCAGCCATAGCCGCCTTCTTGACACTTCTCTGGGGTGGGGGGCAGATACGTACTCAAATCAAATCCTTGCCCCTGATCCCACACTTCGATATGCAGCCGATCAACGGTGAGTTCCAGTCGCATGCAGACAGGCGTTTGGGGCTGATCTTGGTGGGCGTGGCGCACAACGTTGGAATAGGCCTCCACAATGACCAAGCGCAACCGACTTTCCCACTTCGGCCATTCCCCCCAGTCCCCTAATTCGAGCCGCAGGGCTCCCAACAGCCAATCTTCAATCACGGCTAGGAATTTCAGATCGCTGGGGATTCGGAGTTCTGTCCGCATCATGCCATCACCTCCAGCAATAATGCGGTTTGGTCGTCTTCTTGTTCCGTCCGGCCCGCTTGAATGCTGCTGAGGAGCTGATCTAAATCCAGCGATCGTGGATGTTGTTGCAGCAAGGCCCACAATCCCGCTTGTTGCAGCATCGCCGCGCCCCCAGTTTGGGTACTATTCGCCACCGTCGCTTCGGTCAAACCATCACTGGTGAGCAGCAACGTTTGCCCCGGCAACAGCTCAATTTCCCCGGCCGCTGCCGTCCACTCTGGCAAGATGCCCAGCGGCACGCCACGAGTTTTGAGATACAGCGGTTCCCCCTCTGGGTCATTGATTTGGGCCTCTGACCAAACCATCGGGTAAATGTGCCCCGCATTGGCATACCAAACTTGATGGCTGTTCGGGTCGTAGCAGATCAGCGCCAGGGTGATGAAGCAGTTGGTGTTGACCAAATCGTCCCACAGGCTGCGATTGAGATTTTGCATCACCTTGTCGGGGGCGGGCGATCGGTCTTGCGATAGCTCGCGCCGCAGGACCGAAATCGCACTGGCCATAAACAGCGCGGCGGGCACCCCCTTGCCCGACACATCCCCCACCGCCAGCCAAATATGCCCTTGGGGATGGGGGAAGATTTCGTAAAAATCGCCGCCCACTTCCCGCGCGGGAAGGCAGCGAGCTTGAATCCGCACATTTTCAATATCGGGCACGCTTTGCCGCAGCAGATTGGTCTGAATCTGTCGCGCCACCTCTAGCTCCGAACGCATCTGCTGAGTTTGCTGCTGGATACGCTGATAAAGTTTGGCCTGAGAAATCGCCAACGCGATTTGTTCCGCAACGCTATGCAGCAATTGAGCGGTGGCGTCGGCCCAGTTGGCGTCGGCAGCACTGTGATAAAGAGTCACGATCGCGAGCGTGGCTTGCTGATACCGCAGCGGTACCGTCAGCGACACCAGATCCGACGGCTGATCAACCGCATCGATTTTGCCCTCGCCGGTGTGGAGCACGTGCTCACTCACTTCCAAGCTATGGCTGGCAAAGCCGTCCTGCGGCTCAGACGTTGGCGCGGGTAGATTGAAGCTTAAAGCTTGATCCAGCACCGCTTGTTGCTCTTGGACCTCAACGGCGTACAGTACCGCATGAGTCGCGTCAAACGTTTTGCCCAAGGTGGTCACAATCGTCTGGAGCATGCTGTGATAATCCAGCGACTCGCGGATTGCCCGCATGACGTCATTAAAGAAAGATTCCCGCGCGAGCGCTTGGGTGAGGGCCTGAGTGCGCTGCTTGACCACGTTGAACGTTTCCGCCGCTTGCATGACGACCGATTTGAGTTCCTGCGGATTCCACGGCTTCGTAATGTACTTAAAGACTTTGCCAGAGTTGATCGCTTCGACCAGGTCTTCCACGTCGGTGTAGCCGGTCAGCACGATCCGAATGGTGTCGGGAAACTGCTCGACCGTGCGGCTCAAAAATTCGGTGCCATTCATGCGGGGCATGCGTTGGTCAGAAATGATGACGGCCATTTCACCGGCGGTTTCTAGCAGTTCCAGCGCCTTGAATCCATCTTCGGCTCGGTAAACTTCAAAATCACGGCGAAAAGCCCGGTACAACAAGTCCAGATTGTCGGGCTCGTCATCCACCACCATGAGTTTGAGACGGTTCTCGTCTTCCCAAGTCATCGGGAAAGTCCAACTAGAAGGGCAAGAGCTAATGATAGAACGCACATGATGCTGAAATCTATCGCAGCCATATTTTAGATAAAGTTAGTGCTTGTGAGCTTTTGCGCCCACTGGGCAATGCAGCCGACGGGGTTAAAGTTTGCGGCCCTCTGCCGACCATCGTGCAGTGACGAATGTTCAGCAGTCGCGATCGCATGAGCTCATAGCTATATCAGGCTGATTAACGTAACTCAGTTTGCCCAATTTCTGCACAAAGTCATCTTTGTTGATGCAGTGAAGGCGATTCATTCGTCTGAAAAGCCACTGTATATAGATCCCTCGCGTTAATGATCAGCCGGTTTTACTTTTTCGGCCACGCGGAGTTTAGCCGATCGCGACCGAGGATTGGCCTGCACTTCAGCCTCGGTTGCGACCAGTGGCTTTTTGGTCACGATCTTGAGGCGATCGTCTTGGCGAAAGGCATATTTGACAATGCGGTCTTCGAGGCTGTGGAAGCTGATGATGACGAGTCGTCCGCCGGGCACTAACCAGTCGGGAGCCTTGGCGAGAAAGGTTTTCAGTACGTCGAGTTCGGCATTGACGGCAATCCGCAGGGCTTGGAAGGTGCGCGTGGCCGGATGAATGCGACCGTAACGATATTTTTTAGGGACACAATAGGCGATCGCCTCAGCCAGTTCCGTCGTGGTTTGAAAAGGCCGCTGCTCGACAATTTTGCGAGCGATGCGGCGCGATAGCCGTTCTTCGCCATATTCGTAAATCAGGTTGGCGAGGTCCGTCTCGTCCCAATGGTTCACAATGTCGGCGGCGCTCAGGTCTTGGTGTTGATTCATCCGCATGTCGAGAGGAGCCGTCTGGCGAAAGCTAAAGCCCCGTTCTGGGGTATCGAGTTGGGCGGAGCTCACGCCAATATCGGCCAAAATACCGGCAAATTGCTGTTCACCAGGCTGGAATTCGCCAAAGTTGGTGTGATGAAAGGTGACGCGATCGCCAAACTCCGCCAGCTGCTCCCGGGCGGCTTGGAGGGCGATCGCATCTTGATCTAGCGCCACCAGCCGAATTTGGTCATCTCGCTGCAAAATCAGCGCACTGTGTCCCCCACCGCCCACCGTGGCATCCAAAAAACGCCGTGCATCCTGGGGCTTATCGAGATTTAAGCCCGTCAGCACCGCCTCTGGCATCACCGGCACATGCTGAAAAGCGCTTGCGTGATCACTCATGCTTGAATCATCCACCCCAACACCGACTCCATCCACCTCATCCACTCCATTCTCTCTACTTCTACTCCAGCCACCCGCTTTCACACCCAGCCACCCAGCCACTCTCCCGCCGCCCTATAGGCAGCGCCAATCCCATTCCAAAGCTTACGGTATAGAAATGCGTAGAAAATCTGGGGTCAGACCTTTTATATTAATGAAGGGCAACATTTTTCCTAACCCAAGTGTTTGACTTGATCGGGATGTTGTTGTCGCCCTGCCCTCCGAGGCGATCGCCCTCATTGTTGATACCCTTCCAGGCGGATTCATGACACGCATTGAAACCAAAACCGAACCCATGGTGATTAACATGGGGCCGCATCATCCCTCTATGCACGGGGTGTTGCGCCTCATTGTGACGCTGGATGGCGAAGATGTCGTCGACTGTGAGCCGGTGATTGGCTACCTGCATCGCGGTATGGAGAAAATCGCCGAGAGCCGCACCAATATCCAGTTCGTTCCCTATGTGAGCCGCTGGGATTATGCAGCGGGCATGTTCAATGAAGCGATTACGGTCAATGCGCCCGAAAAGCTCGCGGATATCGACGTGCCGAAACGCGCCAGCTACATTCGCGTCATCATGCTGGAGCTAAACCGCATTGCGAACCATTTGCTGTGGTTGGGGCCGTTTTTGGCGGACGTGGGGGCGCAAACGCCATTTTTCTATATTTTCCGCGAACGGGAGTTGATCTACGACCTATGGGAAGCCGCTACCGGCCAGCGGATGGTGAACAACAACTACTTCCGCATTGGGGGGGTCGCCGCTGATTTGCCCTACGGCTGGATTGATAAGTGCTTGGACTTTTGTGACTACTTTATACCCAAGGTGGATGAGTACGAAAAGCTGATCACTAATAACCCCATCTTCCGGCGGCGGATTGAAGGCATTGGCGTCATTTCGCGGGAAGATGCGATCTCCTGGGGGTTGTCTGGCCCGATGCTGCGCGGTTCCGGCGTGAAGTGGGATTTGCGTAAGGTTGACCACTACGAGTGCTATGACGAGCTGGATTGGGAGGTGCAGTACGCCACCGAAGGCGACTGCATGGCCCGTTACGTCGTGCGGATGGCGGAGATGCGCGAGTCGGTCAAAATCGTTCAGCAAGCTTGCCAGCAGCTGCCGGGTGGCCCTTACGAAAATCTGGAAGCCAAGCGCATGTCAGAAGGGCCAAAGTCGGAATGGAACGACTTTGACTATCAATTCGCTGGGAAGAAGATTCCGCCCACGTTCAAGATTCCTGAGGGCGAGCACTACGTCCGTCTGGAAAGTGGCAAGGGTGAACTGGGTGTCTTCATCATGGGCGATGACAACGTTTTCCCCTGGCGCTTTAAGATTCGCGCGGCAGACTTCAATAACCTGCAAATTCTGCCGCACTTGCTGCGGGGCATGAAGGTAGCGGACATCATGGCAATTTTGGGCAGTATCGACATCATCATGGGGTCGGTAGACCGCTAACCCCGCTACCCAGGGCAAAGTGAGCAAAGGGACGTGAGCGATCGCGGCCCTTTTGTGGTTTGAACGTCAATGAGAGCTAAGCGATCGCGGCCAAATTGATAGTGATTCTAATTAAGTATGAGAATTAGGTCGGCTTCAGGCACAGCGATAGTTGGCCACGACTTCATCGAGGGTGGTGCCGCCGGGGGCATAGGCCAAAATCTTTTTCAAGACGGCAAAGTCATGCTCGATTTTGTTGAAACCAGGGGAGTCAGGGGGCAGGAATAACACCTGATGTCCAGCGGCCTTGGCCATTGTGGTGATTTCCTCGGGACAATGAAAGCGGGCATTATCGAGAATCCAGCGCGATCGCGGGGGCCAGATAGGACCACGACGAAGTCCTCGTCCGCCGCCTCGATTTAAACCAAAAATGACATTTAGAAGAAGTTTGTGGGCACAAAGCAGCGGGCACTCTGAAACCGGGGAAAGTCCAAAATCTCCGAACTCTCCAAAAATTATCAAAATCTCAAACCGATGCTCTCACTATTCCTAGATTGGAATACTGACCACCGCCCTCACCCTGCAATGACCCTTGTCAGAGGAAATCGACCATGACTGCCGCCGCAAATCCCCGAAAAGTCAAAAAACTCGCCAAGAAAAACACCTGGATTGCGGGACTGCTGACGTTTTTTATCACCCCCGCTGGCTACTTTTACACCGGGCGTCAAAAGTTGGCGCTCATTGTGCTCGTCATTTGGCTGCCGCTGATCATGGCCGACACTGATAACGAGACCCTGAGCGCTCTGCTAGGTGTACTAGTGATTGGGGCCACTATTGAAAACGTCGTCGCCATCCATCGGGCCAGAGCCGCCGCCAAAGAACTGGGCGTCGATGCCGAACAAGCAGAAGAAACCGGCAATTTAAGAATCGAACTGCTCAAACTCGTGCAGCAAAAAGGCCCGGTCACCATGGCCGACTGTGTTATTCAAACGGGCAAAGAGGTCGATGAGATTCGCTCCATGCTCGTTCAGCTAGAGAGTCAAGACCTGGTGCGATCGGGCAATCGCGACAGCGACGGAGCCGTCATCTACACCATCGTCTAGCGCCTTGGGGCCATCGCCATTCGCAGAGACTGCCCCTTCTTTCCGCAATCATCTATCGAGTAATCAGCATGCCTAAAGTTCCGGTCTTCGCGACCAAGGTGTAAACGCTAGATTTAAGCAAAGCCAGCTTTCCCAGCCCCCCACCATGAACCCCAAACTCGTAGAATCCCTCGTTGAAGCGGTGCAGTCCTTACCCCCAGAGGACTATGCCCTCTTTCAAACCACCCTCAGCGATCGCCTGGGGCGCAAAACCCCTCGCATCGCGGTGTGGACGCTCAGCTTTCGCCAAAAACAGGGAGCCGATGAGGCTGAACTGCGGCACAACTTTCCCGGCCTGACTCCTTTAGATTTAGTAGCCGCGCGGGCATACTACGTCGGTCATCCCGAGGAAATCGACAACCTTATGGCCTCCCGCCATGACAAGGCGGTGGGAGCGGTCGTTGCAACCCCAGCCTTGACGATGGAGGTCTAAGCCGATGTCAGAACTGAGCAACAGTAAAATTCAGGACTTGCTTCGAGCTAGAAAAACCGAAATCCTCGCGATCGCCGCCCGGCATGGAGCCTACAACATCCGCGTGTTTGGTTCCGTAGCGCGTGACGAAGACACCGCTACCAGCGACATTGATCTGCTCGTCGATTATGACTCAACCAAGCGCAGCCCCTGGTTTCCCGTGGGCTTTGTGCAAGAGCTCGAAGCCTTGCTAAATCACAAAGTTGACGTGGCGACCCCTGCCATGCTCAAAGAGCGCATTCGCGATCGCGTGCTGCAGGAGGCGACGCCGCTATGAGGCGAGATGACGAACGACTGCGGGATATATTGGCGGCGATCGCCGCGATCGAGCGCTACCTCCAACCGGGGCGATCGGCCTTCGATGAACAAGAACTGATTCAGGTCTGGGTGGCCTACCACCTGCAAATGATTGGCGAAGCGGCCACCGCTCTATCCTCTGATCTCAAAGCGAGATATCCCAACGTTCCCTGGCCCCAAATCATCGGCCTCAGAAATCTCCTAGTGCATGAATACTTCCGCGTAGATATCCAAGTGCTTTGGGACATTGCCAGCAACGACCTGCCGCCGCTCAAAACTCACATTCAGGCCATCTTGCCAGACTTAGAAACCGACCGCTAACGCCACTCAGGAATCTGACTCTTGACCACGTTTGCTGACATCCGCGCCACCCTCGTTGAGGCCCTGAATATTGACCTCGTTGGTCCCACCCCCAACGATCCCACCCACGCCGAAGAAGTGCTCAAACAAGCCCCCTCCAGTGGTTCTCAGTGGCTTTTTGGCTCCCTTTGACGCACCGGCTGACCTGCGCTCTGACGACGATAGCGATGACGACCTGCCCGAAGCAGTCACCCAAGCCGACACCAGCGAAGACGGCCAAACGCCTGACCAACCCGCCGCTCGCAAGGCCCTATTTCCCGCCTCGATGGGGCTCAGCTTCTTGGCCTCTGGCGCGACGCAGACCGTGGCAGCGACGGTTACCTGGGGCGACTATCTGCCCATCGAACCCGGCCTCGAAGTCAATTTTGAAGATGATCTCAAAGAGCGCAGCAAGCGGCAGAAAAAGCTGGGAATCTGGCAGCGAGTGCCTCAGCAAGCCATCCTGACCGTCACCCTCGAGGCCAGCCCCGAGCCCGACGCCATCGATATTCTCGGTGGTAGTGGCCTTAACCTGGTCACGACCTGTCGTTCCGTCTGCGGCGGCCAGTTTCCCCTCGCGATCGCATTTTGAAGAGGGGCTGAAATTTTGACGAAACAGCGCGGCCGAGCGTGAGTTGCACTTCTGACTGCTGGGATTTGATCTGGCGGAGCCAGCAGCATTCAGCGATCGCGTTACTGTATCGGTGATGATCGACGCTGATGGTGCCTTGGGGGAATGACATTGCCAATTTCTGCTGCTACCGCTGGGGGGCTGTGCGCGATCGCCTTTGGCATCGGCGGCTTGCCGATCATTGCTTGGCTGGTGCAGGGGCTGACCCAGCAAAAATTGACAGAACTCGGTACGGGCAACATCAGTGTCTCGGCGGCGTTTTACCACGGTGGTACCCGGATTGGGCTATTGGCCGTGCTGTCAGAAGCCCTGAAAGGCATTGCCGTGGTGATGTTGGCGCGATCGCTATTGCCTGGGGTCGAAGCGTGGGAAATTATCGCGCTGATTGCGCTAGTCTTAGGACGTTTTATCGTGGGACGCGGCGCTGGCACCACCAACGTTGTGTGGGGCTATGTGGCCCATGACTGGGTGATTGCCGCGACGATCTTTGTTCTGTCCGGGGTAGTGTTCTCGGTGGTGCGGCGGCGACAGTGGGCGCGGCTGGGGGTGTTGGCAATGATCCCCGTATTGGAAGCCATCCGGCGACCGGAGCAGCCCGGGGCGATCGCCGCCGCGACCGGGCTGAGTTTGTTAATTGCGGGAATTTATCAGCAACTACCGGACGATTTGGCCTTGGCGGCCCCAGCGCCCACGGACAACTCTCGTAAGATGTTCCAATACCTGAGAGGACGGGATGTGATTGGGTCACTCAACGATAAACCGCAAGTCGCGTCGATGGGGCACAAAGCGGCCACCCTGGCGGAGCTGAAGCAAGCGGGCTATGCCGTGCCGAGGGGCTGGGTCTTGCCGATGGGGGCAGCGGCGCGATCGCTGATTCAGCATTTAGACCAGGTGGAGACTACCCCCTGGCAACAGTCGTGGATTGTCCGGTCTTCAGCCGTGGATGAAGACAGCTTGGAAGCTTCTGGAGCAGGACAGTACGAGTCGATCGCCCAGGTCACCAGCGCGACGGCACTCGAACAAGCTATCGAGCAATGTCGAGCCGCCTACAACCGGGACGGCGCAGTGCAATATCGGCGCGATCGCGGCTTGGCGGATCAAGCGGGCTTGGCGTTATTAGTGCAACCGCAAATTCAGGGGCAATATTCTGGCGTGGCCTTTAGTCGCGACCCGGTGGAACCTGGCTCCGCCGTCGTCGTCGAAGCGCTGGCGGGCGGGGCCGAGCAGGTGGTGTCGGGACAGGTGACCCCCGAGCAATATCAAGTGACGGTAGAGGCGGCGACGGTGGAGGCGATCGCCCCCGCCGATCTCGCCACAAGTCCAGTTTCTGAGCCAACCTCTGACGATCCCGCCATTCCATCGGCACTCATTCAACAAGTCGCGTTGTTGGCTCGCCACCTAGAGCGGCACTATCACGGCATTCCCCAGGATATTGAATGGAGCTTTGACGGCGAAAAGCTGTGGCTGCTGCAAGCGCGGCCCATCACCACCCTCACCCCAATTTGGACGCGAAAAATTGCCGCTGAAGTGATTCCCGGCGTCATTCGGCCCCTGACGTGGTCGATTAACCGCCCGCTCACCTGTGGCGTCTGGGGACAAATTTTCACTATTGTGTTGGGGCCACGGGCCGATGGTCTGAATTTTGAAGACACGGCGACGCTGCACTATTCCCGCGCGTACTTTAACGCCACGCTGCTGGGCGACATTTTTCGGCGTATGGGCCTGCCTCCCGAGAGCTTGGAATTTCTCACTATGGGGGCCAAATTTAGTCAGCCGCCGATCGCCAGTACCCTCAAAAATGTGCCCGGCCTCCTGCGTCTGGTTAAGCGAGAATGGACGCTGCGGCGAGACTTTGAGCAGGACGACCAGACTCATTTCAGCCCGACCCTGACCCACCTCGAACAACATCCTGCCGCTAAACTCACCGTGGAGGAGCTCTTTGGTCGGGTGGAACTAATTTTGGCCCAGCTAAACCGAGCGACCTACTACAACATTTTGGCCCCCCTGGGCTTTGCGCTCCGCCGCAGCCTGTTCAAAATTCCTGAAACGGCTCTGGATCAACGCCAACAGCCTGAAGTGGCCTCGATTCAAGCGGTGCAGGCACTCGCGCAAACCACTCGATCGCAGTCGCCGACGCTGGTGGCACAGTTGTCCGCGATCGCCCCTGACCTGCCGCCGGAAAAAGTGTGGACGGAATTGACGGCACTGCCTGACGGTGAAACGGTGAGCCAGCAGCTCGACGCGATCGCCCACCGCTACGGCTACTTGAGCGAAGTGGGTACCGACATTGCCGTGCCTACCTGGTACGAAGATCCGCAGCCCGTGCGCGACCTATTTTTGCAATTTTTGCTGTCGCCACCGACCCCCAGCGGAGAGCGCGACCCCGAGCCCCGCGAGTCTTCTACCGACCAAACCGGGTGGAGGTATCGCCAGGTGCAGCCGCGCCTCAACCTCAAAGGGCGGGTGGCAGAAGTGTATTTGCGACTGCTGGCCGAGCTGCGGTGGAGCCTCTTGGCCCTGGAGCAGGCGGCGATCGCCCAAGCCCTGATTGACCAACCGGGGGACGCCTTTTTCCTGACTTACGCCGAACTCCAAGCTGGGTTGAAAACCCAGCAACCGATGCAAGCATTGGTGGCCGAACGGCGATCGCAATTCACCCAGCACCAGGCCTTTTCCTCGGTGCCGTTTGTGGTGTACGGCGACGATCCGCCCCCTGACCCGTCCGCGATCGCCACCGCTCAGCCGCTGCAAGCAGGCGTCTTGCAGGGCATTGGGGCCAGTGCGGGGCAGGTGCAAGGCCCCGTCAAGGTGCTGACATCGCTCAAGCTGACGGCCAAGCTCGCGCCGAATACGATTCTTGTGGTGCCGTATACCGATGCAGGGTGGGCACCGGTGTTGGCCCAAGCAGCAGGATTGGTGGCCGAAGTGGGGGGGCGCTTGTCCCACGGGGCGATCGTCGCGCGGGAATACGGCATTCCCGCCGTGATGAATATTGAGCAGGCCACCCAGCAGTTTCACGATGGGCAGCTCATTCGGTTGGACGGTCGCACAGGAACGGTCGAAATTGTACCGTCCCCGCCCCCTGCCGATGCCTAAAAGAGTCAAAGACAGCCGTTCTCATACCGTTTGCCCTGAGTTAGTTGCCGGGTTAGTCGGCTTCGACGAGCTCAGCCTGAGCGGTATTGCTGAGGCCATAAAGCGGTTACTAAACGGGATGGCAATTTCACTCCACCAACACTGAACCATGCAGCCAAATTGGCGTTAAGCCACTGATGCCAAGGCATATTCCACAGCGGCGGCGGCGTGGAGTGCGGTCGTGTCAAAGAGGGGAACGGTCAGGTCGGCAGCGTTGATGAGTAGGGTGATTTCGGTGCAACCGGCGATGATGCCCTGAGCCCCCTGCTGTTGAAGCTTTTGGATGAAGGCGAGGTAAGCATCGCGGGAGGTGCGATCGATGATGCCCAGGCAAAGTTCATCGTAGATGATGCGGTGAATGACAGCCCGATCGCTGGCCTCGGGCACCAGCACGTTCAACCCATGTCGTTCAATCAAGCGATGTTTGTAGAAGGTCTGCTCCATGGTGAATTGAGTGCCGAGTAGGCCCACCGTCTGAATGCCTTGGGCGGTGATGGCGGCGGCAGTGGCATCGGCAATGTGCAAAATGGGAATGTCAATGGCAGCCGCGATCGCGGGCTCGACCTTGTGCATGGTATTCGTGCAGATCACCAGGAAATCGGCTCCCGCTACCTGGAGCGATCGCCCCGCCTGGGCCAATGCCGCCCCCGCTGCCGCCCAGTCGCCCTGACGCTGCAATTGCTCAATTTCGTGAAAATCCACGCTGTACAGCACAATCTTGGCGGAATGCAGTCCCCCCAGTCGCGCTTTCACCCCCTCATTAATCTGCTGGTAGTACGACATCGTACTTTCCCAGCTCATCCCCCCCAGCAGTCCAATCGTTTTCATCGCGCTCTTGTTGGCAAACGTTGCCTACATTCTGCCAAAGCCTGCGATTGGATAGAGGAGAAAGATCGCGTTGTGAGGCAGGATGGAAACAGGTCATTTGCAGGTGGGTTATGGATACAACCGGGCAGACAAAACGCGGCGGATGGCTGTTAGCGATCGCCACGCCCATTGCCATCATTGGCACCCTCGCCATCAATACTCTGTCGAACTTTTATCCACCTGGGGGGCAAAACGTCGGCGAAATTGCCAATACCGTGCTTGCCGGTGTGCTGATTACTCCCGCCAACTATGCCTTCGCCATTTGGGGCGTGATTTATCTGGGGCTCATTGCCTACGGCATTTACCAGATCAAGCCAGCCAGTCAGAGGGATCCGATTATCCGGCCAGTGGACTGGCTGTTGATTATCGCCTGCATCGCGCAAATCATCTGGATTTTTCTGTTTACCCTGCAATATTTCATCTGGTCAATCGTGGCGATGCTGGGCATTTTGCTACCGCTGATGGGGGCCTACGGCGTGTTGCGGATGGATCGGGTCGATCGCAAACGGCGCTGGTTTGCCATTTATCCTTTCAGTACTTACTTGGCGTGGATCTCGGTAGCGACCATCATTAATGTGGCTTCGGCCCTGTATGACGCGGGATGGCAGGGGGGGGGGCTCAGCGGTGAACTGTGGACGGTGATCATGATTTCGGTCAGCGCTGTCATCGCCCTCGCCGTCATTTTTACCCAACAAGATATTCCCTTTACGCTGGTGTATGTGTGGGCCTACATCGCGATCGCGGCACGCCATACCGACACCCCGGCGATTTCATCCATGGCCTATTTCGCTACCTTCATTTTGGTGGCGACGCTGATTTTGGTGCGCATACGGTTGCCGCGTCGTCTCAAAACAGACTGAGTTGGGCATCGGGCGGCTTTACGGAGTCCCAAGGTAGGGCGGGCAACTCCGGATAAGCCCCCTGCAATGTGTCGTAAAAGTAGCGGGCAATGGCAGGCGATCGCGCTTCATCAGGACAATGAATAAACAGATAGACCGTTTTGCCCTGGCGCATCCAGTCCACCAGGCACGGCACCCACTGCAAAATATAGGATTCGTTGAAATTCAAATCGGGGTGGCTGATGTAGCGCACGAGGGTGAAATCTGCCGTCGTGATGGGCTGTAAGGGCACCTGGGGCTTGCGCCGTTCGGAAGTCAGTTGCGGATCGGGCAGCCCGTCTGCCTGCCCGTCGTACATGGTGCGGGTATCCAGCAGCACGCGACCGACACCGAGTTGTTGCAGCGTATCGTTCAGCCGCTGGGCCTGGAGTCGCTCAAACCAGGCCAGGTGCCGCACTTCCACCGAGATGGGCGCACTCTCACGCGGCCATTGGGTCAGAAAATCCCGCAGGTCGGCAAAGCGATCGGGACTGTAGCTGGGCGGCAACTGCAAAAAGATTGGCCCGAGGCGCGGCCCCAGTCGTTGCAGGGTGGTGAGGAAGGCCAGCGCGTCGTCAAAATGGGGCATCAACGCGCCGCTGTGGGAATAGAGCCGGGGAATTTTGGGACAAAAGCGAAAGGTCTCGGGCGTTTGCGCGGCCCAGCGATCCACCGTAGCTGCATCGGGAATGGAATAAAACGTGGTGTTGCCTTCGACCGTGGTGAAGCGATCGCCATACAGCTGCAAAAAAGCACTGGACTTGGTTCCAGCGGGATAAAAATCTCCGACCCATGCCTTAAACGCCCACACCGCGCAACCAAGATAAAACACCCTGCCCCCTTCGCCACCCCGACCCGTCAGTCTGATGGGTTGAGTCTTCTCGGTAGCGTAACGAATCTTGGCTCCCGAGTCACGCGGCGGAACAGTCGGCCCCCTCGATCGCCGGAACTCGCGCTTCAGAGCAGCTCGGAAGCCGACGATCTCTGACTGCCCTAAAGCAATGTCCCGGAGATTGCCGTTAATGAGCGATCGCCGGGACATGGCAGTTCAAAGTAGCTCAGAATGGCGTTAACTTTAGACCGCTTGGGCGGGCTGCTGAGTAGCCGGAGCCGCACTCGCCGCTTTGGTTTCGGCTTGGGGCTCTACCGCGACAAACTCAATGTGGTTAACCAAGGTCGTGACAAACGCAAACAAGAGAAACGGCAAGGACAGAACCAATACCAAGCCTACCGAAACCAACGCATAGAGCGGTTGACGCGCTCCCATCAGTCCCATCGCTGCGGCCAGACTAATGAGCAAAACCATTAGCCAAGCAATTACCTGGCCATAAATGTCACCAAAGGTCAGTGTGCAGCTAAAGCGATATTTTTGTAACTTATCCATAATTTCTCTGAGATTTAGCAGCGAAGTTATTTATCAGGATATAAGCCTCATTTTCGCTAGCAGCATTTCTCAATATTTTTGAAAAAAACGCAGCAATCAGTTACATCTATTGACGCCATTTCGCAGTGAGGATGTTGTGCCCAAATCGGTAAACCGCGATCGCCGCCCTCGTTCCCGCCACTCAACCCATCGGGCCTCCGGCGGGCCATACCAATACCTGATTTTTTACAAGCCCTATGATGTGCTGAGCCAATTTACCGATAGTCAGGGCGATCGCGCTACCCTCAAAGACTTCATTCCCGTGGAAAATGTGTACCCAGTGGGACGGCTCGATCGCGATAGTGAAGGGCTGTTGCTGCTCACCAATCATGGGCAACTGCAACACCGCCTGAGCACGCCCGAGTATGGTCATCCGCGTACTTATTGGGTGCAGGTGGAGCGCATACCTGAAGCTGCGGCGATCGCGCAACTCTGTCAGGGCGTCATGATTCAAGGCCAGCCAACACGTCCGGCCCAAGTCCGGCTATTGCCGGAGCCCCCGCAGTTGCCGCCCCGCGATCCTCCTATTCGCTATCGCAAATCAGTGCCGACTGCTTGGTTAGAGATGACCTTGACCGAAGGCCGCAATCGCCAGGTGCGCCGCATGACCGCCGCCGTGGGTCATCCGACCCTGCGACTGGTGCGCTGGGCGATCGGCAGCCAGAACCTCGCCGGATTAGCCCCAGGCGAGTGGCGATCGCTTGCCCCCGCCGAGGTGCAACAGCTCCTGGTCGAAAATGCGCTGGCGCGGTAGTCATGGCGGTGACCCACACAAGTTGCGATCCCTCAAAATTGTTTCCGGAGGGGCGATCGTCCCCCTTGAACAGTTTTGAGTTGAGCAATTTATTTTTTCGCGTCAGGGTCGGGCACACTAGGCAAGATAAGATGACTGAATTTGTGTGAATCCACTCATTTAGAATTCTTCCGGTAAGCTATGGTGATACAGCTTTGCCCAATGCTTACCGACATAGCAGTTTAGGTCGCTGGCCATGTTTGTCTGTCCGCACTGCCAATCTGAGAATCCCCTTCAAAATCGGTTTTGCCAAAAATGTGGCAAAGCGCTCAGGGAGTTGCAGGCCATTGTGCTGCCCATTGATGGCCCCAGCGAGTGCTCATCCCAGGAGACCGCCCCGGTAAACTCAATCGATGCGGCCTCGCCGTCAGCGACCGCTGTGGCCACCGTCACCACGTTGCTCACCCCCCAAAATCGCCTCAAAGGCCAAGAACGCTATCAGCTCAGACAACCGACCGATGCCGATAAACCCCTCAGCGGTGCCGTCACCATTCTGAGCATTTTGGACTGTGAGCCGGCTGCCGATTCCCCGCTGGTCGAGTTTTTGGAAAATGCCCCAGACGATCTAGATCAGGCCGCGATCGACCAAATGATTCCCCCGCTGGCCTTTCCTTATTGGGAACTCCAAGAGTCACTGTATCCAGTAGTGCCAGAACTGCAAGCTGCCTGGCAAACTGAGGACTACGCCATCACGGTGATCGAAGATCGCACAACTTGGCGCACATTAATGGATCTGGTCAGCGCGGGGTTAGTGGAGCCCTTGGAGCTTGTGCACTGGTTTTATGAAATCATCGCGTTGTGGATCATCCTGTCGCCCTTTGCTGCTGAAACGAGCATCTTAGAGCCTGACAATCTGCGGGTCGATGACGACCAAATTGTGTGTCTCCAGCGTTTAATTTTCAACCCTGATGACACGCCCCCCACGCTGCCCACCTTGGGGCAACTGTGGCAAACCTGGCTGGCTCAGCTGGCGCTACCGCAATCTGAACGCTTAGATGACCTGGTGACGGATTTGGTCGCAGGGGTTTTAGACGACCCCACGATCGTCCAAAATCGACTGGTCGAGATTGCCGACCACTTATCGGATCCTGCAGCGGTGCCCCCACCCGCCGCCGATGAGGCTGCGCCGCCGCCCGTCGAGCCCGCCGAAGATTCCCTGGCGGCCCCAGAAGTATTATTGGCAGCAGCGATCGCCCCTGCCTCCGAGGCCACCACCATCGCCGACTCACCTCTCCTGGGCGTCGAAGACCTCTTGCTTGTCCCAGAACTCGAAGCCGACCCCAATGACTCCTTGACCGCTGAGGTGACAAGTGATGATAGCAACCTGGGTGACCTGCCCACCATGGCCTTGCCCATGCGACTGTATCGGCTGGATGAGGCCGGGCGCACCCATGTGGGGCGGCAACGGGCGCACAACGAAGATTCCTTTTTTGCCCATACTGAGATTCAACGGGTGAATAATCCGGCGGGCACTCAGATCACTGCCCGGGGACTATACATTTTGTGCGATGGCATGGGGGGCCATTCGGGGGGTGAAGTGGCCAGCCAAATTGCGGTCACCTCCCTCAAAGAGTATTTTGACGAGTATTGGCAAGGTGATTTGCCTGATGAAGATGTCATTAGAACGGGCATTTTGCAGGCTAACCAAGCCATTTTTGACCAGAATGAATCGGAAGAGCGGGCGGGTAATGCCCGGATGGGCACCACTTTGGTCATGGTGTTGGTGCATAACAGTCAAGTCGCCGTGGCCCATGTGGGGGACAGTCGCCTCTATGGCCTGACACGGCAGGGGTTAAGCCAACTCACGGTCGATCACGAGGTGGGGCAGCGAGAAATTAATCGCGGGGTGGAACCAGCGATCGCCTATGCCCGCCCCGATGCCTACCAACTGACCCAGGCCCTTGGCCCCCGCAGCAATCAGGAAATTGCGCCCACCATTACGTCTCTCACGGTTAGCCAAGATACGCTGTTGGTGCTGTGTTCGGACGGGCTCAGCGATAACGAACTGCTGGAGAGCCACGTCGAGTCACACCTCACGCCGCTGATGCGCACCAAAGTGAATTTAGAAGACGGGGTAGCGGATTTGATCGATCTGGCTAACGACCACAACGGCCATGACAACATTACGGCCATTGTGGTGCGCATGAAGCTGCGACCTCATCTCAACGCCGCCAACGAGACAGACTAGGGCTATTTAGTCACGGGCTGTGAGGGGGTCGGTGATTGGGGGGCAGCCAGTCGGGGGGCGATCGCTCGATACGCCAACGATCCGGCAATCATCGCGGCCAGAAAAATAAAGGGATTGGCAATGCCCAGCACCGTTGCGGTAATCGCTGGCCCCGGACAATAGCCGGCAATACCCCAGCCGATACCAAACAGTCCCGCCCCGATGAGTAGCGGGCGATCGATATCGTTACGGGTGGGCAGATAAAACTTGGTGCTAAAAATTGGGTGAGGTCGCCGCAACACAAAGCGAAAGCTAATCAGCGTGACCAAGACGGCCCCGCCCATCACAAAGGCTAGGGTCGGGTCCCAATCGCCTGTAACGTCTAAAAAGCCGAGCACTCGTTCGCGATCGATCATCTGGGATATGCCCAGTCCTAAACCAAACAATAATCCGGCAATCAGGGCTAACCCTTTTTCTCGCATGGTGATGTTCTCCTGAAATGGGTGAGTTAAATGAGTGAGCGGTTGTCGGACTAGAGGCCGATCACGTGGCGCGTGATGAAGACCGTCACAGCAGCAGTGACCATAAAGGTCATGACGGCGGCCAGCGATCGCCCCGACAAGCGTCCCAGCCCGCAGACCCCGTGACCACTGGTACAGCCATTGCCCATACGAGTGCCAAACCCAACGATAAAGCCGCCAATCACCATGGCCCAGGGCGCAAAGGTTGACGTGGGGGTGGGCTGAGGGGCCAACCCATATTCATACCAAGCGCCGCCCCCCAACATGCCGCCCAAAAACCACCAGCGCCACTGTTCGGCTCGGGCAAAGGTCAGCGCGCCATTCACCATGCCGCCAATGCCCGCAATGCGACCGTTAAAGGCTAATAAAATGGTGGCGCTTAGCCCGATCAAGATGCCGCCAATCAGTCCGGCAATCCAGCTTGCTTCCATGACATCATCCCTTGAATAAATGCTTTACAACTATACAGTAATATTTGAATTCTAGCGATCACTTTTTGGGGTGGATCATCCCCTTCGATTCTGCCTTGTCAGACTCGATCCGTAGGCGGCTTTGTGAGATTTCATATTACTTTTAGTTCCCCATAGCTGCTAACCGCCATGATGGAAGGGCGATCGCGCATTATTGCAGGCCCCATTTTCATGATCCAGTCCAATTTTTTTCGTTCTCATCGCTGGTGGGAAACTGGCGTCATCTACCAAATCTACCCTTTGACCTTTGCCGATGCTAACGGGGATGGCACTGGGGACTTGCGCGGCATTATTCAGCGACTGGACTATTTGAATGACGGCGATCCGAAGAGTCGCTCGGCCTTGGGGATCGACGCCATTTGGCTGTCGCCCATCAACAAATCCCCCATGATCGACAATGGCTATGACATTGTCGATTATCAAGACATTTGCCCCACGTTCGGCACGTTAGCAGACTTTGACGAGTTGCTGGCTAAAGCCCACGATCGCGGCATCAAAATCATTCTCGATTTAGTGGTGAACCACACCTCAAATCAGCATCCCTGGTTTGGGGAATCTTGCCGCAGTCAAGACAACCCAAAGGCCGACTGGTATCTTTGGCAGACCCCGTTTGAGGGGCGCGATCGCCCGAATAATTGGCAGTCTTACTTTGGCGGCAGTGGGTGGACCTATTGCGAACAGCGCGATCAGTTCTACTTCCATACCTTCAACCAAAACCAGCCCGATCTGAATTGGCAAAATCCTGACGTCCGCGCCGCCATTTATGACATTGTGCGGTTTTGGCTGGATCGTGGAGTCGATGGGTTTCGCCTGGATGCGTCTAGCGTGTACAGCAAGGATCCCTACTTTCGTGACAACCCGCTGAAATATGGCGCGACCGACAAAAACGATTACAACAATTACCACCACCTCTACGACAAAAATCTGCCGGACAATCACCAAATCATCCGGGAACTCCGCGCCATTTTGGAGACCTACGATGAGCGCGTGCTGATTGGTGAAACCTTCATCGATAACCGCCTCTACGATTCCGTGATTTTTCACGGCGTCCATAATGACGAATTGCACCTACCCATCACCTTTGAATTTCCCTTTAGTCCCTGGTATCCCGGTTATTTACAGCGGGAAATCGAGAAACAAGAAAAGATCAACCCACCCGACGCTTGGCCCTGCTACTTCTTGGATAACCACGATCTGCCTCGGCATCTGTCGCGCTGGGTTGAGTGCAGCCTCTGTGTTGATACCCAAGCGATCGCCAAGGCGGCAGCCACGCTGCTGTTGACGATTCGGGGCACGCCGCTGCTCTATTACGGTCAAGAGTTAGGGATGGTGGACAACACGGAGATTCCCCCGGATCAGCTGCAAGATCATGCCGTGCTGAAAAGCGCTACGGGCGAAACCCCGCCGCCCCGTGACGGTGCCCGCACCCCCATGCAGTGGGATGACTCACCCCAGGCTGGATTCAGCTTCGGTAAAGCGGTCGAGCCCTGGCTACCAGTGCACGCCAACTATGCCGATGTGAATGTGCAGAGCGAACTGGCTGACCCGGACTCTATTCTGAATTTCTATCGGCGGCTATTGCAGGTGCGGAACCATAGCACAGCGTTGCAATCTGGCCGTTGGCGGCCCCTCATCCATTATCCCCATGAGCATCTGGCCTATCTGCGGGAAACCGAGACCGAAACGGTGCTGGTGGCGATCAACTTTGCCTATGAGCAGCCGTTTACTCTAGATGTACCCGTCGATCGCACCGGCTGGCATGTTCTGCTGTCCACCGACTATGAAACCGGTAGCACCATCGATTTGCCCGACCACCTGCAATCCTTTGAAATCAGTCTCCTGCAAAAGCATGCCGAATGATCCACGGCGACCGCTTCATTTCGGTTCAGTGCATGGGGGGCGGACAGGCCACAGCACAGTGCGGACTTTAAATTTCAAAATTCAAAGTTCAAAATGCGGTCGGATTAAGCTTCTGACGGCTCTGGCTGTCCGCCCCTAATCCGTGGACGCGAGGTGCGATCGCGCTTGATTGCTGAAGATGGGGCCGTGCGGTGCGAGCGGCACGATGGCAACGCAGCGTTGGGTTCTGGCAACTGCTCAACCGTTGGCCGTGGCGTCCGGGCTCCTACCCTGCAATTGCGCCAGACCGCCAAAGCCGTAGAGCCAAGCCACAACAACCAGCCAATGCACCACGGTCACCGCCAACATTGACCCGGTGAGGCCGTATAGCACGGTTAAGACCAGTCCAATCCAACAGGCCAGCAGCAACAAACGGCGATCGCGCAATACTCCTCCAGCTTGGGGCCGGAGCCAACTGAAGGCGAAGTGGTACAGCACAAATAAGCCAATACTGAGGGCCGCCCACGCTAACCAGCGCCATGTGGGTACGCCTTCAGTCGGGTGCGGTAATAAGCTGACCCGGAAGATGATTTCCTCCAGCAGAGCGGGTATAAAAAACAATTTGACTAAATTCAGCACCGCTTTGAGCGGATTGTCTACGTTGAACTCAGCATGCAGCAGGCCGCTCCGCCGCCCGTAACTGAGGGTGACAGCAGCGATCGCCCCTAATGCCAGCAGGGTATAGCCCACCACCGCGCCGGAAAGGGGGACGGCAAAGCTCCGCGCCAGCCGCAGCGCCACCCGCGACACGCCAGGAATCAGCCCAAACAAAGCCGTGGGAGGGATGGGCGCGATCGTCGGGTCATCGCCGCCAACTTGGTTGGGCCGCAAGAACCAGAGGTCGGCTCCATTTTTGAGAAAGATAAACGCGATATCGTCCTGTCCCCAGCGGGGCATCATCGAGCGCCAGCTCAAGATCCCCGCTAGCAAGCCGCTACGGGTAGCCAACTCGTTGCCCCGCGCGTTGACTCCAGCCAGGGTTTCGGCATTATTCTGCCAGTCGGGACGGATCACGCCGTAGGGGGCCAAGGACTGGCGCAAATCGGTCGCTAAAGCCACGAACTGCTCAACTTTCTGGACCTCGGGATCGTTCGGGTTGGCCTCAATATATGACTGGACGTTGGGATCTTGTTGCGCCCGCAAGCGAATTTGCTCGGTCGCAATAAACAGCGCCTGGTTCGAGTCCTGCATACAAGAGGTGGCGGGCGAAATTGCCGTGACTCCCGCCCCATCGCCCGTCCGATAGCGGGCCGCAATAATCTGCGCCTGAATCAGCAGTTCCCGAAATAAAGACAGCGTGGTGTCGCCGAGCTGCAAGTCTTCGATGAAATAGTCGAGCTTGACCACAATATCGGACAGGGGTCGCTGCCCCAGCCAACCCCGCTGCATGTCGCCCGTGTAAGACGCCCAATCGTGGGTGCCGGCGATGATCGCGCCCCCATTGTGGGTATAGATTTGCTGGTAATTAATTTGAAATTGCGGTTCCTGGGCGATGGGCTCTTCGATCACTTGGGCCAGCCCGTAGGCAAAGTGTCCCGTCACCGTACCCGCCGGGGTGAATTCTTGATTTTCGCCACCGATGCCCCCAAACAGATGCATCAGCAGCGCATAGTCGCCCACCTGCCAGGCCGCGATCGCCGCCTCTGGAGTCTCCGCTGTGGGACTCACCAGCACCTTTTGGGCCAGTCCTTTACGCTCTGGAGTATTGTTCCAGTTCTGGCGATCTAGATAGTTGCGTCCCGCTTTTTCGCCCAAGATGACTTCATCTGGGTTGAGCTGCATGAGGTGGCGCGGCTTCAGCGCCTGCACCGTAAACACGCCTGCGTCATCCCGCGCACCATATACATACCAGCCCTCGCTACCGGCCGGGGAGTCGGCCAGTTCGTGAATATTGGAAAAGAAGCGATCGCCCTTCAGCATGGGCTGCTGGGGAATGCGAATCGTTTCGGCTGGCCCGGTGAAATCCTTGGTGGTCGCGTTGAAATGCTGGACTTGGAAATATTCCGTTGGGCAGGGGGTTGCCCCTGGGCACGCTTCTGGCAAGGGCTGATCAACCGTCGTATCAGGTTCCAGCACCTGCACCAGAGCATATTCGCGCCCCGTCACTTGCACGGGTTCTAAACCCACCCGCACCACGGGTTGACCGTTTTCATTGGCTAGCACTGGGTCGCCGACTAGCTTGACGGTGACATCGTCTTTGGGGCGAGCCCCCGCCAGTGATTGCAGTGGCCCCACGTTTTGCCGACCATCTAACCGGATAGGCACAATAGTGCCCCCCTCCCAAAACTTGTAGGCGCGATCGGAAAATGCCACATCCCGCGTGACGGCTTCCACATAGGACTGAAGTAAGGGGGCGTCCTGCCAGGCGACTTTGACCTGCTGCCCCAATAGTTCTGGATTGGCCGGGGTATGCCACACTTCTAACCACGCCCAGTCGCTGGGGTCAGCGGCATAGTCCTCTTCGCTGGGCAAAATGAGTCGCCCAGTCCAGTCGCCCAGGGGCCGATAGGTCGCCGCTGACGGTAGCGCCGTGATGGGATAGGTCGTCACCTGGTTAAACGGTGCGGCCTGCGCCAACTCGTAGTTCGACTCGGGCGCATCGGCACTGGTCCCAGAGACGGATAGCACGATCGCCGCGATCGCCCCCAGGACAACCCATCGAGATCGGTGGATCAGTTGCCGCGTCAAACGTAAAGCGCCCCAAGAATATTGATGCATCAAAAAAGTCTGGAGTGTAACAGTATGGCGATCGCGCCCTGCCGAATTCGCATCCAGTGCTCCCTGTGCGTACCAGGCAAGTTCCGGTTAAACGACTCAGTGGCTACGATGGCTAATTAGCGTACCATCTTCTCTGAACCCTGAAATCTAAAGTATGGTAAGCGACACCAATCGTCATTTCAGGGTCTTGGCAAATTAAATTGAAGCGTTGCCATTAGGATGCCTAGACAGCGGTGGGGCGATCGCCCGCTGGACAGGCGAGTGCGATCGCGGCCACACGTAACGGGTGGGCAGTTCGTAGGTTGCAGAACCTCACCGCCTACGGCACCTCTCCTTGCATAAGGAGAGGTTTATCCACATATCGGCTTTGTTGTTCACCGATAACGGCTCAGAACTCCGGTTCCTCTCCTTGGCTAAGGAGAGGCTAGGTGAGGTCGAATCACTGCCGCAGCCAACCCACCACCAACCCGAAAAGCTACCAAGGCTCAAGTACCAGCTATTTGCTCCCTGATCCACTGGCGAAACTCTTTGACCCAACTGGTTTCACCCATTGTTTGACTCTTTTGCAAAAACTGCAAAATATCGGTTTGCTTGAGGATGGGTAGAACTTGGGAGGTTTCTTGCGGTTGATATTGGCCGCTGACGAGGCGATAGATCAACAATGCTTCACCATCAAAACGCCAAACTTCTGGGACACCAATCGCCGCGTAAATCTCCAATCGATTGAGCGAACTCTGAGTATTGTCTACTTCAATCGCTAGATCGGGGGGCGGATCCACGGATAAATCAATCGCATTCTTGCCCCGCACCGCTGGTTCATTTTGAATGTAGAAACACTCATCGGCTTCCAACCCCTTTTGCAAATCTTCGCGGCTCCAGGTCGTCGATCCCAGGCTGGCAATTTCAGTTTCAGTTTCCTCGGTCGTCACTTCGACTAAGCGCCCCATCAGGCTTTTGTAGCGCTCGTGAGGCGGCAGCGGCACCATGATTTCTAAAGTCCCCTGGTTATACGTCAGGCGTTTGCTCGGCTCCGCCTCTAAATCATGAATCAGAGCCAGATAGGTGGCCCAATTGATGCCATGCAACACCATCAAATTGCTGGGGGCGACGAGCGTAGCGGTCATAGAAAACCTCTCGATGATGGGTATCTAGCCATCACTGCCAATATAGCGAAGTGTTTTTGAACCTCACCGCCTGCCGCACCCAACCCACCACTGCCCCGAACGGTGCCCCCGCCGGACTCGCCGTCTAATAACAACCCAACAACTCCTTCTCCGCTTCAAGGCAAAACTTGAAAGATGTAATACTTCTGAACGCACAAAATCAGGAAAGAGCTGGATTAATTGAAAAACACGAATAGCAAGTTGTTCTTAATCTGAAGGATTTGCCTGGCTCTCTAGGCTATAAAAATGCCAGCACAGTTGCACAACAAGCATAATTAAGAAAGCAGCTGAAATGAATAGTCCCTTGTGCATACCTTGTAATAGTACACTCGCTTCTTCCTTGAAATCTGTCCATTCAGATTGTCCTTTTACTAGCATGTACTTTAGGCGTACGTTTGCTTTTCCCAGCTTGTCCCGCTCCAGCTTCGCCTCCGCTGCTTTCGCAGTGGCTGCTTTCACACTTGCTTGTGCCTTCTCCAACGCCTCCATCAGCCGAGATTGTGGCTCCTCGCGGACGTAGCGCACCAGGTAGTCATGCACCAGTTGATACCGATCCTCCGGTTCCTCCGGCACCTCAAACACCAGGCCCGACCCCACGAGAATGTTCACCACCATGGTGAGCTGATCCACCTTGAAGGGCATTGCCACCAGCGCCAGTTCGTATTCCAGTTCTTCCCGCGTTTTCAAGGGGCGATAGAGACGCTGTTCGCGGTCTTCGTCCGTGAGCAAATAGAGCACAATCCAGGCGAGGTTTTCGTTGGGGGGGCCGCAGTCGCGGACGACGTAGGTGAGGTAGTCCTGCACCAGTTGTTGCTTGGGCCGATCGCCGATCGCGGCATACTGCTCCAGCGTGTTGATATCGGCGCGCTGGAGCTGCGCCCCGACGACCTGGAGTTCGATCGGGCGCACGTCTCCGGTTTCCGCCGCCAGGTCAGCCACCAAGCGGTGGATCAAGTCTTCGGCGATGGTGTACTGGGCAGCGCTAGTGAGCTGGCGAATCACCGCTTCCGCCGCCGCCGGACTGAAATTGGCGAGGGGATAGCGCTGGTCGCGGCTGAGCAGGTCTTGATCCTGCATTTGGCTGGCGGCGTTGATGACGGTTTCCGCTTCTAGCAGGTGGTGCAGGTAGTCTTCGCGCAGGGCCAGCACCACTTTCACAAAGGGTTGGTCAATGCACTGACCGAGAAATTCGTAGAACTGGCGGCGGTCTTGGGGGTCGTCTTTATCAAAAAAGAACTCCTCAAACTGGTCAAAGATCAGCACAAAGGCGCGATTTTTGCTGACCCCCTGCCGCAGTTTACCCATCAGCACTGTGCCTGTGACGGGGGCATCGTCCGCTGAGGCAGCGGGCGAAAACCACGGCGCGAGGGCGTTATCCAAGGCAGCGTTGAGACTTTGCGCCCAGTTGCCGTAGGTCTGAATCAGCAGGGGGATCGTGGGGTTGCCTTCAATGGCACTCCCCTGCCGCCGCAACATCGGCACCAGTCCCGCCGTGAGGATGGAGCTTTTGCCCACCCCCGATGGCCCATGAACGATGACAATGGCGTGGGGATTGCCCCGCAGGCGTTGGGCCAGTTGCTCCACATCGTATAGGCGACCCGACGCCCGAATTTCTGCTGCCACTGCCGCTTCGGTGATGGTGTCGAACTGCGTTGGCGTCGCCAAATGGCGGTGGGGCTGCACCGCTCCGGCTCCGATAAAGGCCCGCAGGTTATAGCGATATTCCACCCGTCGCAGCTCTTGCTTAACGCAAAAGGCTTCCCAATAGTCCCCCAGCTCAAAATAATGGTGAATCAGCTCTTCCAGCACTTTCAGGTGCAGAGTGAGATCCACCTCAGGATCGGTTTCCCGGCGAGCGTCTTCTAAGTAATGGATGGCGGCGTGGGGATCGCTGAGGTGCATTTGCGCTTCCCCCAGCAAAAAGCGATACCAGCCCCGCTGAAACCGTTTGGCCACGGCTAACGCCTGGGTGAGTTCGCGATCGCCCGTTTCCCCGTCTTCCAGTTCGGCCTCAGCGGTGTCGAGAATATCCAGGGCTTGAGCAGCTTCACTCTGGGCGGTGAGCCAGTCTTCTTTAATCAGGGCCACTTCGGCGAGAAACCCGTGGTCGCGGGCCAGGCGCACCGGATCATGGGTTTCTTGATGCAGGGAAATTCCTTCGTTGGCGAGGGTTTCCAGCGTCGCCCAATCCCGCTGTTTTTGCAGCACTTCCGCCAGCACGTGAATGAAACGGGCGAGGTGGGGCGTTTGGTCGCGATCGCGAAACTGCCCCACCAACTGCTCAAAATAGCGCCGCGCCTGCCGCAGTGACGGGTCATAGGTGGCTCGCTGCACCACGGCATAGGTGCGCCACCACAGCCCGAGATGGAGCCACAGCACCGCCCGACAATCTGCGGCTGTAAGCCCCTCGGCATCGAGGATGGGAGACGGTTCAGGGTCGGCGGGGGCGGCCCAAAAGGCCAGACTGCGCTCATACCGGTCCCGCGCGGTGTCCATTGCTAAGCGGCTGTGGGCCTCCCGCCCCTGCAAAAAGTCGAGACTCGCTTGCAGGCAGGGGTCGGGGGTCACGTTTTGGGCGGTTAGGTCGGCCACGGCAAATTCCAGCTCGCTGCGCAGGGCATCGCTGCCGATGAGGCGAATGGAGGTGCTGGACAGTTCGCGATCGCCCCCGCGCGCCAGGATCGTGTTGAACAGCTGCTGCGTCCCCGCTTTGAGGGCATGAATCAGTTCGCCCACAGGCAGGTGGAAGGCGATCGCGGCGGGGGAAAAACTGCGGGAGTCGGGGGCCTGTTGGAGAAACTGCTGCCGCACCCGACGATTCATCCACAGGGCAATGGGAAACGGAAACTGTTGCCGCAAGTCGTCGCGCCCCATGTTGGTGGCGTGGAGCACCGCTTGCAAATCGGCTCTGGTGAGGTAGTCTAACCCCACGATCACCAGGGCGGGCGGCGGGCGATCGGCGGTGGCTTGCTGAATGATTTCGCGCAGATTTTGAAACTGTTGGGGCAGTTGCAGCACCGCCGCCAGTCCCGCGTTGACTAGATCTTGGTTGACCAGGTGACGCAGCCGATGATAATCGCACCCCAGGGCAATCAGGGAAAATTCTCCCTGGGCGAGTTGCAGGGCGTTGCGCAACTCTGCTAACGCCGTCTGGTTATGGTGCAGCAGTTCCGCGTCGGTATAGGCGTGTCCGGTGTAGTCGTCTAGGTCGCCAGCCACTGTTTGTAGCCCTCGTTGTCGGCTAGAACGGGATTGATATCGACCCAGCGCCCGCGATCATCCCGATACTCATACAAAAAGAGTCCCATTAGCAAACTATTGTACTCATCATTGCCTTGGAAGGTGCGGGCCTTGACGGCCTGGGCCAGCAGTTGCCATTCACCCGCGTCGATGATGCCAACCAGCTCATTTTGTTCATCCCGCAGTTCTTGTTCTAGCGTCTCAGCGGTGATGGGCAACCCCTGTTTGCGCAGGCAGCCCGTGACGTAGCGCAGCACATTGCGCACATGGCCTCCACTGGCGAGGCAGAGGCGATCCAGCGTGGCCGGATCGTCAAAAATAGCGGTGATGTGGTTGAGGCGATCGCCCGCACTCACATCGGGAAAGGCCCGCGCCATCACCATTTGCCGCAGCTTGGCCATGCTGGTGGGATTGATCTCACCGTCAATGGTTTTCACCGGCACCATGGTCAGCACCCGAGGCCGCAAGCCAAACCGATTCATCAGCATGGGCAAATCGTTGGAAAAGACTAGCTCTAGGGGAATGGTGTAGATCACATGGCAGTCCAATCGCTTCAGTTGATCCCCGCGATCCACAAACAGATACTCCGGCTGCGATCGCCCGTTGGGTTTCGCATTCCGCAGCATTTTTTCGAGGTTGTCCGCGATCGCCACCAGCCCCTGTTTTCCCTGGGCTTTGAGCTTGGCGATCCCCGGGGCCAGCAACTCCCCATTGATCGCGTCCAAAATGTTTTTCGTGCGCGGTTCCAGGTACTGGTGGAGCTGCGATCGCAGATTGGTACTCTCCTTCGACTGGGCGGTGATTTCCGCAATGCCCACGGACAAGGTCACATCCGAAATCTCGATCGGCATCTGCAACGTCTCGACAATGCTGCGAAACAACCGCTGAAAATAGGGCGGTTTCAGGGCAATGTCCGCCGCTTCTAAACTGGCGCTAATCTGCCGCGCCATCACCAGCAAAATATCCGTCACCTCCACATCCGCCAACTCTAGATCTAGCCCTGAGTCAAAGTAGACAACGTGAAAGCCCGCCTGCTGGAGCCGCTGCCGCAGTTGCAACAACTCGGTCGATTTGCCCGACCCGACGTGCCCCGTCAGTAGTTGAGTCGTGGCTTCATCGGGCGATAGGTCGATGATGGTGCGGGCCAGCTCGCGCACAATGTCGCCCCCCCGCACATCCGAAAAATCAATGTAGTAGCGCGGGTCTGACACCGGATTGCCCGGATTCGATGCTTTGAAAAAATTGCGGAGGAAACTAGCATCCACCATCGCGACCCCACTCCTGACGGCACGACTTTTATAGCACGTCCACTCCAATAGCAAGGATGGCTCAATGACGTCAGCTCCGGCTGCCCAGGGGACGGTTCCCTCGAACTTCCGACCATATCGGTTAATTCGATAGGGAACCGTCCCCTCACCCCGTCCCCGAAGCCACTGGTGCGCTGCTCCTCTTTTTGCTCTTGCGGAGTGGCGTACCAGTGGCCTGATCTGGCTAGTGAAAGAAAACTACGTTTCCTGATGGACTCCCCTTAAGGGCACTGTGCCAGATCCTCAAGGATTACTGTGTTGTTGGGCCGTTGACGGGGAACCCACGCTTTGCTGCCGTCGTAGATGCTGACCGCGATAAACGTATTACCATCCCATGTGCCATCCCTCAAAGGCACATCAGGCGTCAGGTCATTGGTTCGGTAAGCGGTATCGCCCACCGCATAGCGACCTTTGATGGCTGAATTAAATGAAGGGGCTGAGTACACGTTCGTCGGTACCTTGATGCCAAAACAAGCAATCTGCTGAGGATCACCAGTGACGGGGAAGGTCGCCGCATTCAACCCCGGATTGGAACATTCTTCAGGCGGATACTCCTCCAAGAGTTGTGTGCCGTCGGGTGTGTAAAGCGGCACCCAAGCAGTGTTGCCGTCGTAGATTGCAACCTTAACGAAATTGGTACCGACGCCGAAGTTGTTCCATGCGAACGTGGGCGGGATGGTGGTGGCGTAGGCTCTGTCACCAACTCCGAAGCTGACCCCCGCATCTGAGTCAAAAGATGGGGTTGTGTACAGACTAGTTGGCATTGTGACGTAATAGCAGAAACCATTCGCACCTGATTGATTTTGGGCCTTTGATGGGTTTTGAGCGCTGGGCAAGAACATTGCGAGAGAACTCGCGAAAATGCCTAGCCCCAAACAGGCGGCAGATTTTCGCCACAGTCTGGAGGAATTCACGCGGGCGGATGATGGGTGAGATAAAGGTTGTTGTGGCATGACGGTAGTCTTTCCCTGGTTGTTGAACGGGAAAAGACAAACACCGATCGCGAGTTTAAACATTGCTGTCGCCACTCACCGCTGGGCTCGATGTGAGCGAGTCACATCTTGCGAGTCGGGTTGCCTCGCCCCGTGGGGGTCAATTCCAAGATGCCTGACTTTTTTAGATACGTCGATAGGGAAAAGTTCAGGACTCCCTTGGGTATTCCACACAAAACCTCATCTATGTTCAGGTTTGTAGGGCTTTCGTACTATTCAGGCGATCGCTGTGAAAGACTGAAAAACCTTGCTGAGCGATCGCTGACACCGTTCATGACTCGGCCATCGCGGCCTGCAAGCCCTGGCAGAACGCCAATAGCGTCTGGAGCTGCTGTTGCATCTGGGCCTGGCGTTTTTGAAGCGTTACCGAATTTTTGGCAGACTGTAAGAAAGCCACATCCATGCCCAAGAGTCGCAATGCTCGATTGATCTCAGTTTGGTAAGACATAAACTTTTCGGCGGTGGGTGATGCCATGAGGGTGGGCAGCAATTGCGTTTGGTACAGCTGTTGGGCTTGGAGAAACTGTTGCTGGAGCGATCGCCCATTCACCTGAGCCGCTTGCGCACTATTTTGGAGCCCGATCAACTGCTCGACAAATTGCGCCAAAAGTTCAATGGCCGTCGTTTCAGCATTCGTTGTGTCAGTCATTGCTGCCCTCTTTCTGCCTATTCATTTGCGCGTCCCATGACATTGAGACCGCAAAACTTTCAAATAATTGCGATTTACCCCAACCAGAGTTAACTCGGTATAGAATTCCTCAACTTTGTTTATAGTAATGAGATAAACCCGTAACAATTACGACTTTTAGTTAGTAATTCCGTTCTACTTTTAGCCAGCGTCTAGGCTTCTTTGCTGAGTCAAAAACCCTCACCCATAGGGTCAGATATGTCTCTGATGGAGAACTTTTCTGCCGTTTCGGTGAGGGCACGATTACTCGCTTTTTTTGACTAGAACCCGTGACTCTTGCTGCTTCATGAATCCCTACAGCCTGCGTAGGTTTTTCCGCTAGTGCATCACTAGCGACCCTGTCGTTTATTTTCGTTCCCCGTGATGGCCCACTCAACCGCGACCCTTCCGCAAGACTGCACCGTGCCCGATTGGCTCGCCAACTGCCTGCTGACCCAGGATGAAGAGTCAGCCAGCGGGCACCATGACGGCAATGGCAATGGTCATCACGCTGCTGCCGCGATCGCCCCTCCGATCAACGGCAAAGGGGCCACTCCTCAAGCCCTGGATGAAGCCGGGTGTGATCTGGTGAGCCGGGCCTTTCAATTTGCTTACACCCTGCACGAAGGCCAAAAGCGAGCCTCAGGCGAAGCCTACATTTGCCATCCCATCGAGGTCGCCTGTTTGCTGCGGGACTTGGGCGGCGACAGCGCCATGATTGCCGCCGGATTTCTCCATGACGTGGTCGAAGACACCGACGTCACCGCTGACGAAATCGAAGCGAATTTTGGCGAAGAAGTGCGCCACCTGGTCGAAGGGGTCACCAAGCTCTCTAAATTTAACTTTCACAGCAAAACCGAACGGCAAGCCGAGAACTTTCGCCGCATGTTTTTGGCGATGGCCCAAGACGTGCGGGTGATTGTGGTGAAACTGGCCGATCGCCTCCACAACATGCGCACCCTGGAACACCTCAAACCCGAAAAACAGCGCCGCATTGCCGCCGAGACCTTGGAAATTTTTGCACCCCTCGCCAATCGCTTGGGGATCGGTCGCTTCAAGTGGGAACTGGAGGATTTATCGTTCAAATATTTGGAACCCGATGCCTACCGCATGATGCAAACCCATGTGGCTGGCAAGCGCACCGATCGCGAAACTCGGTTACAGGCAGTCGCCTCCACCCTGCGGGAGCGCATGGAGCAGTCGGGGCTCGGCATCGTAGACGTGAGTAGCCGTCCCAAACACCTCTACGGCATCTTCCGCAAAATGGAGCAGCAGCAAAAAGATTTCAGTGAGATCTATGATGTGGCGGCCATTCGCCTGATTGTGAATACCAACGAAGACTGTTATCGGGCCTTAGCGATCGCCCACGATGCGTTTCGCCCGATCCCCGGTCGCTTTAAGGACTACATTGGCCTGCCCAAACCCAACCGCTATCAGTCGCTGCATACAGTGGTGATTGGCAGCTATGGTCGCCCGATTGAAGTGCAAATCCGCACTTTGGAAATGCACCACATTGCGGAATACGGGATCGCCGCCCACTGGAAATATAAGGAATCCGGTGGCGCGAGCACGACCCCCGTCTCCGCGGACGAAGAACGCTTTACCTGGTTGCGGCAACTGCTGGAGTGGCAGAGCGACCTGAAAGATGCCCAAGAGTTCATGGACAACGTCAAGGGCAATCTGTTCGACGAAGATGTGTATGTCTTTACGCCGGATGGCGATGTCATTTCCCTCACGCGAGGAGCGACTCCCATCGACTTTGCCTATCGCATCCATACGGAGGTGGGCAACCATTGCGCGGGCGGGCGGGTCAATGGCCGCATCGTGCCCCTCGATACCCCGCTGGAAAACGGCGATATTGTCGAAATCATTACCCAACGGACGAGTCATCCTAATCTGGATTGGTTGAACTCGGTGGTGACGGCGAGCGCCCGTAATCGCATCCGGCAGTGGTATAAGCGATCGCACCGGGATGAAAACATTGCTCGCGGTCGCGACATGCTCGAAAAAGAAATGGGCAAAAGCGGGCTGGATGCCATGCTCAAGTCTGAGCCGGCTCAGGCGGTGGCCGAACGGTGTAATTACCCCAGTGCTGAAGATTTGCTGGCGGGTCTGGGTTATGGCGAAGTGACGTTAAATCTCGTGGTCAACCGTCTGCGAGAAGCTGTCAAAGAACACCAGCCCCTGCAGTCGCGCCACCCGAAGACGGCGGAAGAAGATGCCGAAACCTTGTTGGCGGAGGCGATCAGTACGCCCACTCGCCCTGCTAAGACGCACTCTGATTCCCCCATTTTTGGTGTTGAGGGGCTGCTGTATCACATGGCGGGCTGCTGCAATCCCCTGCCGGGTGAGTCGATTATTGGGACCGTATCGATGGGCTCGCGGGGCATTGCCATTCACCGTCAAAACTGTCCGAATGTGGAACGCATTCCGGGCGATCGCCTCATCCCCACCAGTTGGAACTTGGAAGAAGCCACCGCTAAACGGACTTCTACCTATCCGGTACAGGTGCGCATCCAAGTCATCGATCGCGTCGGCGTGCTCAAAGATATCCTTAGTCACCTGTCCGACCTCGATATCAATGTTCACAAAGCCCAGGTCAAAACCTTCCCCGGCCAAACGGCGGAAATTGAATTGGGCCTGGACGTGCGGGATCACAACCATCTAGAGCAGACGTTTACCCAATTGCGCAAAATGACTGATGTGCTCTCGATCCACCGTGTCAGCGAATCCGGGTAAGGAACACAAGACTTACGGAAACGCTGATGTCGGGCCCTTCCTCAAGGCTGAGGGTCGGAGAGAGCAATGGGCTGCAATGAGGTTTATCCGAACATTTTGGTGCGTGCGATCGCGGGTGAACATCATCTCTCAATCCAGACCACCCCAACCCAAACGACCGCCAGAAACTAATTTCTGACGGTTACTGATGTTGCCCAGCCGACCCGCTTATTCGACGGATTCGACATCACTCTCGGTGGGCGGTGCCGATAATTGACCGGCGATCCACCAGCCAAAGACCCCCGCAAAAAAGAGAATGCCCACCGCCACCGCCGCGATCCACCACTGCGGCAAGGTTGCGGTCGGGCCACCTTTGGTATTTTCGGTATGGGTCGCCGCGTCTTCTTCGCCATAAAGCAGTGCTTTCGAGGCATCGGTGAGGTCTTCTGCTGCTGCGTCGTCGGCCTCGGTGGGCGCTGTGGGCGCTGCCCCAAACGCATCTGCCAACAAAGGCTTAACGTGCATCAGGGCGACGGCGACATTGTCGTGACCGTTCTTCTGGTTCGCGAGCTGAATCCAAGAATCCACAGCGGCCTGCAGCGAAATGATGTCTTTGGTGATCAGGCCAATGTAGTTAGCCCAGGCATTTTCTACCTGATAGTGATCACTCAGGCCGTCCGTACACAGCAGCAATACCCCTTCCTCATCCAGCGTCAGCCGCTGCACGTGGGGGGTAAGGTATTGGCTATTACGGGTCCCGATCGCCTGCGTGAGGGAACTGGCTTCGGGGCGATCGCGCAACGTACTGTAGAAAGCCCGTCCGGCGAGGGTTTCCCGCCCCGCGATGTCGTCATCCACAGTGAGCAAATGGCAATAGTCGGGGGTGACCCAATAGGCGCGACTGTCGCCCACTTGGGCGATATACACCTCTTCGACCTGAATCCAGCCATTCGGGGTCTTGATGCGTTGGGGCACCACGAGCGCCATGACCAGAGTAGTGCCCATGCGCTGCCGCTCACTGCGACCCTGCAAATCATTTTGCGCATTGACCAGATCATTCACCACGCGAATGGCCGCTTCGATTTGTTGCGCCACGACTTGCGGCGGCACGGCAATCTCTTCCCGACCACATTCCGCTAAGAGCCCTTGCAGTTGGGGACGCAGCGATCGCACCACAATCTGACTGGCGACCTCTCCCGCTTCGTGGCCGCCCACCCCATCACACACAATCGCGATGCGCGGCGTCGGCATTTCTGACTGCTCGCCAACGGGAAAACAAGCATCTTCGTTGCGGGGTTGGTTGGGGCCGGGGTCGGTATTGCCTGCCACGCGAAACCGGGGACGATAGGTGGCGGATTCCCGCAGCAATAAATAATTGAGATCAACGGCCAGTTGCTCTGGAGCCAGCTCGCTCGTGGTCATCGACTGCACCAGATTGGTCAGGGAGGCGGCGATCGCCCCCTGAGCCGACTCGATGAGTCCGGCCCAGCTCGCGCCTAAATCTTGTAAGGTCGGGGCCTGCTCATCGGGGATAAGTTGCAGTAGCCGGACTCGCCAGCCCTCTACTCGAACATTTTCTGCGTCGAGCAAACTATTCGCGACTTTGAGCGGCTCCAGCACCTGCCAGAGCTGCCAAATCTGCCACAGCCAGGACAACTGCCGTACCGCCGACACCTGCGGCCACTGCTCCGCTAATGGGGAAAACAGCAACCCAGAGCGGGCATTGATCGGGGCATTTTCGAGTAAAACCCAGGACTCTTTTTTGCCTGTTTGGGGCAGCACATCATAAACCCCTGGCACATGCAGCCGTTGCCGATGGGCTTGCAGATACGATCGCACCATGGGTGGCCAGGCGTCTGGGGGCGACGGGGGCGTTTCGGGTTTGAGGTCTTGCCAAATGTGGGGGGCAATCACCTCATAGCGATCGCCGATGGTGTCCCCCACTGCGACCGCTTCCGTCCCGGCCCCAATGGCCCAGAGACATACCCGCGTTTGTGTTCCGACTCGCTCTGCACTTACTGTCATTGGTTCAGATGGTCTACGTCCATCACAACACTGCCGATCGCTTGTCCTGACGCTAGGGTCAGGAAATTAGGTTAATCCTAGTGGATCTTTTCGTTTTTGCTCACTCAATTTGCGGCATATTTAGCGTCGCACCCTAAACCTAAACGAATTGTGCTGATTGTACGTAACTCTGGAAAAACAGCGCCATCATATTGATGAAGCGTTACTCATCGCGTGGTTTGTCCGCTGAAAACCAGGTTCAAAGCCGCCCTCAAGGTGGATTGCCGCCGGGTCAGGTCACTTGGGTCACCCAGGGGGGTGAGGGTTGCCGGTCAGTAACCTGATGCCGTCAACACCGGAGGCGCTGGCCGAAGCAAAGGAGATTTGAGCGATTTTCAGGGAAACGGCATGGTTATGGTGTAGTTTCTACTGAATTTCAAACATCCCCGATTTTGGAGGGCGATTTTCTCGCGCTGAGGGCAATTTTGTCGGTGCTGGCAGGCGACTCGCGCCGCCGCGATGTCGGTTGTCGCGATCGCCCCTGTGTTCCGTTTGAGGGCGGTGACATCAATTTGTTGTCCGGGCGACTCGATGGGTCACAGCTATTAAGACGATTTTGGATTTTGGGCCGGCTATGAGTCTTCCTCTGTTTTGGTTAGTCGTGGGCGGCGTGCTCTGTTTAATGGAGCTGCTTTTGCCGACGGCATTTATTGAAGCCACGCTGGGGGTCAGTGCCCTCGTGGTCTCCGTTGTGGCGTTGGTGATACCGCAGTTTTCCATTCAGGTGGCGATTTGGATGGTGCTGTCGGTACTGGCAAACTGGGCTCTCAAGCGCTTTGTGCCCAAACGCACGCCCTACACCCTGGCCGACTCAACCGAAGCCCGCACCCTCACCGCGATCGCCGCTGGCCAAACGGGCCGCGTGTTGTATGAAGGCAATTCTTGGCAGGCCCGCTGTGATGATCAGGAGACCACGATCGGCGCTGACGAACCCGTCATCGTCGTTGGCCGCAAAGGCAACACGCTCTTCATCATGCCCGAACACAGCATTCGTTAGTGACTGATGACATCTCCATGGTTTCGAGTATCCCCCGGCTTTCGCCCCCTTTCTCAAAGTCACTACGGACTTGCTTGCTTGTATGTCTACCCGCACCCTAAATCCCCCTCCTAAGGCTGGGCTGCTGCGTACACACATCTTGGCCCTCACCCCCAAGCCCTCTGGGCAGGCTACGCCAACGGCCTCCTTCGCCTGTTCTGGGAGAAGGGGTTGGGGGATGCGGGGAAAGCCTGCACAGCAAGAGGTTCAGAACTTATGTGTACTGAGTAGCCTCAGTCTGAGAGAGGGACTTGCTCTGGCTCCCCTGCTCTCCAAAACGGAGAAGAGACTGGGAGATGAGGGGGGCCTGTATCGTTCTATCCACATTCGCCGTATTTGAGGAAATTGAGTATGAATCCCATTGTTTTCTTGATTGTCTTAGCGTTGGGAGGTGGCGTTGCATCTAGTGCCGTCAAAATCGTGAACCAAAGCGACGAAGCCCTCGTGGAAACGCTGGGTCGCTATAACGGCAAAAAGCTTACTCCCGGTCTGAACTTCGTCACCCCCGTCCTCGACAAGGTGGTGTATAAGCAAACCGTACGGGAGCGGGTGCTCGACGTGCCGCCTCAGTCTTGCATCACCCGCGACAACGTCTCCATCTCGGTGGATGCCGTCGTTTACTGGCGCATCATCGATTTAGAAAAGGCCTACTACAAGGTTGAGAATTTGCAAGCCGCCATGGTGAACTTGGTCTTGACCCAGATTCGCTCGGAGATGGGCAAGCTGGAACTTGATGAAACCTTTACCGCCCGTTCCGAAATCAACGAGTCGCTGCTACGGGAGTTAGATATCTCCACCGATCCGTGGGGCGTCAAGGTCACCCGCGTCGAACTGCGGGACATCATGCCGTCCAAAGCCGTGCAAGATTCGATGGAACTGCAAATGGCGGCTGAGCGGCGCAAGCGGGCCGCCGTCCTAACGTCTGAGGGGGAACGCGAGTCAGCGGTCAACAGCGCTAAAGGGAAGGCTGAGTCAGAAGTCTTAGCGGCAGAATCGGGCAAAAAGGCGGCGATTTTAGACGCGGAAGCCCAGCAAAAGGCGATCGTTCTGAAGGCGCAGGCTTACCGTCAGGAAGCGGTGCTCAAAGCTCAGGCGACCTCGGAAGCCATGGCGATCATTGCGGACAAGTTGCGTACGGATCCGCAGGCGACCGACGCCTTGCAGTATCTCTTGGCGCAAAGCTATATCGAGATGGGCCAGCACATTGGAGAAAGTGGCAGCAGTAAGGTCATGTTTATGGATCCGCGCACGATTCCCGCTACCCTCGAAGGGATGAAGGCGATCGTCGGCGACGGCAATACGAACGCCCCTCTGTCGTAGACTTCGCTGGGTCAAGTACTCCATCCAGGTTGCCGTGGCTCGTCATCTTTCCCCAAAGGTGGCGAGCCACTATTGTAGGCTCGCGGCACCGTGATTCAGCCCCCTGGGCAACTGGCGAAGACTTACACAGGTGTGCGCCCTTCAGCCCGGCCAGAGAGCATATAGTGCTCAAAGCCACTGGCAAAGCTGCCACCCGCCACGGCGGCGGCGACATCGCCATAGCGGGCCAGATAGGCACTCTGGTCAAATAGTGAGGACGGGTCGCGCCCTTCGCGTTGGCCGAAGGAGAGGAAGTGATATAGCGCTAGCGCAACGTCACCCCGCTGCACCGCCCCGGCGACATCGGGGTTTTGCTGGAGGTAAAATGCCTCTTCAAACAAGAGCCCTGATAAACGTCCCTCTGCCGCGCCGAATTCGATGTAATGTTCAAACGCACTGTCGAAGCCGCCTGCCGTTACCGCCCCGGCGACATCAGGGTTGCTCACCAGGTAGTCACTGGCATCGAAGAAGGCACTGGGGTCGCGGTTTTCGCGGTGGCCAAAATTGAGGAAATGGGCGATCGCCGTTGTTTCCCCCCGGCTCACTGCTGCCGCCACATCGGCATTTTGCGCCAGATAGTAATCGGTATCAAACCAATCAGAAGGACTCCGCCCCTCGTTGATGCCAAACTGCACAAAGTGCTCAAACCCGTAGCGCAAGCCGCCCTGCTGCACCGCTGCCGCCACATCCGGGTGATCGCTCAGGTAGTCGGTTTCGTCGAATAACGGCGCGATGCGGAGACCGCCAATTTCGACGTTGAAGTCGACTACAGGGCTTTGGTATTCCAGGCCAGTCAGGATGGTTTGGCGCGAAACCCACTGCTCAAAGTTAAAGACCCCGGCGATCGCGACACTGGCACTCGGAGCCGGTGGAGCCACATCGTTATCCGCGATCGCGATACTTTGATTCGTCGTCGCCCCCAACAGCACCCCCGCCGAAGGATTGCTCAGCGATAGCGTGGCCGTTTCCAGCCCCTCTATCAGCGCATCATCCAGCACGGTAAAGGTCGCGGTGCCCGTCGTCTGCCCATCGAGAATGGTGATCACAGCTTTGCTGAGGCTGTAGTCTCCAGCGGTAATGTTGCTGCCGGTGACGTTCAAATCGATAGTTTGGTCGCCGGTGACCGCCCCATCAGCGATCGCCGTCACCGTAATCGCCGTGCCGTCGGCTTCGGTGCCGCTGGTGGCACTGGCGGTTAAATTCACGGTCTGAATGTCGTTGTCTGTCACGGCCACCGCGATCGCGGCCACCCCCAAACCGTTGTATTTGTTGTCGGTGCTGGTGACTTTCGCGTTGATCGTGCTGCTGTGAGCCCCTTCGATCGCGGCAGCATCCACCGCCGTCACCGTTACCGTCTGGGCCTGATCCCAGTTGGCCGTGGTGAAGGTCAAAGCCGTTTGATCGAGCTGAGTTTGTCCGTCTGGGGTGAAAGCGATCGTCACCTCAGCGGTCGGCTGGGAGTCGAGCACGACGGTATAGCTGTCGGTGGTGCCCCCTTCGGTGACGGTGGTGGTGCCCCCCGATGCCACCACGGTAATGCCCGCCGTGTCGTTGTCGAGGGTGGTCACTGTCACTTTTTGATCCGCCAGCGCATCAAAGGCATCGTCACTGTCGGCAGCAATCACGCTGAGGGTCAGGGTGCTAGTTTGGTCGCTATCGTCATCGTCATCGTCAACGCCGTTCACCGTGACGGTTTGAGCCACATTCCAGTTGGCCTGAGTAAAGGTCAGTGCAGCCAAGTTGACTGTGGCTTCGGTGGCATCATCACTGACCACTGACAGCTTGACATCGCTGAGGGGCTGACTATTCAGTACGACAGTAAAGGTATCGGTCGTGCCTGACTCATCCACTTGCGTCGTGCCACCAGACTCGATGATGGTGAAGCCGGGGCTGTCGTTATCAGCGATGTTGAGGGTGGTGGTGGTTTGAGGGCCTAAGTTCCCCCCAGTTGGATTCTGCAAGCTCAGGACAAGGGTTTCGTCACCTTCGGTGGCCTTGTCATCAATGAGGGCAATATCGACGGTCTGGCTGGCTTCACCGTCGGCAAAAGTCACCGTGAGGGGAAAGCCGGGGTCGGTGTAGTCGCTGCCGCTAGTCGCAGTACTGGTTCCTTGCAGGGCGATTTCCACTGAGGCCGTGCCAGTGGTAAAGGCGCGGGTAACGGTTACAAGTTGGCTGGTACCGTCACCTTCGTTGTTGGTGTAAGACGCTTGAGAAAAGGCAATGTTAGCGTTGGCTACCTGGTAAGACTCGTCAGTGGTCGGCTCGGCAGGAGTGAGGGCATTGCCTGCGAGGTCTTGGATATTTTGCGCTCCGGCTAAATCTAGGCCGACGGTGCCGTTGAGGTTGGCGAGGTCGCCGCCGGAGAGGGTGATTTCGTAGGTGTCGCCGTTGCCTGTAACGTTCGTGACTGTAGCCGTGGTGCCATTCACCTCAAAGTCAGTCTTATCGACGTTTTGCACTGCTTCGGTAAAGGTCGCTTGGAAAGTCAGCGTATCGGCGTCTGTCGTGCCGACGGTGGGTGTTTTACGAGTAAAGCTGGTGACGCTGGGATTGGTTGTATCGTTCACCGTAATGGTGAAGGTTTGAGGCACAGCGGTATCCACACCACCGTTAGCCGTGCCGCCGTTATCTTGCACCGTGACCTTGAAGTCTGATGTGCCGACTGCGGTTGCATCAAGCGTATAGGTCAGTTCGCCTGTGGTGCTGATGCTGGGCGAGACGCTGAATAGGCTGGCGTTAGTGATGCCGCTGACGGTATAGGCCAATGCCGTTTGACTAGCTTCATCCGTGCCGCCGCCGGGGGCAAAGGTGGCCCAGTTCGCAAGGGTAACAGCAGTTTCGCCGCGCTCGTTGGTCGCTGGATTGGTTGCACTGAAGCTCGGTTCATCGTTGACTGCCATGACGCTGACCTGGGCCGTGACGGCTGGGGTCGATGCGGCACTTTGGTCATCTTGGGCCACGACGGAGAAAGCATCCAGAGTGCCGTTCGTATCGGCATCGGGTGTCCAGTAGGCATTGATGCCCGCCGTGATGGTGTCATTCGTCCCAGCCGCAAAAGCTGTAGCACTACCCGCATCGGCTCCTAACAACAGGGTGCCACTGGTAACCGCTTGCACCTCAAAGCTAGTCACAGTGCCGTCAATATCGGCTTCATTACCCTGGGCGGCAAGGTCGGCAAAGGTCAGCTCTACCAGCGCATCTTCATTGGTGGTCTCTACTGGCGCCGCAAAGCTAGTACCGCATGGCGGAAATGCATATATCCTTAAGGAGTGAGTTTTAGAGGCTGACGTCGAATGCCTGGTCCCGCC